>JAFEDX010000100.1 GCA_018241365.1 Pseudomonadota bacterium
ACGGTCTGGAAGATCGAAGCGCCGCGCCTGATTGCGGGCCTGGCGCGCATGTTGCGCGACGTCGGTCAGGCCGAAGATCTGGCGCAGGAAGCGCTGGTCGTCGCGCTGGAACGCTGGCCGCAGGAGGGTGTGCCCGACAATCCCGGTGCCTGGCTGATGACCACGGCCAAGCGACGCGCGATCGACCAGTTGCGCCACGACAAGATGCGCGGCGACAAGCACGCAGCGATTGGATACGAACTCGAAACCGTCGCCATGACGCATGCCCCGGACCACGCGGACGCGCTGGACGACGACATCGGCGACGATCTGCTGCGGTTGATCTTCACCGCCTGCCATCCGGCATTGACGCGTGACATGCAAGTCGCGCTGACCCTGCGCATGCTGGGTGGCTTGACCACGCCGGAGATCGCACGCGCGTTCCTGGTGCCCGAATCAACGGTCGCGCAACGCATCGTGCGCGCCAAGCGCGCGCTCACTGAAAGGCGGGTGCCGTTCGAAGTGCCCCGCGGCGGGGATCTCGCGCCGCGCCTGATTGCGGTGCTGGAAGTGGTGTACCTGATCTTCAACGAAGGCTACTCCGCCACCTCGGGCGGGGACTGGATGCGGCCGGCGTTGTGCGAGGAAGCGATGCGGCTGGGACGCGTGCTGGCGGGCCTTGCGCCGCGCGAGCCTGAAGTCCATGGGCTGGTCGCGTTGATGGAAATCCAGGCATCACGCCTGCATGCGCGCATTGCTGCAGATGGCGCGCCGATCCTGCTGCTGGATCAGGATCGTACGCGTTGGGATCGACTGTTGATCCGTCTCGGGCTGGCCTCGTTGGCACGCGCGGAGCAACTCGGTGGCGCCAATGGTGCCTACGCGCTGCAGGCTGCGATCGCCGCCTGCCATGTACGCGCGCTGCACGCAGAAGATACCGACTGGCCGCGGATCGCGTCGCTGTACGCAAGGCTTGCCGTGATCGCGCCGTCGCCAGTGGTCGAGTTGAATCGCGCGGTCGCGGTGTCGATGGCGGAAGGCCCGCAAGCAGGGTTGCAACTGGTCGATGCGCTGCGGAACGAGCGTGCCTTGCGCGACTACCATCTGCTGCCCAGCGTGCGCGGTGACCTGTTGTTCAAGCTCGGCCGTTGCGATGAGGCGCGCACGGAATTCGAACGCGCGGCGTCGTTGGCCGGCAACGCGCGTGAGGCGGCGTTGCTGCGCGAGCGCGCGACGGCGTGCACAGAAAGGTAGGTGACCCGGATCATCGCTGCTTGGCTGGTTCGGGACGATCCAACTTTTCATGTTTGTCGTTCCTAGGCCCCCGCAAGCAGCGCGGGCGGCCCCGGAATGACGGGAGAATGAAGATGTGACTGGGATTTCGCACCAGTCAGCAAGTTTCGGGGTGGCGAGCGAAACCATCGATGTCCTGACCGGAGAAAAGCGCCATGTCTTACATGCTGTTCGTGGCCGAACCGCGCGGCCAGCGCGCCGAGCGCAGCGAAGAAGAGGGCAAGGCGTTGTACCAGCGCATGCTGGACTACGCCGATGACCTCAAGGCACGCGGCGTGCTGCGCGCGTATTCCTCGCTGCGCAATGACAGCGAGGGCCAGCGCCTGCAGATCCGCGGCGGCAAGCGCAGCCTGCGCGACGGGCCGTTCGCCGAAGCACGCGAAATGATCGGCGGGTTTTTCCTGGTCGATTGCGCCACGCGCGAGGAAGCCGTCGAACTTGCCGCGCTCTGCCCGGCTGCGGAATGGGCGACCATGGAAGTGCGTGAAACCGGACCCTGCTACCTCGGCTGAGAGATCGCCGGCAAGGGGTAGCGCCGTGGCCGTTGACCGGCAACCGCCGCCGCCTGGTCGCGCGTGCGCCTCCAAGGCGCAAACGGCTAGCGGCGATCGCTATTTCCTGGTTGCCCTCTTGCCTCCGGGGCGGTCGGACGCGGCACCATTGCCTCGGCGTGCGTCGGGCACGGCACAGTAGATGTCGTGCAGGGTCCGGATCACCTTCTCGGCCGGCCCGTCCGCGAGGCTGTAATGGATCGTCTGGGATTCGCGACGGGTCGCGACGAGGCCATCTCGGCGCAGCACCGCGAGATGCTGTGACAGCGCGGATTGGCTGAGATCCACGCTGGCGTTCAGGTCGCCGACCGAGCGTTCGCCATTGGCCAGCAGGCACAGGATGCGCAGGCGCTGCGCGTTGGCCATCGCCTTCAGCAGATCGGAGGCTTCATCGGCATGCGCGCGCATCGCATCAAGGTTGAGGCCGAGGGCGGGGGAATGCTTCATCGTGGGGGTGGTCCAGGTCCGGATGGTTGACATCATACTACTTGCTAAATAAGATAACACTAAATTAGATTTACTGGCTACAAGCAACGTTCCATGACTCTCGGGAGGCAGTGCAATGAACATCGATCGTCTGGTCATGCGGTTCGCAGGCAGCATGGTGATCGCGAGCGTGGCACTCGCGTATTTCTTTTCGGCCTGGTGGCTGCTGCTGGCGCTGTTCGTCGGCGCCAACCTGCTGCAGGCCTCGTTCACGGGCTTCTGCCCGTTGGCGCGCATCCTGCGCAAGCTGGGCGGCAAGCCAGGCTGCGCCTTCCCCAACTGATCCCGCTGGCCCCGATGGAGTGGGTGACATGGACTACGCGTTGGGTGCAGTCGCCGAGGTCCCGCGATCCGCGCCACGATGGGCTCGCACGCGCGGCCAGCGACGCAACCCGCAGCATGATCGACGAAGCCGCGTGATGCGCCGGCCTTCCATCCATCCGGTGCTGCGCTGGCTCCTGCCGGCGGGCGCGGCCGTGTTGCTCGCGGCCTGCGGCCATGCGCCGCAGCCTGTGGCTGCGTCCTCACCACCGCTGGCGTCGCAGGTGGTCGTACCGCAGCAGGCCGCACGCGAGCAGGTGTGGGATGGCGTCATCGAGGCGGTGGACGACACCACCATCGCCGCGCAGACCAATGCCCGGGTCGAGGCCTTGCCGGTGGACGTGGGCGACCACGTCACCAAAGGCGAAGTGCTGGTGCGCTTCAGCGATATCGAACAACAGTCGGGACGGCGAAGCGCCGCGGCCGCGGTCGCGGCGGCGCGTGCCGAAGCCAGGGATGCCGAGGCCAACTGGAAGCGCGTGAACGAGATCGTCGCCCGCGGCCTGATGGCACGCGCCGAGCTCGACAGCGCAACCGCGCGCCGCGACGCCGCGCGCGCAGCTTTGGCCGCCGCCGAGGCGAACCTGCGTTCGGCCGGTCAACAGGCCGATTACACCGTGGTGCGCGCACCCTTCGATGGCGTGATCACGCGTCGGTTCGTGAACGTCGGCGAAGCCGTGCAGTCGGGACCACCGACGCCGCAGCCCCTGATCGCGCTGGCCGCGCTGGATGCGCTGCGGGTCGATGTCGTGGTGCCGCAAAGCGCGGTCGATGCGATCCGCCGATTCGACGCGGCGGTGGTGATGCCGGGCGTCGGCGATGCGCGGCGCATCGTGGCCGGCAAGGTCACGGTGTTTCCGTGGGCCGACCCCGCCAGCCACACGTTCCGGGTGCGGGTGGAGTTGCCGCCCGGCACGCCCGGCCTGTATCCCGGTATGACGGTGAAGGTTGCCTTCGCGGTCGGCCAGGCCGAGCGCCTGCTGGTTCCGGCCTCGGCGCTGGTGCAGCGCGGCGAGGTCACCGGCGTGTACGTGATCGATCCCGACCACGCGGTGCTGTTGCGGCAGCTGCGCCCCGGGCATCGTTTCGGGGACAAGGTCGAGGTGCTGTCGGGACTCGCCAAGGGTGAGCGGATCGCGCTCGACCCGCAGGCCGCGGCGCTGTATCTCGCCAAGCTGCACGCCGCAGGGACACCGATGCCGTGAGCACGCACGGGTTGGGCTTCGCCGGACGCATCGCCCGGGCATTCCAGGAACATCCGCTGACGCCGGTGCTGGCGCTGGCGGCGCTGCTGCTCGGCTTCGCCGCGCTGATGATCACGCCGCGCGAGGAAGAACCGCAGATCGACGTGACCATGGCCAACGTGATCGTGCCGTTCCCCGGCGCGGACGTGCACGATGTCGAGAACCTGGTCGCCTCGCCGCTGGAGCAGCAGCTTGCCGGCATCGACGGCATCAAGCATATCTATTCGGTGAGCCGTCCCGGCCTTGCGCTGTTGACCGTGGAGTTCAAGGTCGGCGTGCCGCGCCAGACCGCGCTGGTGCGCCTGTACAACCAGGTGTTCCAGCACCGCGACCTGTGGCCGCCGAACCTTGGCGTCGGCCAGCCGCTGGTCCGCGCGATGGGCATTGACGACGTGCCGGTGCTGGCGCTGACGCTGTGGACCGACGATCCCGCGCGTG
>JAFEDX010000101.1 GCA_018241365.1 Pseudomonadota bacterium
GGCATGACTCATTCGGCACATGTGACGCTGCATGCCGTCAATGGGTGCCCGGTCCGCATGGATCGAAACCCGCGCCCGTTTCCGGGTATCCGGTAAGCGCCTGCAGCTCTGGCAAGTACGGCGAGTAATGCTGCCAGTGTCCGATTGAACGCGTGTTGACCGGTTGCCGCGCTTGCCAGAGGCTTGCGGTGCTGATACTTGGTGTCGGTACGGTTGGCGGTGGCGCGATCGCCTCCTGCTGCAATCCGACCCACTGCGCGAGCGTAGCCGTTACGGTGCCCGGGTTCGACACCAATGCTTCGTAGTGGATGGCGTGGATCGAATCCGGGAAACGCTCGTGCCAGTGGGACATCAAGCGATCACAATCGCGCATCACCTGCGCGATGTCACCGAAGTCATAGCTGTAACCTTGTACATCGTCCAGGAAACATTGCATCCACAGTGACATGGCAGTGTCGCGAAGGTCGCGCACGCACCGAACGATCTTTGCATGCGGGAACATCGCCAGCATCAGGTCGAGATACCGGAAGTTCAGGGGTTGCTTGTCGAGGAACCAGCGTGCATCGCCGGCGTCGTCCTGGCGTGCCTGCGCCACGTAACGTGCGGCGGCATCGCGCAGGCTCGCGCGGTCGGGGTGGCCGCCCAAGGCTGGCTGCTCCGCCAATCGCGCGATCCACGGCAATTCACCGCGATTGCAGACCTTGGGGTGACGCGAAAGCAATTCCGCCAGCAGGGTGGTGCCCGAGCGAGGCATGCCGACAATGAACACCGGCACGAAGTCGGCGCACGGTTCGATCTGCGCGATGGGCCTGGCCGCCAATCGAACTTCGATTCCCCGCCGCCATGCCTTGCGCGACCATGTCGTCAAGCGTTGTTTAATGGCGTTGCCTGCGCGGAACTGTCGTGCGGCCGGCTCGTAATCGCCGATGTCATCACAGGCCTTGCCGAGTGCGAAATGCAGCTCGGCGCGCGCGGCATCCGTCAGATTGTCGCGTCGCAGGCCATCACGGAACATCGCGAAATCAGGGTGCGCGCCATCGGTGTAGCGTTGCGCCGATGACAGGCCGATCGGGGTGTGCCATTCCCAGGCCCGTTCGTCATGTTCCAGCGCAAACAAATAGTGTTGCCGCGCGTGCTCGAATTCGCCCAATTGGATTTGCAGCATGCCGGCGTAGGCGTGCAGGCGCGGGTCGACGGGATTCGCGTCGATGGCAACCGCGGCGATCGCCGCGGCATCGGCCTTGCGGTTGCAATCATCAAGTAATTCGATGGCGCTGATGGCAAGGTCGGCGTCGCGACGGTTCGTGGGCCCGGCAAGACATTTGCGTATCGCCGCTGCAGCGGCAGCCGTGCGTCCTTGTTCCTTCAGCATGCGTGCAAGGCTGAAGGCGGATGCGGCGTCGCCGGCATTTTCCCGGAGCAATTCAAGCAGCAAGGCCTCGGCCTGGGCGAGATGTCCTGCTTGCTGCTCAACGCCTGCCCGCGCACGCCGCAATTCGATCGATGCCGGATACTCGGCCAGCGCCTGCGCAAGGGTGTATTGGGCAGATTCGATTTCGCCGCGCAGCAGTTGCGCCCGCGCGATCGCAAGCCAGTCCGCAGCGGCCCGGGTCGCAGGCAAGTCAGGCCTCGAACAGCGGCAGCCCGAGCGCCGTTCGCAGCGGGTCTATCAGCGCGCCGTAGCGCTGCGCGCGCCCCATGTCGGCGTTGATCGGTTGCCGGACCTGGGTGGCGCTGGGGGAGCGCACGTCGCGCGCGGTTTCGTGGAAGCGCAGGCACGCTTCCTCGAACGGCAGGCCACAGGCATCGAGCAACCGGCGGATGCCCTGTTCCGGGGCACTGACCAGCGCCTCGTAGTCGTGCTCGTACACGTGGGTCGGGTACAACTTGGCCCATTGCGTCGCGCTGCGGTCGAAGTCACGCCAGAAGGCGGCGAGGTCCTCGGGTGTGCGGGTGTATTCATTGTTGGCGAGGTGCTGGCGATAGCAGGAGAAACACGTCTCCAGCGGATCGCGCCGGCAGATGACGATGTGCGCGCCTGGCAGCATGGCGCGGATCGCACCGATGTACAGCCAGTTGCTCGGCAGCTTGTCGGTGAAGTGCGGTTTGCGCCGGCGCCAATGCGCGGTCCGTTCCAGGTAACGTTCACCAAGGCGTTGCCAGTCGGCAGGCTGCATGTCCACAATCCAGTGCGGGAAGGGCCTGCTGCGCCGGTTCGACTCTTCTGCCAGAACCAGCGGCAGGTCCGGCAATTCGCCCGCGCCCTCGACTTGCGAATGCGAGGCGAGAACCTGTTCCACCAGCGTGGTTCCCGAGCGCGGCATGCCGACGATGAAGATGGCAGCTTGCCCGAGCTGCGGATCGGTCGCGCCCGCCGGTGGCAGCGTGAACGCCTTGTTGATGGCGGTGACGTCGCCGGAGAAACCGGCGGCATCCCAGTGCTGGCGCAGGCGTGCGATAGCGCCGGCCCGCTTGAGTTCATCCAGCGAGTCGCCGTAATGGCCCTGCTCGTCCAGCGCCTTGGCGAGCGCGAAACCGATGGCGATGCGGTCATCGTCGCTGGCACGGGTGTTGCGCAGTACCGCGCGCATACGCTCGATATCAGTCGCATCCAGCGCGCCGGTACGCAGGTCGGCCAATCCCCACCATGCCATGCCAGCCCACGGCTGTTCGGCAAGTACCTTGCGATACTCCTGTGCGGCTTCGTCAACCCGTCCGCCGACGCGCAGCAGGTCGCCCAGCTGTGCGCGTGCGTCCATGTTGTCCGGGGCGAGTTCCACCGCGCGACGCAGCGCCTGCGTCGCCTCCTCGTTGCGCACGCAGCGCGTGAGCATTACGCCGAGGTTGTACCAGGCCGTCGCCAGCCCGGGTTGCAGCTCACAGGCGCGGTTCAATGCGCGCACGGCACCATCGAAATCACCCGCTGCGCCGAGCACCGTACCCAGCGTGTTGTGGTACAGCCCGTCCATGGGGCGCAACCCGACCGCACGTTCCATTACACGTTGCGCCGCGGCGTGATCACCCCGCAGGTTGAGGATGCCGGCGTGCAGGCGCAGCACTTCCGGGTGATCGGGATAGGCTTTCAGCGCGGGCGCAAGCTGCGCGGCGGCCTGGTCCGGGCGGCCGAGGCCCAGGGCCTGCGCGGTCGCGACGACCTGTTGTGCGGCGGCATTGTCGAGGCCTTGCAGGCGCGCGGGGGTCATCGACCAACCTCGCGCAGGTAAACGGGATGGGCAAGTGGCATGGTGAATGGGTCAATTCGGCGTGACTGGCTATGATAAAGGACACACCGGTTGCACATGCGGACATGCAGGCCAGCCTTCCCGCTCCATCCGAAGCCCAACTTGCTGCGGCGCGGGCGCTGTACCAGGGTGATGACCCTGCGCGGGCCGAAGCGTTGTTGCGTGAGTTGCGTATACGCGAGCCCGCGCGCGAAGATGTTGCGCTGTTGCTGGCGGAAGTGCTGCGCAGCCAGGCTCGTCTCAGTGCGGCTTCCGGGACCCTGTTGGAGGTATGCCGTGTGAACGGATTCGAGCCAGGGCTGAGCCTGCGCTGCGCCGAATTCGTGCGCCAATGCGATCGACATGTCGTGGCCGAAGCCATTTGCGAGGGTGCGCTGGCGCACGCGCCCGCCGCGCCCGAGCTGCTGGTGTTGGCCGGCAACGTGGCCCGCGAAGCTGGGAACTTCGACACTGCACGTGTGCGTTATCTGCAGGCGCTGGCCGTGGGCGTCGATCTCGATCGACATCACGTGCTGGGCGCCTTGGCCCATACCCGTCGCTACGCCGATGCCACGGACACCGAAATAGCCCGGTTTGCGCGGCATTTTGCCGATGCGGGATATTCCCCGCGCTCACGCGCCTCGGCGGGGTTTGCCCTGGCAAAGGCGCAAAACGACCTTGCCGATTACGCGGGTGCTGCGGCAACCTTGCGCCCTGCCAACGCCATGGTCCGCTCCGTGCAGGAATGGGATGCGGAGGGTTGGCAGCGGTTCGTGGCTGCGCGCATGCGCGAACGCGTGATAGCGCCACCCGGTGCCTTGCACGATGGCTTCGTTCCGGTTTTTATCGTCGGCGTGCCCCGCAGTGGCACTACGCTGACCGCGACCTTGCTGGCACGGGCCACGGGCGCGCGTGATCGTGGCGAGCTGCGCGCGCTGCGCTTCATTGCGGGACAGTTGATCGATGGCGGCCACCTCGCCAATCCCGCGGTGCTGGGCGAGGCGGCGTCGCTCTATCGCAGGCTCGCGGTGCAGGA
>JAFEDX010000102.1 GCA_018241365.1 Pseudomonadota bacterium
GCGTGAACATGGAGCTGTTCAACATGTCGCAGACGCGCGGTTTCGGCGTCGGCGGCACCGTGCACGTGGTGATCAACAACCAGATCGGTTTCACCACCGATGCGTGGGACAGCCGCAGCACGCTGTACTGCACCGACGTCGCCAAGATGGTCAACGCGCCGGTGCTGCACGTGAACGGCGACGACCCGGAAGCCGTGCTGCAATGCGCGCGGCTGGCCTTCGATTTCCGCCAGCAGTTCCACAAGGACGTGGTGGTCGATCTCGTCTGCTATCGCCGCCACGGCCACAACGAAGCCGACGAGCCCTCCGCGACGCAGCCGATCATGTACGACGTGATCAAGCGGCTGCCGCCCACGCGGGAGCTCTATGCAGGGATGCTCGTGCAACGCGGCATCGTCGCCGACGGCGATGCACGGAAACTGTTCGACGCCTACCGCGACCAGCTCGACGCCGGCAAGCCGGTCACCGAACTGGCGCCGCCGGGTTCGCAAAAATATATCGTGGACTGGACGCGCTTCCTGCACGGCAAGCTGGATCAGACCGTAGCAACCTGCGTTGCCCGCAAGACGCTGGATGCGCTGGCCGCGAAGATCTTGACTTGGCCGGATGGGGTGGTGCTGCACCCACGCGTCGCCAAGATCTACCAAGCCCGTCAACAGATGGCCGAGGGCAAATTGCCCCTCGACTGGGGCTACGCCGAAAACATGGCTTACGCGACGGTGATCGGTGAAGGCATGGCGTTGCGGCTGGTCGGACAGGACACCCCACGTGGCACCTTCTTCCACCGTCACGCCGAATTGCACGACCAGAAGACCGGCAACGTCTACACCCCACTCGCACATGTGCGCGAGGGTGTTGCCGTCGAAGTGATCGACTCGTTGTTGTCGGAACTGGCGGCGATGGCATTCGAGTACGGATTCGCCACGGCCGACCCCGATACGCTGGTGGTCTGGGAAGCCCAGTTCGGCGACTTCGCCAATGGTGCGCAGGTCGTGATCGACCAGTTCATTTCCTCCGGCGAAGCCAAGTGGGGACGGTTGTGCGGGCTGGTACTGCTGCTGCCGCATGGCTACGAAGGCCAGGGACCCGAGCATTCCTCCGCGCGCCTGGAGCGCTACCTGCAACTGTGCGCGCTGGACAACATGCAGGTGTGTGTGCCGACCACGCCGGCGCAGATGTTCCACATGCTGCGCCGGCAGATGCTGCGCGCCTGCCGCAAGCCCCTGGTGGTGATGACGCCGAAATCGCTGCTGCGCCACAAGCTCGCGGTGTCGTCGCTGGACGATCTTGCGAACGGCCATTTCCACCTGGTGACCCCGGACCAGCGCATCAAGACCGACAAGCAGGTCAAGCGCGTGGTGCTGTGCTCGGGCAAGGTTTACTACGACCTGTTCGAGGAAGCCGAAAAACAGAAGATCGCCGATGTCGCGATCGTGCGCGTCGAACAGCTCTATCCGTTTCCGCGCATCGAGGTGAACGCCGAACTGGACAAGTATCCGTCGGCCAGGGAAGTGATCTGGTGCCAGGAAGAACCGCAGAACCAGGGCGCATGGTTCCAGATCCGCCACCACCTGCAGGCCTGCGTCGACGGACACCACAGCCTGCATTACGCGGGTCGCGTGCGTTCGCCTGCCCCGGCCTGCGGCCACCACAACACCCACGTCGCCGAGCAGCACGCGCTGGTCCTGCAGGCGCTGGTCGAACCCGTCGGTGACGACCATTCGGCCGAATGACGTTGCACAACCCGTTTTGCTTCCCGCCAAGGCGGGAATGACAACCAACGACTGACAAAACCCAAGGATATTCCATGTCAATCGAAGTCAAGGTTCCGGTACTGCCCGAATCCGTCAGCGACGCGACCATAGCCGCGTGGCACAAGAAACCGGGCGACGCGGTGCGGCGGGACGAGAACCTGGTCGATCTCGAGACCGACAAGGTGGTGCTGGAGGTCCCGGCACCCGCGGATGGCGTGCTGAAGGAAATCCGCCACCCGACCGGCGACACGGTCAACAGCGAGGACGTGATCGCAATCCTCGAAGCAGGCGCAGTCGCGGCCGCACCGGCTCCGGCGCCGCCTCCAGCTCCAGCCAAGGCGGCAGCGCCATCGCCGCAGAAGGCCGAGGCCACGCCTGCCGCGCAGGAACCGGCCAAACCCGCCAACGAGAACCTGTCCCCGGCGGGACGCCGCGTGGCCACCGAGCAGCACATCGACGCCGCGCGGGTCGAAGGCACCGGTCGTGGCGGCCGCGTCACCAAGGAAGACCTCGTCAATTACGGCAAGGGCGCCACGGCGCCGAAGCCTGCGGCGCCGGCACCCGCTGTGGCCGCGGCAAGCCTCGGCCCGCGTCCGGAAGAACGGGTGCCGATGACGCGCATCCGTGCACGCATCGCCGAGCGCCTGATGCAGTCCAAGAACTCGATCGCGATGCTGACCTCGTTCAACGAGGTCAACCTTGCGCAGGTCGTCGCGATGCGCAAGCAGCTCGGCGAGCAGTTCCAGAAGACCCATGGCATCAAGCTGGGCTTCATGAGTTTCTTCGTGAAGGCCGCCTGCGAAGCGCTGAAACGCCATCCCGTGGTCAACGCGTCGGTGGACGGCAACGACATCATCTACCACGGCTACCAGGATATTTCGGTCGCGGTTTCGACCGATCGCGGGCTGGTGACGCCGGTCCTGCGCGACGCGCAGGCCATGAGCTTCGCCGACATCGAGAAGGCCATCGCCGACTTCGCGACGCGTGCCCGTGACGGCAAGCTCACCCTCGACGATCTGCAGGGCGGCACCTTCACCATCACCAACGGCGGCACCTTCGGCTCGCTGTTCTCGACGCCGATCGTGAACCCGCCGCAGAGCGGCATCCTCGGCATGCACACCATCAAGGAGCGGGCCGTGGTCGAGGACGGCCAGGTCGTCGCCGCGCCGATGATGTACATCGCGATCAGCTACGACCACCGCATCGTCGACGGCAAGGATGCGGTGCTGTTCCTGGTCGACATCAAGAACCAGCTGGAAAATCCGCACAAGATGCTGTTGGACATCTGACACCTTGACCCCCTCTCCCGCCGGGAGAGGGGCCGGGGTGAGGGTCCGGTCATTGCCGCAACGCCTCACGATCACCGAGCCCTCGTCCGGCGCCAAGCGCCACCACGGAGCTCTCGGCCATGGACGGCAAAAGAATGAGAAGAATCTCCAAAGGAACCTGAAATGGCTGACAATCAATTCGACGTCATCGTGATCGGCGGCGGTCCCGCCGGCTACATCTGCGCGATCCGCGCGGCGCAGCTCGGGCTGAAAGTCGCCTGCGTCGATGCGTTCAAGGGCAAGGACGGCAAACAGGCGCTCGGCGGCACCTGCCTCAACGTCGGGTGCATTCCTTCGAAAGCGCTGCTGGATTCCTCGAAACAATTCTGGGGGCTCACCCACAACCTGCCTACGCACGGCATCAACGTCGGGGACGTGAAGGTGGACCTGGCCACGCTGATCGGGCGCAAGGACAAGATCGTCAAGCAGTTCACCGGCGGTGTCGGCATGCTGTTCAAGGCCAACAAGGTCACGCCGTTCTTCGGCACCGGCAAACTGCTGAAAGGCAACCAAGTCGAAGTCAGCGGCTTCGACGGCACGCAGCAGACACTCAAGGCCGCCAACGTGATCATCGCCACCGGCTCGGTGCCGATCGAATTGCCGTTCGCGAAGTTCAACGGCAAAACCATCATCGACAACACCGGCGCGCTCGATCTCGACGCCGTGCCGAAGCGCCTCGGCGTGATCGGTGCCGGCGTGATCGGACTGGAACTCGGCTCGGTGTGGAAGCGCATGGGCGCCGAAGTCACGATCCTGGAAGCGTTGCCCGACTTCCTCGGCATGGCCGATGCCGACATCGCCAAGGCCGCGGCGCGCGAATTCAAGAAGCAGGGTCTCGACATCCACCTCGGCGCCAAGGTTTCCAGGGCCGACATCAAGAAGAACGCCGTGGAAGTCACCTACGCCGACAAGGATGGCGAACACAAGATCACCGTGGACAAGCTGCTGGTGGCGGTCGGCCGTCGCGCGTACACCGAAGGCCTGTTGGGCGACGGCACCGGCGTGAAGGTCGATGACCGCGGCCGCATCGAAGTCGACGAACACTGCTGGGCGGGCGTGGACGGCGTGTGGGCGATCGGCGACT
>JAFEDX010000103.1 GCA_018241365.1 Pseudomonadota bacterium
AGCGCGCCGACATCGTGGTGTGGGACGCGCGCCAGCCCGCCGAGCTCGCCTACTGGATCGGTGGCGGGCTTGCATCGCGGGTGTTCACCAGCGGCCGCGAAATTCGGTAGGAGCGGCGGTAGCCGCGAGCTGCATCAAGCAAACAACCGTCCATAGCGCGGTACCGGCAGGCCGTCCTTGGCCGGTCGCTCGGCCCTCCTACAAGCTTGCTGCGCGCTGTCGTTTCCGCACCAGCCGGTAAATCGGGTAGCTGGCGGCGACCACCGCCATCGGAATCAGGCTGCCCGTCAAATCGTTGATCAGGAAGCCGGCGAAAAGCGCCACGGCAATCAGTGCGTACAGCAATGGCGCGAAGGGGTAGGCGAACGCCTTGAACGGTCGCGGCAGCGCAGGCTCGCGGCGTCGCAGCACGAACAGCGACGTGGCGATCGTGGCATCGAACAACACGCCGAAGAATGCGGCGAGCAGGAACAGTTTCTCAAAGGTTCCGCCGAGCGTGAGCGCGAGCATCAGGGTGGCAGTGATCAACAGCGCAACGACGGGGGTGCCGCCCGCGTTGACGGTTTGCACGCGCGCCGAAAACCATCCGTCGCGGCCCAGCGAAAACAGGATGCGCGGCGCGTTCATGAGGCCGCCATTGAGGATGCCCAGCAGCGACAAGGCAGCCAACAAAGTGACGATCTGGCCGCCGCGGCCTCCGAATACGGCCTGCATGGCATCGGCCGCAGGCAGTCTGGAGGTGCCGAATGCATCCAGCGGCAGCACGTGCAGGTAGGCGAGGTTGACCAGCACGTAAACGCCGATCACCACGAGCACGCCGCCGAACAATGCGCGCGGCAAGTTGCGTCCTGGATTCACGTCTTCCTCGGCGAAATAGATGGCTGAATTCCAGCCCGAATAGGTCTGCATCACCATCTGCATCGACACCAGCATGGCAAGCAGCAATACCGGCCAGCTTGATGGCGGGGCGGCCGACGTGGGCGCCGCGCGGGCGGCCGCTTGGTCGCCGAACCAGAAGCACGCCACCACGAACCCGATCAGGGCCAGCACCTTCAACGCGCTGGTCACTTGCTGTGCGGCGCTGCCGGCGCGCACGCCCGTCGAGTGCAGCACCGCGAAGCCAAGCACGGTGGCCACCGCGATCGCACCGACGTGTCCGCCGAATGCCGGCACTAGCGCCGCCGCGTACTCGGCGAACAACGCCAGGATCGCGGCTTGCGATATGGTGTATTGCAGCCAATCACCCCAACCGAGTGCAAAACCGGCGTAGTCGCCGTAGGCCCGCCGCGCGTACACGTAGAGTCCGCCCGCTCGCGGCAGCGCGGTCGACAGCTCGGCCTGGACGTTCGCGCCGAGCAGCGCGTACAACCCGCCCATCAACCAGACCGTGATGATCAGGATCGGATCGTTCAGCCGCCCCGCGATCAGTCCCGGCGAAGCCAGGATGCCGCTGCCGATCGCACCGCCGACCACGATGGCGATGCCGAAGCCGACGCCGAGCACGCGCAGCAACTGGCCCCTATGTTGCGGGGAGGCGTCGGGCCCGGCGCCTCCCTGAATGCCGGCGTTCACAGCACGGTTTCCTGATAGAACACCGCCAACCACTTGCCTTCGCGCCTGGCCCACACCGCGGACGCCTGCACCAGCGGCACCCACTTGACGCCCGCGCCGGTGCTGCCGTCCTGCTGCATGCGGTAGGTGACCAGCACGACATCCCTGGCGATCCGCCGGGTCATGACGTTGGAAATCTTGTACGACCGCAACGTTTCGGTGCCGACAGCCTGCAGCATCTCGGCGCGCGTCATCGGCGGACCATTCGGAATGCCGATCCAGTCTTCGGCGTGATGTGCGGCCATCTGGTCCGCCTGGTTCAGGCGGCTCCATTCGAGCGTCGCCATCTCCAGCCTGACCACCTCGGCGATGTCCGCATCCGCGGTCGCTATCACCGTTTCCGGGTCTGCCGGTTCGTGGATCGCCGACGTGGCCGCACCATGCGGCGGCGTCTGTGCCGAAGCGAAAAGCGCCACGCCCGCGCCCAGCCCTGCAACCACAGCCAAAACCTGCAACGTGCTTTTCATGCCCGTCCCCTCCCTCGAGTTTGTGGTCGATACTGTCGTCAGCCTCCACCCATCCGTTTGACGGATGTGATGCATGTGCGTGCGCGGGTATTGGGCAATCGCTCCTGGGGATTGTCAATCCGCCATCCGGCGTACCCGTGCTGGCCGCGATCTGGCGTGAGCACGTGTCTCCCTGCCGCCGTGCAATGGGACTGGCAATGCCACGCCTTCAACAAACAAGCCCCGCATTGCGGGGCTTGTTTTCACGTGGCGCGAAAGGAATCAGGCCGATTTCTTGGGCGCCGCCTTCTTCGCGGCTGCCTTCTTGGCCGGAGCCTTGGTGGCCGGCTTGGCGGCCTTGGCCGTCGTGCCCTTCACCGCCGCCTTCGTCTTCGGCGAATGCGGACGCGTGTTGCCGTGGCTCTTCGCGTAAATCTTGCCCTTGCGTGTCTTCTTGTCGCCCTTGCCCATGTCGGTTCCCGGTGGTCGGTGGAATCCGCGCACCGCGCGCGGGTTGCGGGCATGGTAACAGCGTGCCGCCGCCGTGCAACGTCCGCGTCAGTGCACGTGGTCGTGCACGTGCGCGTGCCCGGACTCCGCGCAGCCCGAATCCGGATCGAGGCAATCGCAGGGCTCGATCTGCACCGTCACGTGGGTGATCGAGAAGCGCTCCCGCAGCAACTGCTGGATGGACACGAGCGCCTGGCGCGGATCCCCGCCGTCGCGCAGGCGCGCGTGCAGCGTGGCCATCCGTGAACCGGATGCAAGCTGCCATACGTGCAGGTGATGCACCTCGGCAACGCAGGGATCGACCGTTGCCAGCGCCGCGCGGATCTCGTCCGGCGCCAGACCTTCCGGCACGCCCTCCAGCAGGATGTGCGCCGAGCGCTTGAGCAGCACGAATGCGCTGCGCAGGATCAGCAACGCCACCAGCAGCGACAATACGGGGTCGGCCCATTCCCAGCCCAGGTAGCGCACCAGCAGGGCCGCGGCAACCGTGGCCAGCGAGCCCAGCAGGTCGCCGAACACGTGCAGACGCGCACCGGCGGTATTGAGGTCGTCGTGATCATGCGCATGCAGGCTGCGCAGCACCACCGCGTTCACCAGCAGGCCGGCCGCGGCCACCACCAGCATCACGCCGGACTGGATGTGGATGTCGCCCATGTTCAGCAGGCGCCGGACCGCCTCGTACACGATGCCGGCGACCAGCAGCACCTGCACCAGCGCGTTGACGAAGCCCGCCAGCACCTCCATGCGTGCGTAGCCGAAACTGCGCCGCGCATCGGCCGGTTTCAATGCGAACACCGCGGCTGCCCACGCCAGTGCCAAGGCGCCGGAATCCACCAGCATGTGCGCGGCATCGGCCAGCAATGCCAGCGAGCCCGACCACCAGCCTCCGACCGTTTCGACGACCAGCATTGCGCAGGTCAACGCGAACGCAAACGCCAGCCGCCCGTGGTTGCCCGCGGGCGCTGCGGAATGGTCATGGGAATGCGCGTGCGCCATGCACGCAAGGCTAGGCAGAAGCCCGGCGTTACACAATCACGCGCAGCAGGCCGCGTGGTCGTGGCGGTGCGCCAGCACCAGGTTGGTGACATGCGCGCTCGCCACCAGCACGCCCCCGCACACCACAGCCAGCGTATGCAGCGCCACGTGCACGTCGATGTTCACGGCCACGCCGAACACCAGCAGCGCGATGCCGGGCAACATCAGGAACAACGCATGCGGGCGGCGGTGCCGGCGGTAGCCCATGGCAATGCTGCCCGTCGCGAGCAGCGCCGCGCACGCTACGAAAATGCGCTCGAAGGTGTGCCCGGCCAGGAACTCCAGCCCAATCAGCGGCAGCAAGGCCAGCACGAATGGCAACAACGCGCAGTGCACCGCGCACAGGAACGACGCTGTGGCTCCGACACGGTCGACCAGCACGGAGAACCGACGCGGAGTTGCCGGACCTGACTCCACGGCCGCGGACGGCTCACCGAGCATGCGGAAATCCGATGCCAGCAACCCGCGTTGTTCCGATACACCCGTATGCATGTGCAACATTATAACATTC
>JAFEDX010000104.1 GCA_018241365.1 Pseudomonadota bacterium
GGTCGCCAGGTATCTGGGCTCTGGCCTGGTTGAGAAGGATGGCAGCCTCGGCAAGCCGACCTTCGGAGATGAGGGTGTGGGCGGATTCGATCAGTGGCAGGTTGGGGTCGGTGGCGGCGTTCATGGAATGGCTATGTGTAGGGGCGGTCGTGGCCGCGAATGTACTCGGTGGCGCGAGGGGAGCGAGAGGCTTCCTGGGCTTGCAGGGGCGGCCTTTTCAGTGCATGAATCCGCTCGTCACCCCCGCAGCCAGTTCTTCACCCGCCGCTGCCAGTGCGCCGGTATGGCACGCGCCACGCCGCGCAGCAGGGGCAGCGAGCGCAGGTAGGCCAGCGCGCCCAGGGCGCCCGTGCGCGTGGCGGCGCTGGTGCCTGGATGGGGCAGGTAGCGTGCAAGCTGCTCACTGTCGGGTGCCGCGCCTGCGGGTAACGGATGGATGCCCGCGAGGTAGTCGCCTCGGTAATGCCAGTGCGTCGGTTCGCCTGGGCAGACCACGGCGGGGGGGACTGGCGGCTGGCCGGTGGCAAAGTGGGTGTTGCGCAAATGGATGAAGAAGCCTAGCCATTGCGCGGCGTTCTGATCCCAGGGGCAGACCCAGCTCCAGGGACGGCCCGCGATACGTTCTGCAAAGGCACCGATATCGGGCACGGCCACGGGCAAGCCGGCCTGCAGGGCGGCGCTCAGCGTGTAGCTGTAGGTTTCGGGCCACAGGGCTGGAAACCACACCAGGTCGGGCTGCAGCCAGGCGAGCAGGCCGGGCAGGTCGGCGTCCTGGTATTCACCGTGTACGGTGAGGCGTGCGCGCGGTTGGGTCTGCAGGTGGCGATAGGCGTAGCCAAGCAGGTGCAATTCGACCGGCGCGCCTTGCCGGGCGGCCAGCTGCGCGGTGGCTTCGAGTATGTCGGCCCCCTTGATGACGCTGAGCGCGCCCAGCACGGCGATCTTGAGCGGCCGGCCGGCGGGTAGTGGCGTTGGCGTCGGTGGCGGCTGGGGCGCGTCGGCGGTGATGTCGGTGTGCGGCACTGCGGCCACCCTGGCGGCCGGGGCGAAGGCGGAGATGCGGCGGGCGGTGTCGTGGCTGGGGGCCAGCACCTGGCGTGCGCCGGTGAGCAGCCGGGCATTGGCGCCGCGCCATTGCGCCACGCTGCCGCCCAGCGGTGCGGCCATGTCGGGCGGGCAGCAGCGGCATTGACCGGGGGTGTCTTCACCCTCATAGCGGCCGCCTTCCCCGGTGAGGGTGATGTGGGTGCAGTAGCTGTAGTAATCGTGCGCGGTGAAGTCGTAGGCCACGCCCAGCAGCGCGGGCAGCTCGCGCACCTGCTGGCCGTGGCCCAGCAGGTGGTGGTAGTGCACATGGCAGACGCCCAGGGCGCGCAGTATTTGCAGCAGGTCGTCGAACTGGTCTGCCAGGCGGAAGGCGAGTGCCAAGCCTTCGCCCTCGCCCGCCATGCGCAGCAGCACGCTGGCGCCGGGGGCGGGCGTGAGGGTCAGGAACTGTGCCTGGCCGGCCAGGTGCCGGGCCAGTTCGCGCACATGGCGCAGGGTGCCGCCGCCGCGGTCGTGCAGCACGGCAAGCACTACGGGCAGCCGGCCTTCACGGATGCGGGCCATGTCCAGCGCCAGGCGGTAGGGGCGCGCCGGGTCGGCCTGCACGAAGGCGTGCACGTCGCGTGCGTAGCGCGGGTGCAGGCGATCCAGCGTGCGCATGGCGGCCTGCTCGCGCGGGCTTTTGCTGTCGCCAAAGCTGACGCCGCCGGTGTGCAGCACGAAGGTGTCGAGCAGGTGCAGGTTGCGCCAGCCCTTGGCCTGGGCGCGCTGGCAGAAGTCGTTTTCTTCGCCGTAGCCTTTGCCGAAGTTCTCGGTGTCGAACAGGCCCACGTCCTGCAGGCTGTCGCGGCGTATGTACATGCAAAAACCCACGCCGGTGGGCACGTCCACCACCACGCCGGGGTTGGTGCGCGCACACAGCGCGTGCAGGCGCGCGGTGTCATAGCCCGCGGGCAGGGGGTTGTCTTTGCAGAAGCGCGGGTAGCTGCAGATGGTGGCGTTGGTCGATAGCGGAGTGACGCTGGCGATGCGCTGGTCGCCATAGGCGGCGGCGCGGATGCGATCGAGCCAGTCGCCGGCGACTTCGGTGTCGCTGTTGAGCAGCAGCACGTCGTTGCTGCCCGATAGGGCCATGCCGCGGTTGACGGTGCCGACGAAGCCCAGGTTTTCTTCGTTTTCGAGCAGGGTGATGCGTGTGTCCTGCGCGGCCTGTTCGCGCAGCCATTGCGTGACTTCGGGTTCGGGGCTGCAGTCGTTGATGACGATGAGGCGGTAGGGTGTGCGCACCGGGGCGGCGAGCACCGATCCGATGCACAGGCGCGTGTCGGCCAGACCGCGGTAGACGGGGACGATGACGTCCACGGGGTGATCGGGGGCGGTGAGCGGCTGCGCGGGAGCGGTGGCCGGGGCCTTGGCGGAGCCGCGCCCCAGGATTCGGTCTATGCGCATCTTGGCGTGTACCAGGGGGCGGGTGGCCCGGAAGATGGTGGAGTTCTCTATGCCTTGCAGGTGCCGGGCCAGTTCGGCATATTCGGCCTGCAGGCGGGTGTGGGCCTGTGTCAGCGTGTGGCGGTGCTGGCGCAGCTCCTGGTTCTCGCCCTTGGATGCCGAAAGTGCTGCGCCAAGCGATGTGGCGGTGCTTTCCAACTGGGCCTGCGTACCTGCGAGCTGCTGTTGGGTGCGTGCATGAGCATGCTCTAGTTCGGCGTGGGCATGCTCCAGCGTGTGGATGCGGTCTTGCAGTGGCCTCACTGAGCCCGACAGAGCCAGATAGTCGGCCGACATGGGCCAGCCCAGCTCGACCTCGAACGCGGTGTTGCCGACCTGGATCCAGTCCTGCAGCGAGTCGGCGGGGAGGGGGACGGAGAACCAGGGATCATCGCCGGTGAGCAGCAGCAGCAGGGCGTCGCTCACGTGTGGCAGGGGGGCCTGCCAGACGATCTGGGCGTGCTGCGTGTCGCAGAAAGGCGAAATGGCGCTGGTCGCGGCCTCCCAGCGCCAGCGCACCGAGCCATCGGCGCCGCGCAGCGTGAGGCTGTACAGGTGCAGAAAACCGGGGCGGTCTGCCGGGTCCAGCCGCAGCTGGGTGATGGGGCCTGGCGGCAGCGTGAAGCGCAGCGTTTGCCGGGCCTGGCCTATGGTGCCTCTGCAGGTGAGCTTGCGCTCCTCGTCGTATCCGTCGGCATCGCCCAGGTAGAGCTGGGCCGTGAACAGGGCCGCGCCAGGCCAGGCCGGGGTGTGGGGGGCGGGCAGGGGTGCCTCGGCCTGCGCCACGGGCTGCGCGCTGCCGATGAATTGGTAGGTGAGGGCGTCGGGGCCCGCCAGCAGGTGGCGCGCGACCGAGGGTGGCAGGCGGTCGAAGGCGATGCGGAACTCGGACTCGGGCAGGGCTCGCTCGATGGTGTCCAGGGTGCCGAGGTGCCAGCGCTGCTCGGCCATGAAGCGCGTGAGCGAGCGGCGTGTAAAGAAGCGCAGGTGCGTGCGGTCGAGCAGGCCTTCGTCGCGGTACAAAAATTCGCCATGCAGCAGCTCGGCAATGAGGCCGCTGTAGCCCGCGTTGGGCACCGAGATCAGCAGTTGCCCGCCGGGCGCCAGCAGTTCGCGGCAGGCGTCCAGCACCTGGCCGGGGTTGCGCAGGTGCTCCAGCACGTCGGCGCAGACGATGGCGTCGTAGCGGCGCCCGGCGAACATGTGGGGGAGGTCGGCCTGTTCCAGGTCGGCCACCTGCACGCTTCGGTAGTGGGGGCGGGCATGGGCGGCCTCGGCCTCGCTCCAGGTCACGCCATCGCTGGTGCAGCCGCGGGTCTGCGCCAGGTACTGGCCCAGGGCGCCGCTGCCGCAGCCCAGGTCGAGCACCGTCGCCCCATCGGCGATCATGCTTGCGAGCACCGAAAGCGATGTGCGCTCGCCCGGTTTGATGCTCCGTAGGTAAACGTGCAAATCCTCAATACTCTGCGTCATCCAGGGATTATCCCTGCTGCTGGAGCCGTGCCTTCGCGGCGGAAGGCGCTCCTGGGAGAACCCGGTAGAGCGGCTTCCTCCGCGACGCTTGTAACA
>JAFEDX010000105.1 GCA_018241365.1 Pseudomonadota bacterium
GTAGGAGCGGCGGCAGCCGCGACCGACGCCGCGGCCATCGCCAAGGGTTTCGTGGTCGGGCCTTCCGGCCCTCCTACAAAAGCATGTGTAGGAGCGGCGGCAGCCGCGACCGACGCCGCGGCCATCGCCAAGGGTTCCGTGGTCGGGCCTTCCGGCCCTTCTATCGCGCGGCGGCGATGAGGCCGGAAAGGTACCGGAACGGGGAGAGTTGCTGGACTTCCTGCGAGGCGCCGGCGATCAGCTTGGCGGCCTGGTCGAGGTCGTCCTTGCGCTGTTTCGCGCCGGCGGCGCCGGCGGGTTGGGCAATAGCATCGACATACAGCGCGTAGGCGTAGTCGTGGCGGAAATTCGTTTCCTGCGCGCCGGCCTTCTGCTCGCCGGCGTAATACGCCAGCGCGGGTTGCAGCATCTTGCTGGCCTCGTCACGCCGGCCTTGCATCGCGATGGCCTGGGCAAGGATGGATCGGGCACGTGATTCGAGTGGTTTCGGGTCGGTTTGCGTGTTCACTGAATTCGGGGCGATCGCCAGCCACTGGCGCGCCAGGATTTCCGCCTGCGCGTAGTGATTGAGCCGCACCGCCGCACGCGCTCCGGCATCGAAACTGGCCCCCAGCATCTGGTTTTTCCAGTGGGCGGTGCCGGCGTCCGTCTTCGGCACTTCGATCGACTCGATCCGGGCATGGGCCGCGGTGGCTTCGGCCAACGCGGCTTGCGGATTGCCCTCGGACAGCTTCATCTGGCTGTCTGTCAGCAGTTGATTCGTCTGGTTGTCCGCAAGCTGGCGCTGGGGAGAGTCGGGTGCCAGGAAGTCCGTTGAGAACGCCCGCAAGTTACGGAGGAAGGCCTGCAACGACTGTTCCGCACCCGCCGAGTCGCCGCTCGACGCCTGGGCCTGAGCCATTCCGCGCCACAGGCCATTGTTCGCGGCAGCGAAGCCTTTGGGGCTGCGTGGATCTTGCGTCAGCGCCAGCGCCGAGTGCCCGGTGGCGAACGCCTTGGACACCTCTCCGTTCTCGTATTGGAACCCCGCGAGGCCGGCCAAAGCCTGTGCCCACCTGCTCCAGGCATCGAGGCTGGAAGGATTGAAGCGTACCCAGTCCTGGGCTGCCTGTACCGTCTGGTTGGCGTAGCCCATGGCTCCCGTCGCATCGTGCCGGCCGGAGGCAAGCAAGGCGAGCCGGCTCGCGGCAAAAAACCGATCCTCGAGTGCGTGCAGGTCGCCGGGCCGGTGGGCCAGCACCTTCTCGGTCATCGCGAACACCTGCTGCTCCAGCTTTTGGGCTTCGTCAATGCGTCCGAGTGCCTGCAGCTCTCCCGACTTGGTGTCGGCAGTATCGGCCCAGGAAGCTGAGGCATTCAGGTCCGACAGATCGAGCGCGCCGAGGCCTTCCAGCGTCTTGAGCGCTTCGTCGCAGGTTGCCAGACCCTGCTGCGGCCGTTGGTTCAGGCAAACGATGTTCAAGGTGTCGGCGTAGAGCTGGCGCGCCCGGCGCGAGGGGTTCGGGCCGTTGACGAGCGGACGCAGCAAGGCGGCTGCCTGGTCCATCGGCGCAGTTCTGCCGCCGCCTGTGGCGCCTGCGTAATTCTGGTTGTACAAGATCAGGGCCAGACCGTAGGTGACCGGCTCGCCATCGTCGCCGGCTGCGCGCAGCTTCTCGAACGCCGCCTGGGCATCACCAAAACTCTTGTCGGCGGCTTTTTGGTTGCCGCTGGCGATCTGGGCCGAGCCCTCGCGCACCAGTGCCATCGCGCGATTGATCTGTGTCTGCCGTGTCACCAGTTCCGGCGGCAGGCTGTCGTAGTAGGACACGGTTTTCTGCGCGAGCGCGCCCAGCGTTTCCAGTCGTCCGGTCGGCGCTAACTGGTTGTAGAAATCCTCGATCAGGAAGCTCACCAGCCCTTCGGCATGGGTGCGCGCGGCCTGCGCCTCGGCTTCCGCCGTGTGGGCGCGGCGCGTACTGAAGTAACCGAACACGCCACCGGCGATCGCGAGCAGCAACAGCACCGCGCAGACGGCGGCGATGAGTTGGGCGCGGTGCAGCGCACGGTGGGTCGCGGCCTCGCGCTCACGCTGGGCGGCAAGTTCGCGCTCGGCGGCTTCCTTGGCTTCGCGCGCGTGACGCTGCTCGCGGCTGGCTTGCACCACGCCGCACAGCACGTCGTGGGTAAGCTCCACCCGGCGCATGTCGAGGCGCTCCTCGATCCTGAGCAGGCGGCGGTTCACCAGCGTGGCCAGTGCGTCGGGCGCGGCGCCGGATGCGGCCAGCGCCTTCAGCACGCGCTCCTCGGCGAGGCTTTCGCGGTAGCCGGATTCGGTGAGGAGTTCGTCCTCGACCACGCGCCTGACGCCTTCGGGCTGGTCGGCCAGCGCGCGTTCGTAGAATTCGGTGAGGATGGTGTCGCGCGAGCCGGCCAGCAGGTCGGCGGAAATTTCCTTGCGATGCTGCGTTTGCCGCGCCACGTTGAGTTCACGGCAGACCAGGCTCAGCAGCGAGGGTTCGATTTCGGCATTGGCGAGTTCCGAGCCGCCGGCGACAAAGCGCACGATGGCTTCGGCGACCTCTTGTGATACCAGCTTGCCGCCGGGCTTGACCACGGCGGAGAGCGCCTGCGCACCGTTCATGCGGGCGAGCCGCATGCGGTTCTGGGTGATCGATGGCATGGTGCCCTTGAGGCCTTCGAGGTGCGCGAGGTAGTCCTCGCGCAGCGCGATCAGCACGCGGTAATCGGCGCGCGCGAAATCGAAGTCCTCGATCGCGCTGTCGTCGTTTTCCAGCCGCGCTTCGAGTTCGGCGGGCGCGCGGTTTTCCACGAGGTCGGCAAGGTCTTCGAGGAATTGCTTGGCGCGCAGCTTGCCGGCGTCGTCGGCCTGGCCGAGGGTGAAGATTTCCTCGAACTGGTCGAAGATCAAGAGCGGCGTGAGCGTACGCCCGTCGGCGTCGCGCAGGAGATCGCCGCGATGGTGCAGGAATTCCCACAGCGGTTCCCCCGCGACCGCGCTGCCCGGACGTGTCCAGTGGCCGGCTGCGGCGGTGGCGCGGAAGACGGATTGCTTGATCTGTTCGGAGGCGGTCGGCGAGCCCGGCGCGTAGTCGATCCGCACGTACACCGGGCAATAGCCTTCCTTGCGCAGCCGCGGCACCAGCCCTGCGCGCAGCAGGGATGTCTTGCCAAGGCCCGACTGGCCGAACAGCACGGTCAGCAGCGCGCGCTGGACCCGCCGCGCGAGTTCGGCGGTTTCCTCGTCGCGGCCGTGGAAGTAGGCGCGGGTTTCCTCGGTATAGGAAAACAAGCCGAGCCACGGGTTTTCCGGGTCGAGGGTGACGGTGTCGTTGCGGGCAGGGGCGTCGTTCATGCGGGCCTTCCACTGAACAGGTCACGCAGCCGTTGCAGGAATTCCGGGGTCGGTTCGCCGCCCGGCAGGCGCAGCATGTGCACGGCCTTGAACGGGTCGGGCACCAGCGCTTCGCTTTCCGGAGTGTCGTCGATGCACACCGGCAGGATGAACACCGCCCCGCCCGCCATGTTGCGCATGCGATCGACCGCGTAGCTCCACTCGCGCCGGAAGTAGGCTTCGTGGCGGCGCTGGGTGGTCGCCGAAATCACCGGCACGAAGTAACTGCAGCGCGCGATGTTGGCCTGGATCTTGCGGTCGTAGTCGTCGCCGCCTTCCAGCCGATCGAGGTCGAACCAGGTCGTGAGCCCGGCGGCGTCCATGCCGGCTTTCAACCGTTGCACCGCGGGCAGGTCTTCGCGCGCGTAGCTGATGAAGATCGCGTTGGCCGGCATCTCGCGCGCCGGCGGCAGGAACCGTTGCGGCGCGCTGGTGCTGTCGGTTGCGGGCGCGGCAGCGGGTTGGCGCGCGCTCCAGCGGCGGTGCAACTCGGCAACGAAGGCTTCCGCGCCGGCGTACACGCGGGTGCGCACGCTGACCTGTTGCAGGAAGGCCACCAGCCGCTGGTCGTGCGAGGTGTGGTCGTCGGCCAGGATTTCGGTGAAGTCGCGCGGATCGGAC
>JAFEDX010000106.1 GCA_018241365.1 Pseudomonadota bacterium
GGCAACTGCGGTTTCACGGCCTCGGCCGCCTTGGCGGACTGGGCCTGCGCGCGTGCGATCATCGCGCCCAGCGCATGCAGGCATTCCTGCACGGTCGGGTGCGCAGGGTCTTCGCGCCAGTCGTCGAGATCGGTGGTGTGGATGGCGCGCACATCCATCGGCAACTTCGCCTGCTCGAAACGCACCGGAACGAGAATCCCTCGCTCGGCCGCTTCGCGCGCCTCGCCGCGCACCCAGCGCGAAGCGACAGAAGTCGACGTCCACACGACCAGCACCGCCCGGGCGGATTCGATTTCGGCTTCGATCTGGTCGTCGAATTCCTGGCCCGGCGTGATTTCCGGATCCCACCACACCGTCCAGCCCTTGGCCTCGATCGCTGCCACCAGCGGCGCGACGCGTGCCTTGTCGGCGCGGGCGTAGGAAATGAAAACGTCAGCCATGCATGCCAGCCCCTGTACGGATTCGGGTGCTGCAACCTGCCATCGTCCAAGCATAGCGCGGCGTGGAAACGGATAGAACCTGCATCCGGGCGCCCATCCGGCCGGGCAGCGGGGGCGGCCCGCCCGGCCAGCGGCACTCAGGTGCCTGTGCCGGAACCACTCCCGTTATCGGCGACAGCGGGCAGCCGACGCACCAGGATCAAGGTGACATCGTCCGCCGCCGCGATCCCGTCGGCGAATGCATCGGCCGCATCCAGCAAGCGTCGGCACAGCTCCGCCATCGGCAGGCGCTGCCCGCGCCGGACCACCTCGGCAACGCG
Source organism: Pseudomonadota bacterium (assembly GCA_018241365.1). Lineage (GTDB taxonomy): Bacteria > Pseudomonadota > Gammaproteobacteria > Xanthomonadales > Rhodanobacteraceae > 66-474. The sequence goes on from JAFEDX010000106.1 coordinate 761, forward strand.
TTCGGGCCCGAACTCCTCGTTGGCGGCATCGACGCGTTCGAACAGGCCGTCGGAGATCAGGGCCAGGATGTCGCCTTCGCCCAGCTCGAGCGTCGCCGCCACGGGCGCCTCGGTCAGCTCCATCACCCCCACCGGGAACATGGTCGGCGTGATCCATTCGCAACGGTCGTCACCCGCGCGGTAGAGCAGCAGCGGTCCCTGGCCCGCGCAGTGGTAGCGCACGACGTGCGTGCCGGGGTCGAGGAACGCCATGAACGCGCTGATGAAACGATCGTCAGGAAGATCCTCGGCCAACTGGTTGTTGACGTGCCGGTAGGCATCGTCGAGGCTGGCGCCGAGCCGGAACGCCACGCGCAGCATGCCCTGCATTTCCATCGCCGACAGCGCGGGGCCGAAACCGTGGCCGGTGGCATCGCCCAGCAGCAGGAACACCCCCGTCGGCAGCTGCACCGCGTCGAACATGTCTCCGCCGGCGTACGTCGCGGGCTGGAAGTGGCCGTACAGGTCGTAGCCCGGCACCACCGGCATTTCGGTGGGCAGGGTGCTGCGCTGGATCGCGCGCGCGACTTCCACCTCGCTGTGCAGGGTGTTGACCTCGCCCAAGTCGGCCTCGCGCAAGGCCAGCGCGCCTTCGGCGGCCAGCACCTGCGCGAGCAGCACCGTGTTCGGATCGAAGCCGCGGCCCGATTCGAAGAGGAGTTGCAGGACGCCGAGCACGGCAGCTTCCGCCACCAGCGGCAGGCTCAGGACCGCTCCCGTGCGTCCGGCGCGATCGTGATCGATCGCGGTGATCGCGACAATGTCCACGGCCGTGCCCGCATCGACTTCCAGCAGCATGCGGCCGCTCTCCGCGCAGCGACCAGCCAGTCCCGCCCCGGTCGCCAGCCGCGGCGGCGGATCGCGCACCGGCATCAACAGGGTGAGCTCGCCAGTCTGCGTGTCGCGGCGCCACAGCGCCGCGCTGCGGGCGCCGGTTTGCGCGCGCGCGGCCTCGGCCAGCTCCGCGGCAGCCGATCCGGTTTCCGGGCCACCCAATGCACGGGTGGTGGCCAGCAAGGCTTCCAGCAGATCCTTGCGGGTGGCGTCCTCGCCTGCTTGTCCCGCAGTGTCCACGCTCATTTCCCGCAGACTCCCGAAAGTGACAGTCCGGCCCACGGACGCCGGCAAGTCTCGTACCGCGACTGCCCCGGCGCAAGCACGGCCATTGGACAGGCGAGTGCGCGGTGCCGGAGCCGGTGCCGCCGATCGGAGACCGCCCTCGACGGACTTGCAATCGGGCCGGCGGGTGGCGCTATAGTGACGAAGGTACTCCCGTGGTGGCGGCGTGCCGCCACGGGCTGGAATGCCCGCCGGTGCTTACTCGCGGGAAAGGTGGGGAATCGGTGGAAATGACGCTCAAGCGTTCCCTCGATGAATTGCAGACGATCGTCGCTGCGACCGATGATTTCTTTTCCGAACGGCGCATCGACCCCGCGCTGCGCATGCCGGTGGACCTCTCGATCGAGGAATTGTTCGTGAACCTGGTCAAGTACAACCAGGGCACGGATCGCGACATCAGCCTGCGGCTCGACTGGGTCGGCGATGCGGTCCAGGTCAGCCTGACGGACTACGACGTCGATCCCTACGACCCGACGCAGCCTCCCGAGCTGGATGTCGAAGCGCCCCTCGCCGCACGGCGTCCGAACGGCATGGGCCTGTACCTGGTTTCAAAAATGGTGGACGCCATCCATTACGAATACCGCAATCGCGAAAGCAAGGTCACCTTCACCAAGAGGATGGCGCCGGGTCATGCTTGACATCCGCTACGGAGAAAACCGCCACGTGCTGCTGGTCGGGCGGCTGGATGCGGCGCAGGCAGCCGCGGCCCAGGCGTTCCTGGACGAAGTCGCGCCGCCGTGCGTGATCGACGCGGGCGGGCTGGAATACATTTCCAGCGCGGGCCTTGGCGTGCTCCTGAAAACCCACAAGCGGCTGGTGGCGGCGGGTTCCGGCATCAGCCTGGTCAACGTCAACCTGCATGTCTATGACGTTTTCCGCTATTCCGGAATGGACAAGCTGTTTCCCGTAACCCTCAGTACGGTGGTGAACGGCTGACCGAGGCTGCGTGACCCGCCAACCTCGCGACCCCACCAACTTTTCGGGGGCTGAGGCGTATATGGCTGATGTGGGGCGAACGAACGACGAACCCGACGCGACTTGGGTCGTGCACCTGCGTGCGCACGATGCCGCTGCATTCAATCGACTGGTCGCGTGCTACGAGCGTCCGATGTTCAACCTTGCCTACCGCATGCTGGGCAACGCCGCGGACGCCGAGGATGCAACCCAGGATGTGTTTTTGAAAGTGTTCGAGAACATTGCAGGATACGACCCGAAATACCGCCTGTTCAGCTGGGTGTACCGGATCGCCGTGAATGAATCCATCGACCGGTTGAAGCACCGGCGCCACGCGGAAACGGTTGCCATCGAGGAGGATTCCCCGCTGGCAAGCGCCGCACGGGGCCCCGAGCAAATGGCTGGAGATGCACAGATGCACGACGTGATCCAGAACGCGCTGATGGAAATTCCCTGCGACTACCGGGCCGTCATCGTGCTGCGTCACTTCACCGAGTGCAGTTACGCGCAGATGGCGGAAATCCTGCACATCCCGGAGAAGACCGTGAAATCGCGGCTGTACAGCGCGCGCCAGGAATTGCACGAGAAGCTCTTTGCACACGGGGTGGCCGCGGCATGATCGGCCCTCTCGAAATGGCGTGGCTGCACGCCGAGCTGGACGGTGACCTGGACCCCGCCGGGCAGGCGCGGCTGCAGGCCGCACTGGATCGTTCGCCGGAATTGCGCGCTGCACGCACGGCCTTGCAGGAACTGGATGCGGCCTTGCACAACGCCAGCCCCGCCCCGGAGCCTCCCGAATCGCTGCACGCGCGCCTGCTGGCAATGGCCGCGGCGGCCAGCCGTCCCGGGCAGCAGGACGGCGATTCCACCCCACCACCAACTTTTCGCAGCGCCCGGCGTACTGGGTGGCATGCACCACGCATCGGGTGGCGCACGTCACGAACCCACCACACACACGAGTCAAGGGGCAACGCAATGGCAAACATGACGACGCAAAAGAAGGTACTGGTCACCGCGGTAGCGGTAGCAATCGTCGCGGTAGCGGTGGGTGTCGCCTACAAGGGCGACATGTT
>JAFEDX010000107.1 GCA_018241365.1 Pseudomonadota bacterium
GTTCTGGTAGGCGCGTTCGCTCAACGCCAGCCCCTGCAGCCCGACCGCGAGGCGCGCGGTGTTCATCATGGTGAACATCGCATTGAGGCCCTTGTTGGCCTCGCCGATCAGCCAGCCCTGCGCGCCATCGAAGTTCATCACGCAGGTCGCGGAGCCCTTGAGGCCCATCTTGTGCTCGATCGAGCCGCAGGCGACGGCGTTGCGCTCGCCCGGTTTGCCGTCCTTGCCGACCTTGAACTTGGGCACGATGAACAGCGAGATGCCTTTCACGCCTTTGGGTGCGTCCGGCAGGCGCGCCAGCACCAGGTGCACGATGTTGGCAGTGAAATCGTGTTCGCCTGCGGTGATGAAGATCTTGGTGCCATGGATCGCGTGGCTGCCGTCGGCGTTCGGTTCGGCGCGCGTCTTCAGCAAGCCGAGGTCGGAACCGCAATGCGGCTCGGTCAGGCACATGGTTCCGGTCCATTCGCCCGACACGATGGGCTTGAGGAACGCCTCTTGTTGCCAGTCCGCGCCATGCACGCGCAGCGCCTCGGTCGCGCCGTGCGAGAGCAGCGGATACGTGCCCCACGCAAGATTCGCGGAATCGATCATTTCCTTGACCGGCGCGCCGATGGTTTCCGGCAAGCCTTGCCCGCCGAAGGCTTCCGGCGCAGTCAGGCCGGCCCAGCCACTCTCGACGTATTGTGCGTAGGCCTGCTTGAAACCCTCCGGCGTCTTGACCGCGCCGCTGGTCTTGTCGTAGCGGCAGCCTTGTTCGTCGCCCACCACATTCAACGGCGCCAGCACGGATTGCGAAAACTTCGCGGCTTCGTCCAGGATCGCGTCGATCAATTCACGGTTGAGCGATTCGCAACCGGGCAATTTCGCGAACCGCTTTTCGACATCCAGCAGGTCGTACAGGTCGAAGCGGATGTCGGCGAGCGGTGCGGTGTAGTGGGTGGACATGATCGTGTCTCTGGCGGGTTCCGGACTGGGGAATCGTTGCAGCGCGTCACGAGCGAAGGCAGATTGCGTGACGCCGGCGCGCAGCAAGCGGAGCGTACACGACAGTACGTGAGCATTGCGAGCACCGCCGACGCGCGAGCTGCCGAGCGCAGTAGCGCTGCGGCGATTCCCTATCGCCAGATGTTCGACACCCCCGGCACCGGCGAGATGTAACCCTTGCCATCCAGCTTGAACGATTGCGCGCTGCCCTTGACGCCCTTGCCGACCGACAGCGTGCCCTTGAGTTCGTACTGGATGGCGTTGCGCTTGGCCTCTGCCAGCGCGGTGGCACCGGCTGCATCGGGCTTGAAGGTCACGTTGCCGATGTCGGCATCCATCGCGGGGATGTCGAGCGTCGGCGAAAACGCGATGCGCCCGGCCGGCTTGCCGTTCAGGCTCAGCGTCGCGTCGATCGCATAGACGTGCATGCCGGTGTCGTAGCTGTAATTCTGGAAACGCACCACCGCGGCCCAGGTCCCGTCGCTGTTGACGGTGAGCTGCTGGATGCTGGCGGTCGGGGGCTGCAGCTTGGTGCCGATGCCGCCGCAGGCGCCGAGCAGCAAGGTCGTAGCCAGCAAGCCGATGGCGGCAAGTGCGCGAAGGTTGCGGAAGGCGGTCTGCAATGGCATCTGCCGGCTCCTGTCGGGGGCGTGGTCGGTGGCGTCCGGCTACTTTAGCGCGCCGCCGCGATGCCGGGCACGACCGTGGCGGTGAATGGAGCGGCAGGCCGCGCGCGGAATGCCGCGACATCCTGCAGCGCCGCAAGCCGGCCGTCGTCGATGATCGCCACGGCGTCGGCCAGCGCGGCGACTTCGTCATGCTGGTGGCTGACCATGATCGTGGTCAGCGCGAATTCGCGCTTGAGCCGCACGAGATGTTGCAACACTTCCGCGCGCGCTTCGCGGTGCAGGTTCGCGAGTGGTTCGTCCAGCAGCAGCGCACGTGGCCGGCGCAACAGTGCGCGCCCGATGGCAACGCGCCGCACCTGTCCGCCCGAAAGCTGGCCGGGCCGGCGTTTCAGCAGCGTGGCCAGGCCGAGCAACGCCACCACCTCGTCGAAGGATGTTGGCGCGGCGTCCCGCGGCATGCCGTAACGCAGGTTGTCGCGTACGCTGAGATGCTGGAACAGGCGCGCGTCCTGGAATACCACGCCGAGGTCGCGGCGCGGCGCCGGCAGATCGACGCCAGTGGCATCGTCGAACAGGACGTGGCCGCCGATCGCGATGCGGCCGCGCTGCGGGTGCAGCAGCCCGGCGATGGCCAGCAGGGTGGTGGTCTTGCCGCAGCCGGAGTGTCCGAACAGCGCCAGCGCACGGGCTTCGGAGGCCAGCGCGAGTTCCAGCGAGAATTCACCGCGCTGCAGCGTGAGGTCGAGTTCGATCATGCCTCGGCCTCCGTGGCACGGGTGCCGCCGCGCAGCAGCATCAGCGCGGCCGCGAGCGAGGCCAGCAGCGCCACGATCACCGCGACCAGGGTGAGCCGCAGCGCGCCGCCTTCGCCGCCGGGCGTCGAGATCAGTTCGTACAGTGCGATCGGCAGGGTGCGGGTCTGGCCCGGAATCGACGACACGAAGGTGATGGTGGCGCCGAACTCGCCGAAGGCGCGCGCGAACGCCAGCGCGAGCCCGGCCGCCAGCCCGCGCAGCGACAGCGGCAGGGTGATGCCGAAGAAGATCCGCCACGGCCCCGCGCCCAGCGTGGCGGCGGCGTTTTCGAGTTTGCGATCCACCGATTCGAACGCATTGCGCAGGGCCACCACCAGCAACGGAAACGCCATCACCGCCGCGGCCAGCGCGGCGCCGGTCCAGCGGAACGCGATCGACAGCCCGGCGGCGTCGAGCCATTTCCCGATCGGGCCGTGATGTCCGAACACGATCAATAGGATGTAGCCGGTCACCACCGGCGGCAGGATCAGCGGCAACAGCAGCAAGCCTTCGAACAGCGGCTTGCCGAAAAAGCGCGTGCGCGCCAGCAGCCACGCGCAGGCCATCGCCACCGGCAACGAGCAGGCGACGCCGACCAGCGAGACCTTGAAACTCAAGGCCAATGCGACGGCTTCGGCGTGGTTGAGCAGCATCGTCAGTGCGCCAGCAGCGTGAAGCCCCAGTGCCGGAACACGGCCTGCGCGCGCTGCGATTGCAGCACCGCAAGCAGCGCGCGCGAAGCGTCATCGTCATGGCCCTTGACGAGCGCGGCCGGATACACGATCGGCTTGTGGCTGTCGGCAGGGAAGGTCGCGACCACGCGCACGCGCGGCTCCGACACGGCGTCGGAGCGATACACGATGCCGAGCGGGCATTGCCCCAGCACCACGAGGTTCAAGGCCGCGCGCACGTCACGCGCCATCGCCATGCGCGGTTCCAGCGCGTCCCAGAATCCGAGTTTCGTCAAGGATTGCTTGGCGTAGATGCCGGCCGGCACGGTGTCGGGCAACGCGATCGCGAGGCGTCCGTCGTTGCCGAGGTCCGCCAGCCACGGTGCGGCGCCGTGGCTGAAATCGAGACGAGCCTGTGAGGCATTCGACGCGATCAGCACCAGCGCATTGCCCAGCAGGTTCACACGCGTGGACGGGACGATGGCGCCATGTTGCGCGGCGTCGTCCATCCAGCGTTCGTCGGCAGAAATGAAGAGGTCGGCGGGGGCGCCGTTCTCGATCTGGCGCGCCAATGCCGACGACGATGCGTAAACCCGCTTGGCCGCGGGCGAGCCGAGCATGCCGTCCCGGGCCATCTGGTCGAGCGCGGGCTGCAGGCTGGCAGCCGCGAAGATGGTGGGTGGCGACGCCAGCGCGGCAACCGGTACGCACAGTGCAAGTGCCGTCAACCATGTGCACGCAATCCACATGCAAGGCCGCATCGCTACACTCTCCAGCTTCTCCGTCCCGGCGATTCTACCGATGGTTGCGAGTTCCGAGTCTGCGCTTCGTCAACGGGGCGCCATTGCATGCTGG
>JAFEDX010000108.1 GCA_018241365.1 Pseudomonadota bacterium
ACGCGCAAGGATTTCACCAGCTCCGCGCGCGCCACCTCGAACTGGTCGCCGCGGCGCAAGTCCTTGACCGCCACCGCACCGCGCGCGAGTTCCTCCTCGCCCGCCACCACCGCGAAGCGGATCCCGGCGCGGTCGGCGTACTTCAACTGCTTGCCGAGCTTGCCGCCTTCCAGCGCAATCTCGGTGGCGATGCCGGCATCGCGCAATTCCTTGGCGATGGCAAGGCACACCGGCAACTGCGCAGCGTCCATCTGCGTCACCAGCACCTGCACCGTGCTGTTCGCGGTCTTGAGCAGGCCAGCTTCGCGCAACTGCCAGAACAATCGGGTCAATCCGATTGAAATACCGACGCCCGGCAGGCTCGATTTGGTGTAGTTCCCGGCAAGGTTGTCGTAGCGCCCGCCGGAGCAGATCGAGCCGATCTCCGGATGTTCGTTCAAGGTCGTCTCGTACACGGTGCCGGTGTAGTAATCGAGGCCGCGCGCGATCGACAGGTTCAGTGCGAATGCCGATTCCGGCACGCCGAACGCGGCCACGGTGTCCAGCACTTCGCGCAATTCCGCGCGGCCCTGCTCGAAAGTTTCGCTGCCGGAACCCAACGCATCGAGCCTGGCGTGCGCGTCGGCCAGCGAAGTCGAACGCACTTCGACGAAACGCAGGGTCTTCTCGACCGCGTCCGCCGACAAGCCGAAGCCCTCGCCCATCAACACGCCGCGCACGTGCTCGGCGCCGCGCTTGTCCAGCTTGTCCACCTCGCGCAGCACCAGCATCTGCCGCTCGCCGTCGGCGATGCCGAGGCCTTCGAAAAAGCCGCGCATCAGCTTGCGGTTGTTGAGCCAGATCGTGAACGCACCGATGTCGAGCGCGCGGAACACCGCGTGGATCACCGCGGGAATCTCGGCGTCGTAACGCACCGACAGCGTGTCCTTGCCGATCACGTCGATGTCGCACTGGTAGAACTCGCGGAAGCGCCCGCGTTGCGCTCGCTCGCCGCGATACACGCGCTGCATCTGGTAACGCCGGAACGGGAACGCGAGGTCGCGCTCGTGCTCGGCCACGTAGCGCGCCAGCGGCACGGTGAGATCGAAGCGCAATGCGTGCTCTGGGCGTCCGGTCTGTTCCAGCGCGCCCGTGGACTGTACGAAATACACCTGCCGCTCGGTTTCGCCGCCACTCTTGGTCAGCAGCACGTCCGCGAACTCGATCGCCGGGGTCTCGATGGGCAGGAAGCCGTATACCTCGAAGCCGCGCCGGATGGCATCCAGCATCCGCTGGAACGCGATCTGCTCGCGCGGCAGCAGTTCCAGCACACCGGGCATGGTGCGGGGCGTGGTCAGCGCCATGGCTTGATCTCACATAAAACATCAAGATTAGCAGCGCGCGCCCCTGTCTTGCGCGCATGAAGCGGCGCCCGTTATCATTTGCGGCTCGCTGCGGGGCCTCGTCCCTGTGCGGGTCGTCGGGGTGTAGCTCAGCCTGGTAGAGCGCTACGTTCGGGACGTAGAAGTCGCAGGTTCAAATCCTGTCTCCCCGACCAATGCCGTCAAGCCTTTACGCCACCCATGCGGTGGCGTTTTCATGTTCGTTGCCTACCGGTTGCCTAAACCGCATCGAACGGCGGGGTCTCGAACCTCCCATGCCGCTGCAACGTCACATCGTGTGCGTGGGCTTGTCGCCACCTTGCAGCCCCGCCAGCAGCGTCTCGATCCTGCTGCGCGCATTGTCGCCGTCGGCGTTCTCGGCGAACTGCACGCCGATGCCGGCGGGACGATTGCCCTGCGCCGCGATGGGCGTGATCCACACAACCCGGCCGGTGGTGGCCACGCGTTCGGTGCTCTCGGGCAGCGTCATCAGCAGGAACACTTCGTCACCGAAGTTGTAGCGCTTGTTGGTGGGCACGAACAGCCCGCCGCCCTTGATGAACGACATGTAGGACTGATACAGGGTGTGCTTGTCCTTGATGACGACGGACAGGATGCCCTGACTGCCCATGCCGCCCACGCCACCCGTTGCTGCCATCGTCGCTCGCCCTTGTTGATCGGCGGCGTCAGCTTGCCGTCCGGCCCCGCCGTGGTCAAGCCCGGGCCGCGCCGAACCGGCACCAGCCCCAGCCGTCGAATACCCATGGCGATGGCAACGGGCAATACAACTTGACGTAGTATGGCGGTTGCAGGGGACGCGGGCTGCAAGCCGCGGGACTGCCATCGCGCCAGAACAGGTTCGCCTCGCCGGACGTAGCGAGACGAAGCTTTTCGCCCCCGGAGACATCCACCGCCAGCAGTGCCAACGCCGGGCGCAACCACCGCGGCGGACGCCACGGCAAGGTCGCGCCGACGCGATCGTGGCAATCCAGCCCGGCGACGAAGGTTTCCGTCTCCGCGGCCGAGCGCAGCAGGCGGCCGCGGCTGAGCGCGGTCTGGCTGGCATGCGCCTCGATCGCGGCACGCTTGCGCTTGAGCTCCGCTGCATCCAGCGCGAACACTGCACGCCGCGGCACGCCCGGCTGCGAGCGACCGTGCAGCAGGTAGCCGAGGCATTCCGGCTTGGGTCCGGCCGGCAGGGTCCGGAACACCATTTCCATCAATACGTGCATCGCGCTGTGGTCGGGATGGCGATCCACCAGATCGGGCAGCACCAGCAACGTCGGGCGCACCTGCTGGACCAGATCGCGCAGCGTACCCAGCGCCGTCGCGGTCTGGTCGAGCAACATCCATGTCACGCCGCCATCCGGCCAACCCAGCCGGTGTATGCGCGCATGTCCGGCACCCAGCGCACGCAAGGCCGCGTCGGCCTCCGCACGGCGGCGGGCCGCCCAGGCTTCACGCTGGCGCGGACCGATCCAGATGCGCCGCTCCAGGGCACGCTGCGGCCAGGGATTGTTTTCACCGTCGCTGACGAACACCACGTCCACCGGAACGCCATAGGCGAGCGCGCGCTGGATCAAGCCGGCCGCAGCCAGCGACTCGTCGTCCGGATGCGGCGCCAATACCATCAGGCGTGCGCCCGGGCGTTTCAGCAGCAGGTCGGGATCAAGCAGATCGACAGGTCTTTCCTGGCGCAAGCCGCAATTCCTTTCGTCGCACGAGGTTCGGGGCACATTCGGGCGTGATTGTGCCGCGACCCGATTGAGCGGGCCATGACCGGCCGCAGGCGGGATCAGCGAACCGCAGCCGGCAACCGGTTCAACCAGTCGAACAGCGCAAGGTCGGCGCGCAATGGGCCATCCAGGAGGACGCGCAGGCGATTGGCACCCGCGCACTGCGCTGCCAGCGTGGCGGCGTCCCAACCCGGATCGAAACGCGCACGCCGGCCTTCGCTGCGCGCGCGCAACGCGCCGCCCAGCAGGCGCGCAGCCTGCTCCAGCCGCTGGTCGGGCTCATCATCGGCCCAGGCTCGTCCGATCACACGCGCGTCGCCACGGCCCGCCGCCATGGCCAGCAGGTCGCGCGCAACTTCCTGCCTGCGCTGCATGCCACCCTGCTCGGCCAGCAGCCACGCCTGACCCGGATTGCCGCCGGCCGCGGCCAACACGGGCGCGGGATCGGCAACGCCGCGCGCTTCCAGCCACGCCAGCGCCTGCTCCGCGGCCGGCACCACAATCTCGATCCGCTGGCAGCGGCTGCGCACCGTTGGCACCAAATGCCACGGCTGGTCGGCCACCAGCACGATCAGGCTGGAGGGCGTGGGTTCTTCCAGTGTTTTCAACAACGCATTCTGCGCCGCGGAATTCATGGCATCGGCGGGATCGATCACCGCGATCTGCCAGCCACCCAGCTGGCTGGCCATCGCCAAGCGTGCCGACAAGGCGCGGATCTGGTCGACCA
>JAFEDX010000109.1 GCA_018241365.1 Pseudomonadota bacterium
GGCCGCCACCCAGCAGATCGATGAAGGCGTCCTCGAACCGCGGCGGCACCGCGGCGAGGCGTGCATCGATTCGTTGCGCGAGCGCGTCGATTTCACGGCGGTCGGCGCCCGCGCGCAGCACCAGCCGCACGCCCGCGCCCTGGATCACGCCGTCGCCGACGCTCGGCAGCTCCAGCGCTTCGCCCAGCACCGTGCGCCGTCGCGCGCCCACGCCTTCCAGCCGGAAGCTGCGGCCCGCGAGGCGCCCGGTCAGGTCCGCCGGCGGACCCGCGTAGGCGAGCTGCCCCTCGTTGAGCAGCAGCACGCTGTCGCAGCGCTCGGCTTCGTCGAGATACGCCGTCGACCAGACCACCGCCATGCCCTCGTCGGTCAGCGCCTGCACCATGCGCCACAGATCCTGGCGGCTCACCGGATCGACGCCGACCCCGGGCTCGTCCAGCAGCAGCACCGCCGGCCGCGCCATCAGCGCGCAGGCCAGCCCGAGCTTCTGCTTCATCCCGCCCGACAGCTTGCCGGCAAGCCGCGCGGTGAACGGACCGAGCCGCGTGAAATCGAGCAGTTCGGCAAACAGGTCCGCGTTGCGATCCGGCCGCAGGCCGCGCAGCCGCGCGTACAGCCGCATGTTCTCCATCACCGACAGGTCTTCGTACAGGCCGAAGCGCTGCGGCATGTAGCCCGTCACCACGTGGATCGCGTCGTTGTCCCTGACGATGTCGTAGCCGGCGACGCTGACGCTGCCCGCATCCGGCACCAGCAGGCCGGTGAGGATCCGCATCAGCGTCGTCTTGCCGGCGCCATCCGGGCCGACGAGCCCGGTGAGGTGCCCGTATTCGATGCGCGCCGTGAGGCCGCGCAGCGCGCGCGTGGCACCGAAGCGCTTCTCTACGCCATCGATACGGACGGCCGGAGCGCCACTCGCGGCGGCCGGCACGTCAGGCACCCCTGGCCGGCGTGGCGGGCGACGCCTCGGGATCGACTTCGACCGTCACCGGCATGCCCTGCCGCAGCCCCGCGTCGGCGTTCTCGACGACCACCCGCAGCCGATACACGAGATCGGTGCGCAGGTCGGTCGTCTCCACCGTCTTGGGCGTGAACTCCGCGCGCGGCGAAATGAAGCCGATCTGCCCATGGTAGATCTTGTCCGACGAATCGGTGCGCACGCGCACCCGCATGCCGGGCGCGATGCGGCCAAGGCCAGGTTCATCGACGTAGGCGCGCACGTACACCGGCGCCGCGAGGCTCAAGATGTACACCGTGCTCTGACTGTTGACCATGCTGCCCGGCTCGCGCACCCGCGAAATCACGACGCCCGCGCTCGGCGCGACCAGCTCGGTGTCACCGACCGCGGTGGCCGCCTGTGCGCGCGCCGCTTGCGCGGCTGCCAGGCGTGCTTCGGCTGCAGCGACATCTTCGCGTGAACCTTCGGTGACTTGGGTCAACGCGGCCTGCGTCGCCTTGAGGCCCGCGATCGCCTGATCGCGCGCGGCACGCGCGGCATCGACGATTCGCTGGCTGCTGGATCCGGTCGCGAGCAAGTCGCGCTGACGGCGGTAGTTGCGTTCGGCATCCGTGACAACCGCCTGGGTTTGGTTCACCGCTTCCCGCGCCCTGGCGATTTCCTGCGGCCGCACCTGACGCAGTTTGGCGAGGTCCGCGCGTGCGACCTGCACGTTGGCGTCCGCGGCCGCGAGCGCCTCCCGGTAGGGCTGCGCGTCGAGCATCGCCATCCGCACGCCCGCATTCACCGCATCACCCTCCTCGAACGCCATCTGCTCGATGCGACCGGGCTCACGGAAGCCCAGCTGCACTTCGCGGATGTCCACGTTGCCGTGAAGTCGAAGCGGACCGGTGCCGTTGCCGGCCTGGTGCGTCCACAGCAGCCCGACGGCGATGGCGATCACGGCAATGACGGCCAAACCCGTTGCGCGCTTGGTGTTGCGCGGCAACATCCTGAATTTTTCGACGGGTTTCATGGACTCGGCTCCACGTAACGGACCAACGGATCGGCTGCGCCCGTCGGGAGCACGACGGGAATCTCTTCGTTCGGCGAGCGGCAAGCACTCATGGCATGGCTCCGATGCCGCGGAGATAGATGGCGAACACGCCGGGGGCGTCGCGCCGGATCTGCGCAGGATCGCCCTTCAGCAAGGACTGCATCACCAGTCCCTGGATGGTGCCGATGAACATCACGGTGGCGGCGTCGACGTCCAGATCCGCATCCAGGAAACCTTGCGCCCGCCCTGCTTCCAGCAGGTGGCGCAGTTGCTCGCCATATTTCTGCAGCAGCGTTCCCGCCATTCGCTTGGGCATGGTTTCCGCATGCTGCTGCAGTTGACCGAACAACATCCTTGGCACGCCAGGGTGCTGGACCACGAAGTCGACGTGCGCGTCGAACATGGCTTCCAGTGCGGCTACCGGCGACGGCGCGCCCGCTGCCGCGCGGGTGATTCTGGCCAGCAGATGCTCCGCAACCCACGACATCACCTCTTGCAACAGCGCGTCCTTGGTGGCGAAGTGCCTGAACAACGCGCCCTGGGTCAGACCGATCCGATCAGCAATGTCACTGGTCGTGATGTCACTGGGATTCTGTTCCGCGGCCAGGGCGATCACGGCTTCCACCGTCATTGCTCGCCGCTCCGCGGCCGGGAGGTGTGTGGGAACTTGTTTGCGCATGACTGCTACCTTCTACAGCAAGCAAGCAAGTAAGTAATTACTCACTTACTGGCCATCGTAACATCAGATTTTTCCAATGCAAGCGGACCGTGCGGCGCGCATGGGTCACTCGCCACATCACGGTCGGGTCCGCCGTGCTACCAGAAGCCTGCTGCAAGCGCGCCGGACTATCGTGCAATCACCGCCTGTTGTCCGCGCACGCAGCCGCCGCCGCGCTCCAGTCGTGCGCGCTTTCTGTGTCCAGCAAATGAGCGGAAAGACGGTGACCACTCCACGTCAGGGACGCGTCTGCCGTCGTTCCGGCTCAATTCGGGGAACTATCGGCGCCGCCGGCCACTCCATGCCGGAACACCATTCGCATCGCGGAGTTTCAACACGGCATCCCCTTTTTTCACTTCCGTGGCGATGATCGCCGGCTTGCCATCGAAGGTGATTCTTGACCCCGTGATCTCGACGACGTCCTTCGGCGCAAGCTTCACGTTCTGGTTTTCCATGTACCAATCGGGGCCGAGGTGCACGGAAATCGTTTCCTTGCTTGTCTTGACAACCGCGTGGACGCCGTACGACATGCCATGCATCGGCATGATCTTGTCCACCGAGACCACCTCGCCTGTGATGGTCTCGATCGTCCTGGGGTCGAACATCCGCGAGTACGGCATGCCCTGACCCCAGCCGCCGTGACCCATGTGCGGCATGGCCTGTTGCGCCCACGCGGCCCCGATGCCAAGGAAGCAAAGTGTCGCGACCGCGCCCAGCAACATCAGCAGCTTCTTCATGACGTTCTCCTCTTGTATCCAGCGCATCCAGTTTCGGCATTGCGGAATGCCGCATGTTGATTCGCGTCAATTCACCGGCACACCTTTCCCGCATAGTGTTGTGACCGATACGCGACAGGTTTCTTGCATCGTCGCGTCGGCGCGACATCGCACTTTGCGTTGCGGGATCCGCACTGCATCGGTTGCCCGAAATACCGGGTACGAGAGAACGGGTGGCGCGGCCAAGCCACGCCTGGAACCCTTCAAGGTTCCGGTAAGCATCCTCCGGCCGAATGTGCATGATGCGCCATCAGTCCGTGTCCCTGCCCACTCAG
>JAFEDX010000010.1 GCA_018241365.1 Pseudomonadota bacterium
CGGGATGGGCATGCGCTCGAAGCGCTTCGCCTTCTACGCCGACGATGGCGTGGTGAAAGTACTGCACGTCGAAGCGCCGGGCGAATTTCGCGTTTCAAGTGCCGAGGCGATGCTGGCGGCGATTTGACCCGTAGCCCGTATGCAGTAGGCAGGTTGGGTTTCCGTCGGACTTGATCCAGAGAAACCCGACATTGAGGGCTTTGCAATGACGTTGGGCCACGCATCAGCTCAGCCCAACCTGCCCTGCCCAGCCCGACTTGCGCTATTCCACGGACTCTTCAATCGCGCCGGCGTCGTTGGCACCCGCGCCTTCGTCATCCTCGTTTTCGATCTTTACCACGCCGGCCAGTTTTCCATCGTCGGAAAGCGCGTAGGTTGGGCTGACCCGGCTTTATCCGGGGAAGCCCAACATTACCAACACAGCGAGCGTTGGGCTTCGCATTCGCTCAGCCCAACCTACACACTCGCGGTTCCTACGCTTCCGGCGCAAGGGGTTCTTCTGAAACGCTGTCGCCATTCGCGATATCGCTGTCCTCGCTCTCGATCTTCACGACGCCCGCGAGTTTTTCGTCGTCGGGCAGGCGGATCAGCGTGACGCCCTGGGTGTTGCGACCGACCTGCGAAACCTCGGCGACGCGGGTGCGCACCAGCGTGCCCTTGTCCGAGATCAGCATCAGTTCGTGCTTGGCATCGGTGGCAACGGCCGCGACCAGCGCACCATTGCGCTCGGAGCACTGGATCGCGATCACGCCCTGCGAACCGCGGCCCTTGCGCGGGAAATCCGCCAGTGGCGTGCGTTTGCCGTAGCCGCGCTCGGTGGCAGTCAACACGTCGCAACCCTCGGTTTCAGTGTGCTGGTCGGCGACAATCATCGACACCACCTGCGCATCACCGGTCAGGCGCATGCCGCGCACGCCGTGCGCGGTGCGTCCCATCGGACGTACTTCGTCGCCGGCGAAACGCGCGGCCTTGCCGTTGGAGGCGAACAGCAGAACATCGCAGTTGCCATCGGTGAGTTCGGCTTCGACCAGCCCGTCGCCGTCATCCAGGCCGATCGCGAGCTTGCCCTTCTGCAACTGGAACTCGAATTCCTTGAGCGGCGTCTTCTTGACCGTGCCGTTGCGGGTTGCAAAGAACACGAAGCGGTCGTCGCTGTATTCGCGCACCGGCAGCACCGCCTGCACCTTCTCGCCTTCTTCCAGCGGCAGCAGGTTGACGATGGGGCGGCCGCGCGCACCGGGGCCGGCCTCCGGAATGCGGTAGACGTCCAGCCAGTACACACGCCCGTTGCTGGTGAAGGTCAAGAGGGTGTCGTGGGTGTTGACGATCCAGAGGTTCTCGACGAAGTCCTCGTCCTTCATGCTGGTCGCGGAACGGCCCTTGCCGCCGCGCTTCTGCGCACGGTAGATGTCCAGCGACTGGCGCTTGACGTAGCCCGCGTGCGAAAGCGTGACCGCGACATCTTCTTCCGCGATCAGGTCCAGCGTTTCCAGGTCTTCCTGCGTGTGCAGGATCTGGGTACGGCGCGGGTCGCCATACAACTCCTTCATTTCGACCAGCTCGCCGCGGATCACGGCCATCAGCTTGTCGGGATCTTCCAGGATCTCGATCAGCCCGCGGATGGTTTCCAGCAACTGCTTGTATTCGTCGGTCAGCTTGTCCTGCTCCAGCCCGGTCAGTCGGTGCAGGCGCATTTCAAGGATTTCTTTCGCCTGCACTTCCGAAAGCTGGTAGCCGTCGTCCTTCAAGCCCGCGCGCGGATCAAGGTCTTCCGGCCGCGAGGCGCCGGCACCCGCGGCAGACAGCAACGCCCGCACCATGCCGGGTTCCCACTTGCGAGCCAGCATGCGCTCGCGCGCGACCTGCGGCGATTCCGAGGTCTTGATCAGTTCGATCATCGCGTCGATGTTGGCCAGCGCGACGGTCAGGCCTTCCAGCACGTGGGCGCGGGCACGTGCCTTGCGCAGGTCGAAAATCGTCCGGCGGGTAACCACCTCGCGCCGATGGCGCACGAAGTGCTCCAGGATTTCCTTGAGGTTCAACAGCCGCGGCTGGCCTTCGACCAGCGCCACCATATTGATGCCGAAGGTCACCTGCAGTTGGGTCTGCTGGAACAGGTTGTTCAGCACCACCTCGGCCGACGCGTCGCGGCGCACCTCGATCACCACGCGCATGCCGTCCTTGTCGGATTCATCGCGCAGGCCGCTGATGCCTTCGACCTTCTTCTCCTTGACCAGTTCAGCGATCTTCTCGATCAACCTCGCCTTGTTGACCTGATACGGGATCTCGGTGGCGATGATGGCTTCGTGGCCATGCTCGTTCGTTTCGATCTCGGTCTTCGCTCGCACCAGCACGCGGCCACGACCGGTGCGGTACGCCTGAACGATGCCGGCTGCACCGTTGATGATGCCGGCGGTCGGGAAATCCGGGCCGGGCACGAACTGCATCAACTCGTCGATGCTCAGGGCCGGGTTGTCGATCAAGGCGATGGTGGCGTCGATCACCTCGCCCATGTTGTGCGGCGGCACGTTGGTGGCCATGCCCACCGCGATGCCGGCCGATCCATTCACCAGCAGGTTCGGTACGCGGGTCGGCAGGACCAGCGGCTCGTGTTCGCTCTCGTCGTAGTTCGGGCCGAAGTCGACGGTTTCCTTGTCGATGTCCGCCAGCAGCTCGTGCGTGAGGCGCGCCATGCGCACTTCGGTGTAACGCATCGCGGCCGGGCTGTCGCCATCGACCGAGCCGAAGTTGCCCTGCCCGTCCACCAGCAGGTAGCGCAGCGAGAACGGCTGCGCCATGCGCACGATCGCGTCATACACCGACGAGTCGCCATGCGGGTGGTATTTGCCGATGACGTCGCCGACCACACGCGCGGATTTCTTGTACGACTTGTTCCAGGCGTTGCCCAGTTCGTTCATCGCGAACAACACGCGGCGATGCACCGGCTTCAAGCCGTCGCGGACGTCCGGCAGCGCACGACCCACGATCACGCTCATCGCGTAATCGAGGTAGCTCTGGCGCATCTCGTCTTCGATGTTGACGCGAATGATTTCGCTGCCCGGCTCCGCCATCGTTTCCCTTCCCGTATTCAATGGATGCAAAAAACGCGGGCCCTGAACGCCACCCGCGCCTTGGAATCAACCTGTGAATTGTATCACACGCGGCTCCCAAACAGCTCAAAAAAGTCCAATGATTACGCCAACTTACGACGTATGTTTGGACTTTCCGCGCGACTTGCCGGAAGCCTGGTGCTGGTGCCCCGAAAACACCCACTGGCGGGCACCGAGAAAGTTCACCGCCGAGCCCGGCAGCGAGCCCAGCGCCACGCCGACCGCAGGCCACGCCTGCACGAACGACGAGAAATACACGACGAGTGCGTAGGTCACGTAGTTGAGCGCGAAACCCGCCGACATCGCCACCATGTAGCGCGACCATTCGCCGAACAAGCCGTAGTCACCGCGCTTGTGGAAGGTGAAGTGGCGGTTGAACAGCCACGTCGCAGTAGCCGCGCACACGAACGAAAACAGGCGTCCGACGTACGGATCGACCTCGAACTTGCTGACCAGCAATTGCACGATGCCGGCATCGACAAGGAAACCGATGAAGCCCCCGACGCCGAACCACGCAAGTTGCTTCGGCAGATGCCACATGTCAGCGCTTGCCCTGGTTGCCGAACATCGCGCCCAGTGCAGCAGCATCCGGCCGCGTGATTACACCGCGCTCGGTGACCAATACGTCGATCAGGTCATGCGGCGTCACGTCGAACACCGGATTCCATGCCTGTGCACCTTCCGCCACCGTGCGTTGGCCTGCATACCCGAGCAACTCGTCGGGATTGCGCAGCTCGATGGCGATCGCCTCACCCGACGGCGTGGCCAGATCGACCGTGGTGGATGGCGCGACCACCATGAACTTCACGCCGTGGTGCCTTGCCGCGATCGCAAGCTGGTAGGTGCCGATCTTGTTCGCGGTATCGCCATTGACAGCAATGCGGTCGGCGCCCACGATCACCCACTGCACCTGTCCCGACTTCATCAAATGTGATGCCGCGGAATCCGCGATCAGCGTTGCGGGAACGCCATCGCGCTGCAGCTCCCACATGGTCAGGCGCGCGCCTTGCAGCCATGGCCGGGTTTCATCCGCGAACACCCGCGCGATTTTGCCGGATGCATAGCCCGCGCGAATCACGCCCAACGCGGTGCCGAACCCGGCCGTCGCGAGTGATCCCGTATTGCAATGGGTCAACACGCCGCTGCCGGGCGCGATCAACGCCGCGCCCATCGCACCCATCGCGCGGTTGGCAGCAAGATCTTCATCCTGGATGGCCTGCGCTTCGCGCGCGAGCACCGCTGCATCGGCGCCTGCATCAATGCGGGCACGCATGCGATCCAGCGCCCACATCAAGTTGACTGCGGTCGGTCGCGCCGCACGCAATGTCGCCACCGCTGCATCGAGGCCGTCGCCGCGCTGCGCCGCCAGCACCACGCCCCACGCAGCAGCTATCCCGATCGCGGGCGCACCACGCACCACCAGATCGCGGATCGCCAGCGCCACTTCGCCTGCCGTATGGCGATCGAGCCACTGCTCGTCGAATGGCAGCTTGCGCTGGTCCAGCAGGCGCAGGTGGTCGCCGCGCCACTGCACTGCACGCAAGCTGTCGTGGCTTTCGTTCCGTGAATCCGTGTTCATGCGCCGCCGCGATTCCAGTCACTCTGGTACGGCTGCGAAGCCTAGCATGCACGTCCCGGATCACGCGTGCGTGCACGCGGGGACCGTCATCAATCCCCCATCGGGATCAGTATCCACAGGATGATGTAAACGAGGATGCCCGGGAATCCCGCCGAGAAGATGGATATCAGCACGTAGATGACGCGCGTCAGCGTCGGATCGAGCCCGAAGAATTCGGCGAGGCCGCCAACCACGCCTCCGATCCAGCGATTGCGGCGCGAGCGGCGCAGGGCGCGTGCTGTATTCATGCCGGCGATTCTAGCGGTATCGCCGGCAATCTGGCCCCGTTATTTCGTCCGTTTCGCCAGCCACTCGTGGATCGCAGGCGGTACTTCGCGCTGTGCGCGACCGGACACGTAGATGCCGATGTGGCCGCCCTTGAACGCAAGCTGGGTGTAATCCTTGGTGCCGATGTGCTCGCCCAGCGGACGCGATGCCGATGGCGGCACCAGGTGATCCTGTTCGGCGAAGATGTTGAGCACCGGGATCGTGATGTTCTTCAGGCTCACATCCTTGCCGCCGATCTTGAGACCACCCTTCACCAGCTTGTTGCCCTGGTAGAAATCCTTGATGAACTGGCGGAACGCTTCGCCGGCCTGGTCGGGCGAATCGAAGATCCACTTTTCCATGCGCAGGAAGTTTTCCAATTCCACCTTGTCGTCAAGGATGTCCAGCATCGCGACGTATTTCTGCTGGTTCAGGCGTACAGGCTTCAAGGTGAGGTAGCACCAATTCATCAGGTCGGCGGGCACGTTGCCCAGCGTATCCACGAACAGGTCCACGTCCATGCCGCGCGTCCAGTGCGACAGCATGTTTTCCTTCGTGTGGAAATCGACCGGCGTCACCATCGTGATCAGGTTCTGCAGCTTGTCCTGGTGCAGCGAGGTGAAGCACAGCGAGAACGCGCCGCCCTGGCAGATGCCGAGCAGGTTGATCTTCTTGACGCCCGCGTGTTTCGCGACCGCATCGACGCAACGGCGGATGTAGCCGTTGATGTAATCGTCCAGCGTCAGCCAGCGGTCGGCGCCGTCGGGATAACCCCAATCGATGATGTAGACGTCTTCGCCCAGCGCCAACAGGTTCTTGACCAGCGAACGGTCGTCCTGCAGGTCCACCATGTACGGGCGGTTGACCAGTGCGTAGCAGATCAGCAACGGCGCCTTGGCGGTGGGCTTGCCCTTGCCCTTGTAGCGATAGACGACGACCTTGTCCTCGCGATAGACCTCTTCCTTGTCGGTCGCGCCGTAACCGACGTCCTCGACTTCGCGCAGCGTCTTGAAACTTGCCGCGAGTTTCTGCTGCGCACGCAGGGCTTCGTCCAGCGCACGCTTCGGATCGATGCGGATCGGTTCCATCACGGTGTCTCCTTGCCGATTGCCTTGCGCGACGCGCGGACGGTTTTCGCGGGCGCCTTGCGCGCACCCGGCGCCCTGGGCTTCGCACCCTTCAGCTGCTCGACCTCGGCACGCAGCGCCGCGACCTCGGCCAGCAACGCGGCATGGCTCGCGGCGTGATCCTTCGCGTCGCGATGCAGGTCGTGCACGCGCTTGCCGATGCTGTCGATCTCGGTGCGGGTCGGCACGCCGAGATCGTTGGAAACCTTCTCGACTTCCAGCTGCATGTGCTTGCGCACGCGCATCTGCGCGTTGACCAGCGCGCCATACACCTCGCGGAACTCGTCGGACAGCGCGACTTCGGCGTAGGCATCCTCGGCTGCATCGACCCACAGGTCGTACAGGCCACGCACGGAGTCGACTTGTCGGCCGGGTTCGCTGCGCTCGGCCAGCTTGTCCTCGAACACTTCGAAGGCGCGCCTGCTGGCACGCGCAATCAGTGTGTTGTAGCGGTTGGTCTCGTGCTGGTAATCCAGCCACGCCTTGGCCATGCGCTGGTAGTGTTCCTGGTGTTCGCGGGCATACCCGAACGCCGGCATGTCCAGCAGCGCGCGCGCCTCGCGCATCGCCGGCTGCAGGCTGTCCATCATCTGCTCGAAGCCTTTCGCACCCTGCCCCGCGAGCTCGCGCATCGCGCGCGCCAGCGGGTTGTCGAACAAGGCCGCGTCGGCACCCGGGAAATTGAACGCCTCGCGCACACGGTCAGACCATCCTTGTGGATCGAGCTTCGCCGCGCCGCCCTTTTCGGCCAGCGACTGCAGCAGCGAGAAATAACTGCGCGCACCGGCGAGCAGGCGCTCGACCGTTTCACTCTGGGTGTTCTGCGCCTTGCCGGCGTCGAACATCCGCGCCCATTGTTCGAGCCCCTCGTGCCATGGCAGCTTGCCGGACTCGTCCGCCCCGGCGTTCGCCCCGAAAGCCTTGCGCGTGGCGTCGCTCCACGCATTCCAGTACTGCGTCGACAGCTTCTGCCAGTCGTCCTGCGCGCGCGTCGTGTCGGGCCCCTTGGCCATGGCGATGATCTCCAAAAACGTGTCCGCGTATGGTAGTAGCGGCCATGCTGCGCCGCAACAAACACACCATCGCGTTGCCCGATCGCCCACCCATGACGATTGGCACTGTCGGCGCCCGTAGGCGAGGCGGACATTCAACGAGCGATGCACTCGGCGATGAGTCGCTCATCGCAACCCGGAGGCGACGATGAAGAGCAATCCGTGGCTGACACGACGCATGTTCGTTCCGCTGGGTATTGTCGCCATCGCGGTACTCGCCGGGTGCGGCAAACAAGGCAACATGCCATCGCAAGCGGACACCGCGGAACCATCGGCTGCGACCGCGCCCTTGCCGGGTGCATCCGGTGCGGGATCGCCAAACGCCGCGGAACAAGCCAGGCAGGGCGCATCTGCGACCGGTGCCCGGCTGTCTGCCACGGGCAGCCCGCTGCTGTTGCTGCGTTACCCGACGATGTCGAAGACGACGATCGCGTTCGAATACGGCGGCGAGCTGTGGGAAGTCCCGCGCAGCGGCGGCCAGGCGCACCTGCTCGCCACCGGCCTCGACATGCCGCCCGGCCTTGGCGCGACGGGCGCCTTTTCGATCAAGCCGATCTTCTCGCCCGACGGCCAGTCAATCGCCTTCACGGGCACCTTCGAGCACAACACCGATGTGTACGTGGTCCCGGCCACGGGAGGCCAGCCCAAGCGAATGACCTGGCACCCGGGTCCCGATGTTGCCGTCGGCTGGACGCCGGACGGCAAGGACGTGCTGTTCCGCTCGCACCGCAACAGCTTCTCCGATCCGAACCAGCTCTACACGGTTCCGGTGACCGGCGGCTTCCCGACTGAATTGCCGCTCTCGATGGCCGAGGAAGGCAGCTACTCGCCCGACGGCAGCCGCATTTCGTTCGTGCCCAACTTCCAGTGGGAACCGTTCTGGAAGGGCTACAAGGGCGGGCAACACACGCAAATCTGGATCGCCACGCTGTCGGATTCGAGCACGGTGCGCATCCCCGATCTCGACTCGAACGAAAACGATCCGATGTGGGTCGGCAACACGATCTACTTCCTGTCCGACCGCGACGGGCCGATCACGCTGTTCGGTTACGACGTCAAGACCGCCAAGGTCACCAAGCTCATCGACAACACCGGCTTTGACATTACTTCCGCTTCCGCGGGCCCTGGCGGCATCGTGTATTCGCAGTTCGGGCAGTTGCACATCTACGACTACGCGACGGGGAAAACGCACCCGGTGCCAGTGACGGTCGAAGGCGACTTCCCGCAGCGCCGCCCGTATTTCCAGAACGTCGCCAAGGCGCTCAGCGATCCCGGCATTTCACCGCACGGCGTGCGCGCGGTATTCGAGGCCCACGGCGACATCCTCACGGTGCCGGCGAAGGCCGATGACGGCAGTGCGATCGACCTGACCCACAGCCCCGGCGCGATGGACCGCGACCCGGCGTGGTCACCCGATGGCAAGTCCGTGGCGTATTTTTCCGACCGCGACGGCGAGTACGACCTGTACATCCGTCCCCAACAAGGCGGCGTCGCACGCCAGGTCAAGCTGGGCCAGAACGATGCGTATTACTACCAGCTGACGTGGTCGCCCGACAGTCAAAAAGTGGTCTTCAGCGACCAGAAGGGCAACCTGTGGCTGGTCGACCTGCACGTGGGCACGCCCAAGCCGGTGAAGATCGCGACCGCTGGCTTCAACAACGGCTTCGGCAACGTCGCCTTCAACCCGGCGTGGTCGCCGGACAGCCGCTGGATCACGTTCACCGAGTCGCTGCAGAACTTCATGTCGGGCGTGTTCATCTATTCGCTCACCGACCAGAAGACCCGCCAGCTCACCGTTGGCGCCGCCGACGCCGAATCGCCAGTATTCGATGCCGATGGCAAGTATCTCTACTTCCTCGGCAGCACCGACCTCGGCCCGTCGGTCGGGACGGACCTCGCGACCCTCGCGCACCCCGTCACCTACCACGTGTACGCGGTGGCGCTGCAGGCGAGCACGGCGTCGCCCATAGCACCCAAGGACGGCATGGACGCGGCACCCGCCGCGTCGGCATCCACGGCGTCGGTATCGGTGAAGAAGAGTGGCAAGCATGCGACCGGATCCGTGTCCGTCGCGATCGATTTCGACGGCATCGACCGGCGCATGGTGCCGCTGCCGATCCAGCCGGCGAATTATCAGGGTCTCGTGGCCGGCACGGCGGGCGTGCTGTACCTCGAAAAGGCGCCGCTCGTGACGCTGCCCTCGCTCGCGGGCCCCATGGGACCCGCATTCGACATCGAACGCTTTACGCTCAAGGACAGGAAGACCGAACCCGTGCAGGAGCACGTCAACGCGTTCGTGCTGGCGGCCGATGGCGACAAGATGCTGTACCGGCAGGGCAACGACTGGTTCATCGCGGATGCGGAGCCCAAGGCCAAGCCCGACAAGCTCGACACCGCCAACCTGCGCGTGTTCGTCGATCCGCGCGCGCAGTGGGACGAAATGTACCGCGAAGCGTGGCGCATCCAGCGCGCGTTCTTCTACAACCCGGAGTTCGACGGCCTTGACATCGGCGCCGCGGAAAAGGAGTTCGCGCATTACCTGCCGGGCATCGCGAGTCGCGACGGGCTGTCCTACCTGTTCCGCGAAATGCTGAGCTACGAAGCCGTCGGGCACATGTTCATCGTCGGCGGCTACACGCCGAAGATGGAAGAGGTGCAGGTCGGACTGCTCGGCGCCAATTATGCGGTCAAGGATGATCATTACCAGATCACCCGCATTTTCACCGGCGGCAAGTGGAACCCGACGCTGTACGGTCCGCTCGCGCAGCCGGGGCTCAAGGTGAAGGTGGGCGATTACGTGCTCGCGGTGAACGGCCAGCCGATCACCGCCGACAAGAGCATCTACGCCTATTTCAACGACCTCGCAGGCAAGACCGTGACGCTCACGGTCGGTCCGAACCCGAGCCTTTCGAGTTCGCACACGATCACCGTCAAGACGATTCCCAGCGAAGCCAAGCTGCGCAACGCCGCGTGGATCGACCACAACATCGAGACGGTCGACAAGCTCTCGGACGGCAAGCTTGGCTACATCTACCTGCCGGACACCGAATGGGGCGGCTTCACCAACTTCAATCGCTACTTCTTCACGCAGGTCGACAAGCAGGGCATGATCATGGATGAGCGCTTCAACCACGGCGGGCTGCTGTCGGATTACATCATCCGTTACCTGACGCGGAAGCCGATGGCGCTCGCGGTCACGCGCTGGGGCGAACACACGACAGCGGTGATCCCGACCGCCATGATCCAGGGCCCGAAGGTGATGGTGATCAACCAATTCTCGGGCTCGGGCGGCGATGCGCTGCCCTGGTATTTCAAAATGGCGAAGGTCGGCACGCTGGTCGGCGTACGCACGTGGGGTGGCCTCGTCGGGATCGGCGGCTATCCGCGGCTCATGGATGGCGGCATGGTGACCGCACCGCGGATCGCCATCGAAGGGCTCGATGGCACCTTCCCGGTCGAGAACCATGGCGTCGCACCGGACGTCGAGGTGTGGCAAGACCCGAAGCTCGTGCGGCAAGGGCAGGATCCGCAGCTCGATCGCTCGGTCGAAATCGCGCTGCAGGAACTGAAGGCGCACCCCGTGCCGACGTACGCGCGTCCGCCGTGGCGGAACTACCACCCGGTACTGCCCCCGTTGCCCGCTGCAGCCAGCACGACCGGACAGTGACCCAAGCCAGTCCCATCAACGCAAGGACGCGTTGATCTTCGCCAGCGCCGCGCTGCCCGGACACAACTCGCGTTCGCCCAGCGTGTTGAACGCCGCGGGCACGGTGTCGAGATGCGCGTGCAGGTCGGCGGCTTCGGCGTCCACATACAACAGGCCCGTGACGATCTCACCACGCGCCTGGCAGGCGTGCAGGTAATTCATGGCGGCCACGCGGTCACCGGTGTCGTGGGATTCCGGCAACTTGCGCAGGCGCAGCACGCTGCCGTCGTGCTGGCGCACCTCGCGCAACTCGCCCGGCGGATACTCGACCGTGATTTCGTCGCGAGGCGAAATGAAATCCATCCGGCACAACGCATGGTTGTGCTCGCGGATGTAGTCGTAACTCTTGGTGCTGCCGGGATGGTTGTTGAACGCGACGCACGGGCTCAGCACATCGACGAACGCCGCGCCCTTGTGCGACATCGCGGCCTTCAGGATCGGCACCAGCTGGGTCTTGTCGCCCGAGAAACTGCGCGCGACGAAACTCGCACCGAGCTGCAGTGCCATGCCGACCATGTCCACCGGCGCATCGGTATTGATTGCGCCCTTCTTGGACTTCGAACCCTGGTCGGCGGTCGCCGAGAACTGGCCCTTGGTCAAGCCGTACACGCCGTTGTTCTCGACGATGTAGACCATGTCCACGCCGCGGCGGATCGCGTGCACGAACTGGCCGATGCCGATCGACGCGGAATCGCCGTCACCGGAAATCCCGAGGTACATCAACTCGCGGTTGGCGAGATTGGCGCCGGTGAGCACCGAAGGCATGCGCCCGTGCACGGCGTTGAACCCGTGCGAGGCCGACAGGAAATACGTCGGCGTCTTGCTGCTGCAGCCGATCCCGGAAATCTTGGCGACGCGGTGCGGCTGGACATCCAGTTCCCAGCAGGCCTGGATGATCGCCGCCGAGATCGAATCGTGTCCGCAGCCCGCACACAGCGTCGAGATCGCGCCTTCGTAATCGCGACGGGTGAACCCGACCGCGTTCCGTTGCAGCGAGGGGTGGTGGAGTTTGGGTTTGGGAAGATAGGTCATGGCATTTCCGGATTCCAATCGCCTGCACGCTGGCTCCTACACGGCCTCGCAGGAGCGCTCGTGAGCGCGACTACGAACACATCATGCAACTTTGTCGTCACGTATCGGCGTCACTTCCGCCTTGCCCATCCGTTCGCCGATCGCCTTGGCGATGAAGCGCGCGGTGATGGGCGTGCCGTCAAAGTGCAGGATCCTGACCAGACGCGCCGGATCGATTTCGAACTGTTCGATCAGCAGCGAGCGCAACTGCGCATCGCGGTTCTGCTCGACCACGAACACCTGGTCATGCGCATCGATGAACTCGCGCACCGGGTCGGCAAACGGATAACCGCACACGCGCAGCGCGTCGATGTGCATGCCGTCGGCATCGAGCTTGGCGATCGCTTCGGCCATCGAGGGCGAAGTCGAGCCGAAGTAGATGGCGCCGTGCCTCGCTGCATGCGGCGCGCGATGCAGCACCGGTTGCGGCAGCAGTGCCTTCGCGGTTGCAAGTTTCCGTTGCAACCGTTGCACGTTTTCGACGTAATCCTCTCCCTTTTCCGAATATTTCGCGTCGGCGTTCTTGCTGGTGCCACGCGTGAAGAAACCGCCGCGCGTGGGATGGGTGCCGGGATACGTGCGATACGGGATGCCGTCGCCATCCACGTCGCGATAGCGGCCGAACGGTACGCCCGCTTCCAGCTGTTCGGTGGTCAGCACCTTGCCGCGGTCGTAACGGCGTGCATCGTCCCACGCGAACGGCTGGCACAGCCGCTGGTTCATGCCGATGTCGAGGTCGCTCAACATGAACACCGGGGTTTGCAGGCGATCGGCCAGATCCAGCGCCTTGGCCGCGAACTCGAAGCATTCGTGCGGATCTTCCGGAAACAGCAGCACGTGGTTGGTGTCGCCGTGCGAGGCATGCGCGCAAAACGCAACGTCGGATTGCTGGGTGCGGGTCGGCATTCCGGTGGACGGCCCGCCACGCTGCACGTCCACGATCGTCACCGGGATTTCGGCGAAGTACGCCAGCCCGATGATTTCGTTCATCAGCGAAATGCCGGGACCGGACGTGGCAGTAAAAGCGCGTGCACCGTTCCAGCCGGCACCGGTGACGATGCCGATGGAAGCGATTTCGTCCTCGGCCTGCACGATTGCGTAACGGTGCTTGCCGGTTTCCGGATCGACACGCAATTTGGCGCAATATTTCTGGAACGCTTCGGCCAACGACGACGACGGCGTGATCGGATACCACGCACACACCGTGGCACCACCATAGACCATCCCGAGTGCCGCCGCACTGTTGCCGTCCACGAAAACGCGATCACCGACGTTGTCGCGACGCTCCACTTTCAGACCCATCGGTTGCAAATTCTTTTCCGCGTATCCGCGACCGAGATCCAGCGCGTGCACGTTGGGTTCGAGCAGCGCCTGCTTGCCCTTGTACTGCTCGCCAATCAAGGCAACGACCACTTCGCGCTCAATGCCCAGCAGCACCGACAGCGCACCGAGATACATGATGTTCTTGAACAACTGGCGCTGGCGCGGATCGTCCCAGGTGTGGTTGGCGATGTCGGTCAACGGCACGCCGATCACCGTGATGTCGTCACGGAACTTCGACTTCGGCAGCGGCTTGCTGTTGTCGTAAAAGAGGTAACCGCCCGGGGCAAGCCCCTTCACGTCGGCATCCCAGGTCTGCGGATTCATCGCGACCAGGAGATCGTAGCCGCCGCGCCGGCCGAGCCAGCCCTGCTCCGAGACGCGCACTTCGTACCAGGTCGGCAGGCCCTGGATGTTGGACGGGAAGATGTTGCGCGGGCTGACCGGCACGCCCATGCGCAGGATGCACTTGGCGAACAGTTCGTTGGCCGAGGCCGAGCCCGAGCCGTTGATGTTGGCGAACTTGACGACGAAGTCGTTGGTGGCTTCGATGGGTTTCACGCTGCCACCTTCTTCGCCGGCAAAGCCGAGTAATCCTCGCCCCGCCCCGCATAGGATTCCGCGAACAGGAAGCGCCGCATGTCCCACGCGCCGGTCGGGCAGCGCTCGGCACACAGGCCGCAGTGCAGGCAGACGTCCTCGTCCTTCACCATCACGCGACCCGTCTTGACCGGACCGCCGACATACAAATCCTGCGCAAGGTTCAGCGCCGGCGCAGTCAGGCGCGTACGCAGGTCGGCCTCATCGCCGTTCGCGGTGAAGGTGATGCAATCCATCGGGCAAATATCCACGCAGGCATCGCACTCGATGCAGATGTCCTTGGTGAATACCGTCTGCACGTCACAGTTGAGGCAGCGCTGGGCCTCTTTCCAAGCGGTTTGCACATCGAACCCGAGTTCGACTTCCTGCTTGATGTCCTTGAGCGTCTTTTCCTTGGGCGCCCATGGCACCACGAAGCGCTGGTCCGGCGTGATCTCGTTGTCGTAACTCCACTCGTGGATGCCCATCTTCTGCGACACGAGATTGGTCAACGGCGGTGGACGCTTGCGCACATCGTCCTGCTGCAAGAGATTGTGGATCGACGCCGCAGCCTGGTGCCCGTGTTCGACCGACCAGATGATGTTCTTGGGCCCGAACGCGGCGTCGCCGCCGAAAAACACCTTCGGCAAGGTCGATTGCATGGTCAGCTTGTCGAGCTTCGGCAGGCCCCATTCGTCGAACTCGACCCCGAGGTCGCGCTCGATCCACGGGAACGCGTTTTCCTGTCCGACCGCGATCAGCACTTCGTCGCACTCGATCAGGCGATCCGGCTCGCCGGTCGGCAGCAGCTTGCGCTTGCCGTTCGCATCGTGCTCGGCACGCATGGGCGTGAACCACATCCCGGTGAGCTTGCCGTGCTCATGCACGAATGATTTCGGGTTCAGCCAGTTGAGGATCACGACGCCCTCGTGCTCCGCGTCTTCCTTCTCCCACGGACTGGCCTTCATTTCCTCGTAGCCGGAACGCACGATGACCTTGACGTCCTCGCCGCCGAGGCGGCGCGCGCTGCGGCAGCAATCCATCGCGGTGTTGCCGCCACCCAGCACGATCACGCGCTTGCCGACCGCCTTCACGTGCCCGAAATACACCGAGGCCAGCCACTCGATGCCGACGTGGATCTTGTCGGTGTTCTCGTCGCGGCCCGGCACATGCAGGTCGCGCCCGCGCGGCGCGCCGCAACCCACGAACACCGCATCGTATTTTTCATCGAGCACCCGACGCAGCGAGTCGATGCGGCGATTGCCGACCAACTCGACCCCAAGACCAAGGATGTAACCGACTTCCTCGTCGATCACATGTTCGGGCAGACGGAAGCGCGGCACCTGCGTGCGCATGAAGCCGCCGCCCTTGGCGTCGGCCTCGAACACCGTGACCCGGTAACCCAGCGGCGCCAGATCACGCGCCACCGTGAGCGAGGCAGGGCCCGCGCCCACGCACGCCACACGAAACTTTTCCGCGTCGGGCACCCGCTCGGGCAGGCGCTGACGCATCCGGGTTTCGATCGCGTCGCTGCGATTGTCGGCGGCGACGCGCTTCAGCCGGCAGATCGCAACGGGTTCCGGCTTCTCTCCGTTGCTTTCTTCAACCCGGCCGCGCCGGCAGGCCGGCTCGCAGGGTCGATCGCAGGTGCGGCCGAGGATGCCGGGGAAAACATTGGAATCCCAATTCAACAGGTAGGCGTCGTCGTAGCGCCCCGCCGCGATCAGGCGGATGTATTCGGGCACCCGGGTGTGTGCGGGGCACGCCCATTGGCAGTCCACGACCTTGTGGAAATACTGCGGATTGCGGATATCGGTAGGTTGCACGACGCGCCCTCCAGCGTTCCGCGGGGGACGTCGAACCAATCGGCGTCGCCCGTTTCGGCGAGTCTACCCTTTTCTCCGGAATTCGGAAGAGGCGTCCCCGGCAGGTTCAACTTCCGGCGCCGATCACGAACGAAGTCATCGCCAGGGTGGCGAAGACGTCGTCGTTGAACGTCGTGATGCCGTCATCGTCGCGTTGCAACGCCAGCGCGTACAACAGCGGAAGATAATGCTCGGGTGTGGGAACCGCGAGCGCAGCGTCGGGGCCGAGTGACGGCCAGTCGCACAACGCGGCATGGTCACGTCGTGCGATCGCTGCGTTGACCCGATCGCGGAAACGTACTGCCCAGCCCGGCGGTGCCGGTGCGTTCCAGAAACGACCCAGCAGCATCAGGTTGTGCACGATGTTGCCGCTGCCCAGCACCAGCACGCCCTCGTCGCGCAGGAACGCCAACCGTTGCGCCAGCGCGTAATGCCATGCACCCGGCCGGCGAGTGTCCAGGCTCAGCTGCAACACCGGGACGCCGGCCTCGGGATACATCGCGCACAGCACGCTCCAGGCACCGTGGTCGATTCCGCGTTGCGGATCGAGGTGCACCGGAGTCGCGTCGTCACCCACGCCGCCCGCGATGTCCCGCGCGAGATCCGGATCGCCCGGCGCGGGATATTCGACCGCAAACAGCTCCGGTGGGAACCCGTAGAAATCGTGGATGGTTTCGGGCTTCGACGCAGCGGTGATTCCGACCCCGCGCGTTTCCCAGTGCGCCGACACGCACAGCACCGCGCGCGGCTTTGGAAGAGTCTTGCCGAGGCGCTGCCATTCGCGCCGCCAAGCACTATCCTCGATCGCGTTCATCGGCGACCCATGGCCGACGAACAGCACCGGCATCCGCAAGTTGGTGTTCATGCGCGCAAGATCGTTGCATCAGCCGCACAAATCAAGCACGCAAGCGAAGAACGAGCTTTGCGGCCACGGAGCCCTTCGCCATGGATGGCACAAAAAAACGGGCCGCGAGGCCCGTTTTTTTTTCGAAACCGATCCTGACCCGGAATCAGGCCGGTGTTGCGGCCTTCTCGTCCTCGGTCACCGCCTTCATCGACAGGCGGATGCGGCCCTGCTTGTCGACTTCCAGCACCTTGACCTTGACGATGTCGCCTTCCTTGAGCTTGTCGGAAACCTTCTCGACACGCTCGTTGGAAATTTGCGAGACGTGCACCAAGCCGTCCTTGCCGGGCAGGATGGTGACGAACGCGCCGAAGTCCATCAGCTTGACGACCTTGCCTTCGTAGATGCGGCCGGGTTCGACGTCGGCCACGATCTGCTCGATGCGGTGCTTCGCCGCGTCCGCGGCTTCGCGGTTGACCGAGGCGATCACCACCGTGCCGTCGTCGTTGATGTCGATGGTGGTGCCGGTTTCCTCGGTGATCGAGCGGATGGTCGCGCCGCCCTTGCCGATCACTTCGCGGATCTTGTCCGGATGGATCTTGATGGTGAGCAGGCGTGGCGCGTACTCGCTCATCTCGCCACGCGGGGCGGAAATGGCCTTGGCCATTTCGCCGAGGATGTGCATGCGGCCCTTGTGCGCCTGTGCCAGCGCGGTGCGCATGATTTCCTCGGTGATGCCGTCGATCTTGATGTCCATCTGCAGCGCGGACACGCCCGTCGCGGTGCCGGCCACCTTGAAATCCATGTCGCCGAGGTGATCCTCGTCGCCCATGATGTCGGACAGCACCACGTAGTCGTTGCCTTCCTTCACCAGGCCCATCGCGATCCCCGCGACCGGCGCCTTCAACGGGATGCCGGCGTCCATCATCGCCAGCGAGGAACCGCACACCGACGCCATCGACGAGGAGCCGTTCGACTCGGTGATCTCGCTGACGCAGCGGACCACGTACGGGAACTCTTCCATGGTCGGTTTGACGGCCTGCACGCCGCGTTTGGCGAGGCGGCCGTGGCCGATTTCGCGGCGCTTCGGACCACCCATGCGACCGCATTCTCCCACCGAGTACGGCGGGAAGTTGTAGTGGAACAGGAAGGTGTCCTTGGACTCGCCTTCCGGGGCGTCGATGATCTGCGAATCGCGGCCGGTGCCGAGGGTGACCGTGACCAGCGCCTGTGTTTCGCCGCGGGTGAACAGCGCCGAGCCGTGAGTGCGCGGCAACACGCCGACGCGTACGTTGATCGGACGGATGTCTTCCAGACCGCGGCCGTCGATGCGCTGCCTGGTCTTGAGCACGCTGTCGCGCACGGTGCGGTATTCGAGGTCTTCGAATTCGCCGGCGAGGTCCGCAGACGGCCAGGCCTTTTCCTCGGCCTGCGCCTTCAGCGCGGAGAGCACGTCGGATTTCAGCGCTGCGACCGCATCACGGCGCTGCAGCTTGTCCTTGATCTGGAACGCGGCGGCGAGCTTGTCGCCGACTTCGCCGCGCACCGCGGCAACCAGCGCAGCGTCGCGCTCGGGCGCCTGCCAGTTCCACGACGGCTTGCCGACTTCAGTCGCCAGCTCGGCGATCGCGCGGATCGCTGCCTGCATTTCCTTGTGGCCGAACGTGACCGCACCCAGCATCACGTCTTCGCTGAGCAGCTTGGCTTCGGATTCCACCATCAGCACCGCGTTGGCGGTGCCGGCGACCACGAGGTCGAGGTCGGATGACTTGAGTTCGGTCGCGCTCGGGTTCAGCACGTACTTGCCGCCGATGTAGCCCACGCGCGCAGCGCCGATCGGGCCCTTGAACGGGATGCCGGCCAGCGTCAGCGCGGCCGACGCACCCAGCAGCGCCGGGATGTCGCCGTCCACTTCAGGATTGAGCGATACGACGGTGGCGACCACCTGCACTTCGTTCTTGAAGCCTTCCGGGAACAGCGGGCGCACCGGACGATCGATCAAGCGGCTGGTCAGCGTTTCCTTCTCGGTTGGCCGGCCCTCGCGTTTGAAGAAGCCACCCGGGATGCGGCCGGCGGAGTAGAACTTTTCCTGGTAGTCGACGGTGAGCGGGAAGAAGTCCTGCCCTTCGCGGGCCTTCTGCGCGGCGACCGCCGCGACCAGCACCACGGTGCCGCCCATGCTGACCATCACGGCGCCGGAGGCCTGGCGCGCGATTTCGCCGGTTTCGATGGTGACGGCGTGCTGGCCGTACTGGAACGTCTTGGTTACTTTTGCCACGGGAGTTGTCCTTTCAATGGGCGTTCAATGAACGCCGAAAGCCGGCGAGCGTGCGTTGGCGACGGCTGCCGGCGAGGGGTTCGGTCTGATGATGCGTCGCTCAGCGACGCAGGCCGAGGCGGCCGATCAGCGCCTGATAGCGCTCGGCATCCTTGCCCTTGAGGTAACCAAGCAGGCGGCGGCGATGGTTGACCATCTTCAGCAGGCCGCGACGGGAATGGTGATCCTTCTTGTGCGACTCGAAATGGCCGGACAGTTGCTGGATGCGCGCGGACAGCAGCGCAATCTGCACCTCCGGCGAACCCGTGTCGGTCGGCGCTCGGCGGTAGTCGGCGATGATCTGGTTGGTTTGTTCGGTGGACAGCGGCATGGCAGCCTTCTCGATGAATGAACGTGTTGAATGAAACATGTTCCGACACGTGGCTTGTGCAACGACACCGTGATGCCGTTGCACAAGCCGCCGTCGGGGTGGACAAACCCGCTTCAGGCGGGCTGGAAAGCCGAATAGTGTAACTGCAACAGGCAGTTGGCGGCAAGGGAACCCCCTGAATAACCTGCTGCGCTACTGGCCACTTCCATGTGGCCAGCCCTGCTGGCCGCCTGCGGCGTTCAAACCGGCAGTCCTGCCGGTTTAGTCGGCAGCTTGCGTGCCGGCGGTGCTCGCCATGCTCACGTACTGGCGTGTACGCTCCGCTGGCTGCGCTCCGGCGACCCGCAATCTGCCTTCGCTACTCGCTACATCCATGTAGCTCGCCCTTCGGGACGCCTTTGGCGTTCAAATCGGCAGTCCGTGCCGATTTAGTCGCGGCGGTTCTTCAGGGGGTTCCGGCAGGTTTCGCCTCGCGGCGAGTGCGGTAGCGTTCCAGCTCCTGTGCAACAAAAAACGCCCCGGGCAAGCCGGGGCGTTCAAACCAGCAGCCTCGTAGGCCGCAGGGTATTACTTGCCGCTGGAAGCCGGAGCTTCCGCGGGTGCCGAGGACTCGGCCTTCTTTTCGTGCTTCTTGGCGTGGTGCGCCTTCTTGGCGTGATGCTTCTTGGCGTGATGCTCCGCCTTGGCCTTGTGCTCGGGCGCAGCCGCCGGGGCTTCGGCCTGGGCCGGCGCGGCAGCCTGTTCGGTAGCCGGGGCGGACGCGGCCGGGGTGGTCTGGGCGGCGAAGGCCGGGATCGAGAAAGCGGCCGCAACGACGGCGGCAAGGATCAGCTTACGCATTGCAATGGTCTCCTGGTGTGCTCGGGCCACGATGGCCCGGCGCAACGAATATTCTGCCTGATCGGCAGACTGGACGCTGAACGCTGCCGGGAAAATTTTGTGCCGGCATCTTGCAATTCAGCGTGGGGAAGGATTGACCATCGGGCGGTGGTTCGCCATCCTGACCGGCTGCATCGTCCGTCTTGATGGGACCCGCAACGCATGGCCGCTTCCACCCGCTACAACGCCGCCGACATCGAAGTGCTGTCGGGCCTCGAACCGGTGCGCCGCCGTCCCGGCATGTACACCGACACCAGCCGTCCCAACCACCTGGTGCAGGAAGTCGTGGACAACTCGGTGGACGAGGCGCTGGCCGGTTACGCCAGACAAATCGATGTCACCGTGCACCAGGACGGCTCGGTCACGGTCATCGACGACGGCCGCGGCATGCCGGTGGACATCCACCCCGAGGAAGGCGTGTCGGGCGTCGAGCTGATCCTGACCCGACTGCACGCTGGCGCCAAGTTTTCCGATCGCAACTACACCTTCTCGGGCGGCCTGCACGGCGTCGGCGTGTCGGTGGTCAATGCGCTGTCGTCGTTCCTGGAAGTGCTGATCCGCCGCGAGGGCACCGAATACCGGATGCGTTTCAAGGGTGGCGAGCCGGTCGGGAAACTCGAGACCCTGGGCGAAGTGCCCAAGCGCCGCACCGGCACCACGCTGCGCTTCCTGCCCGATCCGAAGTACTTCGACTCACCGAAGATTTCCTTGCCCAAACTGAAGCACCTGTTGCGCGCCAAGGCCGTGTTGTGTGCGGGACTGACGGTCACCTTGCTCGACGAGACATCCGGCGAGCGCGACGCATGGCGCTACGAGGACGGCCTCGCCGAATACCTGAAATCCGAACTCGCTGGCGCCACCTGCCTCCCCGCGGAACTGTTCGTGCACCACGCGCAGCGCGAAGATGGCGGCCTCGACGCGGCACTCGCCTGGGTTCCGGAAGGCGAGCTGGTGCAGGAAAGCTACGTCAACCTGATTCCGACCATCCAGGGCGGCACCCACGTCAACGGCTTGCGTTCGGGCCTGACCAACGCGGTGCGTGAATTCTGCGACCTGCGCAATCTCTTGCCACGCGGCGTGAAACTGGCGCCTGAAGATGTGTGGGAGCGCGTCGCCTTCGTGCTGAGCACCAAAATGCGCGATCCGCAGTTCGCGGGCCAGACCAAGGAGCGGCTGTCGTCCCGCGACGCCGCATCGGTCACCGAAAACACCTTGCACGATGCGTTCTCGCTGTGGCTGAACCAGAACGTCGCGGCCGGCGAAGCCATCGCGCAACTCGCGATCGAGCACGCCGCCGCGCGCATGAAGGCCGCCAAGCAAGTCGTGCGCAAGAAGATCACGCAGGGCCCCGCCCTGCCCGGCAAACTGGCCGATTGTGCCTCGTCCGATCCCGATCGCACCGAGCTGTTCCTCGTCGAAGGCGACTCGGCCGGCGGCTCGGCCAAGCAGGCGCGCGACAAGGACTACCAAGCGATCCTGCCGCTGCGCGGGAAGATATTGAACACTTGGGAAGTCGAATCCGGCTCGGTGCTGGCTTCGGAGGAAGTGCACAACCTCGCGGTCGCGATCGGCTGCGATCCCGGCAAGGACGACATCTCCGGGTTGCGCTACGGCAAGGTGATCATCCTCGCCGACGCGGATTCGGACGGACTGCACATCGCGACGCTGTTGTCAGCGCTGTTCCTGCGCCACTTTCCGGCCTTGGTGCGTGGCGGGCACGCCTACGTCGCGATGCCGCCGCTGTTCCGCGTGGACGTGGGCAAGCAGGTGTTCTATTGCCTCGACGACGGCGAACGCGACGCACTGCTGAAGCGCATCGAGCGCGAAAAAATTCGTGGCGCCGTCACGGTCACCCGCTTCAAGGGCCTGGGCGAAATGAACCCGGCCCAGTTGCGTGAATCGACGATCCATCCTGACACCCGGCGGCTGGTGCAACTCACCGTCGACGACGGCGAGGCCACCGCGAAACTGATGGACATGCTGCTGGCGAAAAAGCGCGCTCCGGACCGCAAGCAGTGGCTGGAAGAAAAAGGCGACCTTGCCTCACTGGAGGTGTAGGAACAGGCGTGCCCCGGAAGGACTGCGCGATTATCATGCCGCGCTCGACGGTCACCCGGATGTCATCCATGGCGCGTGTATTCCTTTTCCTGGGTTTGATGGTTGTCGCCCTTGGCGGATCGGCGGCGCCTGCGCCATCACCGATGACGGCCGCGGAATGCGCTGTCTGGCAGCGCGAGCTCGGTTTCGCGCAATCGGTCGCCAACCACCATGCCAGGGCATTTGCCGCGTACTTGCACCCCGGCGCCGTGTTCATCGATGACGGTGGCACCGCGCGTGGCGCGCCGGCGGTCGTCGCGAAATGGGCGCCGCTGGTACGCGGTGACGGCGTGCGCCTGCGCTGGCATCCGGAACGCGTGGTGATCGGTGGTGACCCGGACACGGCGCTGTCGATGGGACCCTACTGGTTCGACGATCCGCAACAGAAGACGACTGAACCGCGCTTCCGCGTCGGCCGCTTCATCTCAACGTGGAAGCGCGACCGCCACGGCGTCTGGCACGTGTTGTTCGACGGCGGTGGCGGAAGCCAGCCGCAGCCCGCTACCACGGAACAGGTGCTTGCGTTGCAGGCGAAGCTGCCGCAAACGTGCGCGCCGTGACGGCGTCTCATCACTGCACGACCAGGCCGTCCTTCATCGCACCGTAGGCGTCGAGGTACCCGGCGATCTTGTTGCGGGCGTTCTGGTACACCGCGCGCTGTTCGGGCGTGGTGGCGGGATCGGCCAGAGCGCGCGGAATGTCGATCAGGCGCAGCTTGGGTTCGATCTGCATCCACACCGGGATCGCCTCGGCCTTGCTCACCCGGAATTCGTGCGGGTGCACTTCGGTGAAGGTGAATTGAGCCAGCACGCCTTCGCGGTTGTCGTCGATCGGCTGCGAATGCCGCGCGACCAGATTGCCCATGCAATAGATCACCCACTTGTCGCCGATCTTCTGCATCGGCTGGATCACATGCGCATGGTCACCGAGGATCAGGTCGACATCGGGTGATGCCAGCAGCTGCCTTGCCTGGATCAGTTGGGTTGGCGTTGCGAGGTGGTCGTATTCGGTGCCCCAGTGCAGCGACAGCACCACGATGTCGGCGCCGGCCTGTTTCGCGCGCTTGGCCGCGGCAAGGATCTGCTTCACGTCGATCAGGTTCACCGACCACGGCTTGCCGGGAGGAATCGGGTGATCATTGAGCCCATACGTGTACGCGAGCGACGCCACCCTCACGCCGTTCGGCAACGTGACGATCAAAGGCGTATCGGCTTCCTTTTCGGTGCGCGCACTGCCGGTATGCTGCAATCCCGCCGCGTCCAGTTCGTCCAGCGTGCGCACGAGGCCGGCGAAGCCCTTGTCGAGCGTGTGGTTGGAGGCCGTGGTGCATGCGTCGTAACCATCCTGCTTCAACGCGGCCAGCACCTGCGGCGGCACCGAGAACTCGGGGTAACCCGTGAACGGGCCATCGGGCGGCGCCAGCGGCGTTTCCAGTTCGCAGATGGCGAGGTCGGCGGCATGCACATCCGGCGCGATCGATCCGAGGATGTCGCCGAAGTCGTAACCCGTTTCACCCTTTGCTGCAGCATCTTGCTGCGCCTGCTCGACCAGCGGCGGATGGATCAGCACGTCGCCCGAACCGAGGATCGTCGCAGTGCGCGGCACGAACCCTGGCGGGTTCGGCGCAACGGCGGCAACGTTCGCGGCGCAGGCCGTGAACGCCAGCATGCACGCCGCCAGCAAGGCGGCACGAATCCTGTCCAACGTCATCGCCTGACTCCCGATCGACCCTGCCCGCGAAAGGTTGGCCGTCCGCGGTGACCCGTGTCAACCCGTCCGCGATGCACGGTGTTACGCTGCCCCTTGCGGAAGCCACCACGCGCGCGAGCGGACCCATGAGCCTTGCCCCTCCCTTCAACCTGCAACGCTGGATCAACGAGCACCGGCACCTGCTGAAGCCGCCGGTCGGCAACAAGTGCATCGTGGATGGCGACTTCATCATCATGATCGTGGGCGGTCCGAATGCGCGCAGCGACTACCACTGGGAGGAAGGCCCGGAGTTCTTCTACCAGCTCGAAGGCGATATGGTGCTGCACGTGCAGGACGATGGCGTGAAGCGCGACCTGCCGCTGCATGCGGGCGACATGTTCTTCCTGCCGCCACGCACCCCGCATTCACCGGAGCGCCTGCCGGATTCGATCGGCCTCGTGATCGAGCGCCGCCGCCTGCCACACGAAAAGGATGGTCTGCTGTGGTTCTGCGGGAAGTGCAACCACAAACTCTACGAGGAATACTTCACGCTGGAAAGCATCGAGAAGGATTTCCCTCCGGTGTTCGAGCGTTACTACGGATCGCTGGAAGCGCGCACCTGCAAGGCCTGCGGACACGTCGACCAGCCGCCCCGAAAATAGCCGCAGCTTCGCAACATGCTGCAGGGCGGTCTCGGGCCGCATGGCCGCACCGGCTGCTTCATATTGCAGCAGCGCCCACAGCAGGGATCGCAGCCTCAGCCGCGGTATCGCAGCGCCTCGATGACGAGCTTCATGGCCGGCGCGACCTGTCGGCGGCTGGTGTAGTACAGATGGTGTCCTGGCAGCCGGGGCCACCAGTTCTCCAGCATGGGCAGCAGCCGTCCGGCTTCGATGTCGGCCTGCACGATGTCGAGCGGCAGGTAGGCAAGCCCCTGTCCGTCCAGCGCAGCTTGCCGCATCAGGAAGGTATTGTTGAACACGGTTTGCCCGTGCACCCGCACCACGGTGGATTTGCCGTTGCGCTCGAAATCCCAGGCGTACAGTCCACCCAGCGTCGGCAGGCGCAGGTTGATGCAATCGTGGTCGGTCAGGTCCTGCGGCTTCTTCGGCGGTGATCGCTGGATGAAATACGCGGGCGCGCCCACCACCGCCATGCGCAGGTCGGGACCGATGCGCACCGCGATCATGTCCTTCGCCACCACGTCACCGGCGCGTACGCCCGCATCGAAGTGCTGGGTCACGATGTCGGCAAGACCGTAATCCACGCTCAACTCCACCTGGATATTCGGATATAGGCCCAGCAGCTCACGCAGCCGAGGCCAGAGCACCGTGACGATGGCATGGTCGGTGGCGGTGATCCGCACGCTGCCTGCGGGCTTGTCGCCCAGTGATCGCAGGGACGTCAACTGCGCGTCCAGTTCGTTGAACATCGGCGCCAGGGTTCCCAGCAGCCGCGCGCCCGCCTCGGAGGTGGCGACGCTGCGCGTCGTCCGCGTGAGCAACCGCACGCCGAGCCGCGCTTCCAGCGCCGTCATGGCGTGGCTCAAGGCCGAACGCGACATGCCCAGTTGCGCCGCGGCGCGGGTGAAGCTGCGCTCGCGCGCTACCGCCACGAAAGCGCGCAGGTCGTTGAGGTTCTCGGCAGGCATTGGTGCACCCTATGCACAGGCTTGTTCTGATTTTCCCATCTTATCAACCAATCGTCCTGTGCCTAGACTTGCGGACATGGTTTGTCGAGGCATCAAGCGAGTGCCAGCCATCTCGAATTGACAAAGCCCGGAGCACACATGAAATTATTTGCAGCCCTTGCCCTGTCCGTCGTCCTCGTCATCCTTGGGGCTTCCGCCCAAGCCAGCGCCGAAACCGCGGCAGCAACGACGACGGCAGCTGCTCAGCAGATCACGCGCGCTGGAACGCAGTCCTCCATCGTGGCAGCCCCCGCGCACTTCGCGGGTCAGCCGCCCCGCATCGATCCACTCTGGCCGGCCAGCAGCGACATCAACGCCACGGGCGATCTGGTGACCTTCGAACCCGGCGCGCACTCCGATTGGCATACCCACCCGGCGGGCCAATACCTGGTAGTCGAATCCGGTGTGGGGCTGACGCAGCAATGGGGCAAGCCCATGCAGACCATCCGCCCCGGCGATGTCGTCTGGTGTCCGCCCGGCGTCAAGCACTGGCATGGTGCGACCTCGACCACGGCGGTGACCATCTTGACCATCACCGGCACCGTTGACGGCAAGAACGTCACCTGGATGGAGAAGGTCACCGATGCGCAATACGACACGCATTGACCGCCGCGTGGCCTCCCACCGCCCCGGCATCATCGCCGCGGCTGCACTCGGCGTGACGCTGGCGTTTGGCGCCGCGGCGCAATCCCAATACGCGAAGGAGTCCGGAAACATGACCGTACAACACACAGCGCCCGCCACTGATACCTTGAGCGCGCAGCAGCAGGCCATCCTGCCGATCGCCGCCTTTGCGGCGGCGGGCGACATGGGCAAGCTGGACGCTGCGCTGAACGCCGGGCTCGATGCAGGCCTGACCATCAGCGACGCGCGCGAAGTGCTGATACAGCTGTACGCCTACGCCGGTTTTCCGCGCAGCCTCAATGCGCTGACCGAATTGATGAAGACCGTGGACGCACGCAAACAGCACGGCACCCACGACGCTCCGGGGCGGAAACCCAGCCACTCGATTCCCACGGGCGATGCACTGCTGGCGGCAGGCAAAGCCAACCAGACGAAGCTGGTCGGACAACCTGTCGCCGGACCGATCTTCGAGTTTGCACCCGCGATCGGCGAATACCTGCAAAGCCATCTGTTCGGCGCAATCTTCGAGCGCGACAACCTCGACTGGCAAAACCGCGAACTCGCGACCGTCGGCATGCTGTCCGCGCTGCCGGGCGCCGAAGCGCAACTGCAGTCGCACATGCACATGAGCATGAACACCGGGCTCACGGCCAGGCAGATGCAGCAGGCCGTTGAGGTGCTGGATGCGCGGGTTGGCGCCGACAGCGGACGACGCGCCCGCGAAGCGTTGCAGCGCGCGTTGGCACCCGCGCAGCATTGAACACCACTTCGAAACACCACCACGGAGGCTTCATGAAAATCACCCCACCCGGTTCCACGCCTTCGACCCAAGGCGCACCCGAATATTTCACCGGCGACGTGCGCATCGACTGCCCGTTCTGCGGCAGCGGCAACCTCTCCGCCGCGACCGTGACCTTCGAGCCGGGGGCGCGCACCGCCTGGCACACCCATCCGCTTGGGCAGACCCTGCTGGTGACCTCGGGCCTGGGCTGGGTTGGCTATGAAGGCGGCCGGGTGCAGGAAATACGCCCCGGCGACATCGTCTGGATCGAGCCCGGCGAGAAACACTGGCACGGCGCATCCAAGGATTGCGCGATGAGCCACGTCGCCATCGTCGAGATGAAGGACGGCAAGGCGACGGACTGGATGGAACACGTGACGGACGCGGAATACCGTGCCTGAAGGACGAGCAATCAGAAGACCTGATCCGCGCCAACGCGCAGCGGCAAGCAGTTCCCTCTCCCTGCGGGTAGAGCCGCCATCCATGGCCAAGAGCTCCATGGTGCCCCGACAGGGGCGGGTGAGGGTACGAACACGCGAAGCGTCAACGAATCGCCGCGATATGGCGTCCATCACCGGACCGGACCCTCATCCGGCGCTGCGCGCCACTTTCTCCCGGAGGGAGAAGGAAAAGCACCATTGCGATCGATCGCCAATCGAGTCGGGAGAACAACCATGCAAAAAGTGACACTCAACAACGGCGTCGAAATGCCGATCCTGGGCTTTGGCGTCTATCAGGTTCCAGACGCCGCGGAGTGTGAACGCAGCGTCGCACAGGCGCTGGACGTCGGTTACCGGCTGCTGGATACCGCGGCCGCCTACGAGAACGAGGAAGCCGTCGGCAAGGCCATCCGGAAAAGCGGCGTGGCGCGCGGCGAGTTGTTCGTCACCACCAAGCTGTGGATCCAGGATGCCGGCTACGAAAGCGCGAAGCGGGCCTTCCAGCGCTCGCTGGACCGGCTGCGGCTGGATTACCTCGACCTGTACCTGATCCACCAGCCGTTCGGTGACGTCCACGGCGCCTGGCGCGCGATGGAAGAGCTGTACGCGCAAGGCCGCATCAAGGCCATCGGCGTCAGCAACTTCCCGCCCGACCGGCTCATGGACCTCATCGTCCACAACGAGGTGGTGCCGGCGGTCAACCAGATCGAGACGCATCCCTTCCACCAGCAGGTCGACACCCAGCAATTCCTGCGCGACAACCACGTGCAGATCGAATCGTGGGGACCGTTCGCCGAAGGCCGCAACGACATCTTCCGCCACGAGACGCTGGTGGCCATGGCCGCAAGGCACGGCAAGAGCGTGGCCCAGGTGATCTTGCGCTGGCTGGTGCAACGCGGCGTGGTGGCCATTCCGAAGTCGGTGCACGCCGAACGCATCGCCGAAAACTTCGCCGTCTTCGACTTCGCGCTGAGCGCCGACGACATGCGCGCCATCGCGACGATGGACAGCAGGCAGAGTGCCTTCTTCGACCATCGTGATCCGGCGATGGTGAAGCTGTTGGGCACCACGACATTCAGGACCTGAGGCGGGTTCAAGCCCGCAACGGATCGAAACGACTTATCGGGAGAACAACCATGACTGACAACATCCAAGGCAAGGTGGTCGTGATCACCGGCGCATCGAGCGGCCTCGGTGCCGAAACCGCGCGCCATCTGGTCAAGGCCGGCGCCAAGGTCGCGCTGGGTGCGCGGCGCCTCGATCGCCTGCAGGCGCTGGTGAAGGAACTGGGCGAGGCCAACGCCACCGCGTTCAAGGTCGACGTGACCGAGCGCGAGCAGGTGCAGGCCTTCGTCGAGCACGCGGTCAAGACCTTCGGCCGCATCGACGTGATGATCAACAACGCCGGCCTGATGCCGCTGGCGCCGCTGGAGATGCTGCGCTTCGACGAGTGGGAGCAGTGCATCGACGTCAACATCAAGGGCGTGCTGTGGGGCATCGCGGCGGCGCTACCGCACTTCAAGGCGCAGGAGTCGGGCCAGTTCATCAACGTCTCGTCGGTGGCCGGCCACACCATCAGCGCCGGCGGCGCGATCTACTCGGCAACGAAGTACTCGGTGCGCGTGATCTCCGAGGCGCTGCGCAAGGAGGTCAAGCCCTACGGCATCCGCACCACGGTGCTTTCGCCTGGTGCAGTGGACACGGATCTGCCCGGCTCGGTCGGCGCACCCGGCGTCAACGAGGCCATCGCCGACTACTACCAGAAGAACGCCATCCCCGCGGACAGCTTCGCGCGCTGCGTGCTGTT
>JAFEDX010000110.1 GCA_018241365.1 Pseudomonadota bacterium
ATCCTCAACACCGACAGCTACAAGGCCAGCCACTGGCTGCAGTACCCGCCCGGCACCGAAGCGACGTTCTTCTACGTCGAATCGCGCGGCGGCGTGTAC
This sequence comes from Pseudomonadota bacterium, assembly GCA_018241365.1. GTDB lineage: Bacteria > Pseudomonadota > Gammaproteobacteria > Xanthomonadales > Rhodanobacteraceae > 66-474. The sequence goes on from JAFEDX010000110.1 coordinate 100, forward strand.
GAGCGCACTGTGTTCTTCGGCCTGCAGGCGATCATCAAGGAATACCTCAGCAAGCCGATCACGCACGCAATGGTCGACGAAGCGCGTAATTTCTTTGCTGCGCACGGCGAGCCGTTCAACGAACCCGGCTGGCGTTACATCGTCGACAAGCACAAAGGCTTTCTGCCGATGCGCATCCGCGCGGTGCCGGAAGGTACGGCAGTACCCACGCACAACGCGCTGGTCACGATCGAATCGACCGATCCGGAATGCTTCTGGTTGCCGTCGTACGTCGAAACGCTGCTGCTTCGCTTGTGGTACCCGGTCACGGTCGCCACGCAAAGCTGGCACCTGAAACAGCTGATCCGCGAATACCTGGAAAAAACCAGCGACGATCCGACCGGGCAGCTCGCGTTCAAGCTGCACGACTTCGGTGCCCGCGGTGTATCGAGCGCCGAGTCGGCTGGCCTCGGCGGTGCCGCGCACCTCGTCAACTTCATGGGCACCGACACCGTTTCGGGCGTGCTCACGGCGAAAGCGTACTACCACGAGCCGATGGCAGGTTTCTCGATCCCGGCCGCCGAGCACAGCACGATCACAAGCTGGGGCAAGGACCACGAGGTCGACGCCTACCGCGCCATGTTGCGCCACTTTGCGAAGCCCGGTGCACTCGTCGCCGTCGTGTCGGACAGCTACGACATCTACAACGCGATCCAGAACCACTGGGGCAAGACGTTGCGCGAGGAGGTAATCAAGTCTGGCGCCGTGGTTGTCGTTCGCCCCGACTCGGGCGAGCCGGTCGATGTCGTGCACAAGAGCCTGACCCTGCTCGATGAATCCTTTGGCAGCACCGTCAATAAGAAAGGCTTTAAGGTCCTCAACCACGTTAGGCTGATTCAGGGCGACGGCGTCAACCCGACGAGCATCCGCGCAATCTTGGAGCGCATTACCCGCGCAGGCTACGCGGCCGACAACATCGCGTTCGGCATGGGCGGCGCCCTTCTGCAGGGCATCAACCGCGACACGCAGAAGTTCGCGCTCAAGTGCTGTGCCGCACGCATCAATGGTGGGTGGATCGATGTGTTCAAGGCGCCCGTGACGGATCCCGGCAAGCTGTCGAAGCGGGGTCGCTTGACCCTCCTGCATCACAAGGAGTTCGGCACGTATCGCACGGTGCAGATTCCGGACACGGTGAAGAATGTGGAGGACCTCAAGCCCAACGATGGCTGGGAACACGCGATGGTCACCGTCTATGAAGACGGTCGCCTGGTCAAGGATTGGACATTCGCCGAAGTGCGCGCCCGCAGTAATGCGGCCAATTGAGGGAGGATGCCATCATGCTCGGATTCCAATTCGTCAAGGCAACCCCCAACACGTACCTGATCCAGGTGCGCAACGGCAAGACGGTTCGCGAAGGCACGGGACTTGCGTTCTGGTACTACGCGCCGCGCTCGTCGCTCGTCTCGATTCCGCTCAACAGCATGGACTTGCCGTTCATGCTGCGGGAGGTGACGAGCGACTTTCAGGAAGTGTCGGTCCAAGGCCAGGTGACGTTCAAAGTGACGGATCCTGCGGTGCTCGCCGCGCAGATGAACTTCACGCTCAAACCAGACGGCAACTACATTGCCGAGGATCCGGCGAAGCTGCCCGGTCGTGTCGCCAACGCCGTGCAAGTTAACCTGCACTCGGCGCTGCAGGCGCTGACTATGAGCGAAGCGTTGCAATCGACCGACAGCATTGTCACCAGCGTCCGCCAGAGTCTGAAAGCCACCGACGTTCTGGCAGCATTGGGTATCGCAGTTCTCGACCTGTCGATTCTCGCCATCAAGCCGAATCCTGATACCGCACGAGCGCTGGAGGCGCCCGTCCGCGAGCAGATCCTGAAACGCGCGGATGACGCCACCTACGAGCGTCGCAATTCCGCCATCGAGCAGGAACGCAGCGTCAAGGAGAATGAGCTCAAGACCGACATCGCCGTGGAACAGAAGAAGCGCCAGATCAAGGAGAACCAGGTCGAGACCGAGCGCACGATCCTCGAGAAGCGCCAGCAGATGCAGCAGCAGGAGATGACGGGCAAAATCAAGCTCGAGGAGCAGAACAAGTCGCTGGTGGAGCTTGCGACCGAAAACCAGAAGCGCGAAGCGGACGTCAAATCCTACGCTCTCAATGCGGCGATCACGGCGATCAAGCAACTCGATGCCAAGTCGCTGCAGGCGTTGTCGATCGGAAGGATCGATCCGTCGACGTTGATGGCGCTCGCGTTCCAGGGGCTGGCCGAAAACGCGGCGAAGATCGGCGAGCTCAATATCGCGCCCGATCTGCTCAAGCAGATCGCCACGCGCAAGGCGGCGTGATGCCATGGAGGACCAGCACAAGATCGTGCTCGTCACCCGGCGAAGTCGCCTGGATGATCTGATCGCGCGGTTCAATACGATCGAGCAGGCGAAGTTCTATGTCGAGCACATGGGCGCGGACTTCACCGACTACGAGCGGGAACACCGGACGTACCAGGCGGCGATCGCGGATGCGGAAGGAACCATGCAGCGGTTCGGGCGCGTCCAGCGCCTGGATCGCGCGTTCCTGCCGAACTTCCTGTTTCCGCCGGAAAGCTTGATCGTCGTCCTGGGACAGGACGGTCTCGTCGCCAACACGCTCAAGTACCTCGACGGACAGCGCGTTATCGGCGTCAATCCGGATCCGACACGGTGGGATGGCGTGCTACTACCGTTCAAAGTGGTGGACCTCAAGACGGTCGTCCCCGAATCGCTGACCGGGCGGCGATCGACTCGAACCGTCACGATGGCGCGCGCACGATTGAGCGACGGACAGGAATTGCGGGCGGTGAATGACTTATTCATCGGCCCGCGTTCGCACGTTTCAGCTCGTTATTCGCTTACCCTGGGGAAGACGAGCGAGACGCAGTCCTCGAGCGGCATCATCGTCTCGACGGGTCTTGGGTCGACCGGGTGGATGCGCAGCGTGCTGACCGGTGCGATGGGTGTCGCATCCGGTCAACCCGCTACCGAAATCGCCTCACTGCGCAAACAGGGATTTGCCTGGGAGTCCGAGTACCTTTACTTTGCGGTACGCGAGCCGTTTCCAAGCCGCATGACGCAGACCAACATCGTATTCGGCAAGGTCTCGACCTCGTCGCCGCTGACGCTCACTTCCCAGATGGCAGACTATGGCGTGATCTTCAGCGACGGGTTGGAACAGGACTACCTTGAGTTCAATGCCGGCATGACGGCGACGATCGATGTCGCAGAGCGGCGCGGGCATCTGGTGCACTGATATGCAAGCGGCCCCTTCCATTCTCATCACCGACTGCCTGCAGCGGGATTTTGTGGGCCCGATCGGTCGCTTCGATTCGTTGCCAAATGCGTTGCATATCGGCCACGACGAATCCCGACGACTGCTAGGACCGCTGCCGGCAGAAGCCCCTGTCGCCCGCGTCATTGCCTGGGCGCACCAACAGCCGGCTCATGAACTCCTCGTCGTGCACGTGCGAGATTGGCACAACCCGGATGATCCAGAGCAAAAGGAACACCAGCGTTTTGCGAACGA
>JAFEDX010000111.1 GCA_018241365.1 Pseudomonadota bacterium
ATCAGCTCGCGGTCGGCCTTGCGGAACGAATACGCCTCGCGCACCGCGGCGAAGATCGAGAACACCGCCATCGCCACGATCAGGTTGTTCTTGGCGTCGGCGGAGAGCCAGCGCAGCAGCACCGCCATCAGCACGCTGATGAAGATGCCGGCCATCAGGCACAGCGCGCCGATCGTCTCGTTGACGCGCTGCGAGCGTTCGCGCTGCGCGGTGCGACGACGGTAGTAGCCGAGCTCGCCCGCGGTTTCATCGCCCACCCAGTCGTCGATCACACCCTGGACAGTCGCCGCATCGGGGTTGTCCGGTGACGGGTCGTCGTCGAGCCCGGCGCTGCGCATCACGTTGCGCACCCAGCCGAGTTCGATTTCCTGTTTCTGCAGCAGGCTGTCGTGCGCGAATTCGGGGTCGCGGGTCAGCGAAATGCCGGCGCGCCGCCAATGGCATTGCACGCGCAGGCCTTCCGCGAGTGCGCGGTAATCGAGGTATTTGCGGTGCCACTCGCGGCGCTTCGCGACCGCGCTCAGCACCACCCCGACTGCGAACAAAACCAGGAACACGTACAGCATGTGGTCCTGGTCGTTCACGTTGTCGTACACCGTGAAAGCGATGCCCATCGCGAAGGCGACGAGGTAGATGACGCGCAGCGCCAGCAGCACGCGCTTCTGGAAATGCATCGCCAGCCAGTCGGCGGCGCGGAACAGGTTGGCGGGCGACGACGCCTCGCGCGCCGAATCGTGGCCCGCGGCGACTGGTGCATCCTGGATGACGGCGCCCTGTTCCTCGATCTCCGCAGCGTAGCTGGTGGCGTCGGCATTGAAGGCGTCGGCACGCGCGAACACGGTCCGGAACGCGTGCGGCATCGGCGCGTCGGGCAGCGAAGCCTCGTCGAGTCCACGCCAGATGAGTTGCCCCGGCTGCAGCGGTGCGGCGGGCGCGCCGTCCTGGGTGTTGCGCGAACAGACCAGGTGACACAGCAGCCGCTCGTCGCCGCCTCCGTACAGGCGCGGCTGCCGGCGGTGCCGGCGCTCGACGCCCCCCGGTGGCGTGCCGGTGAGGAAATAATCGACGATCTGCGCGGTGCCGCCCTGCCGATGCGACGGCTTGCCGTCCCAGATCGCCAGCAGCAGGTGGCAATGCCGCGCCACGAACATCCCAGCCTGCGCATACTGGCGGTTGCGTTCTTCGCCCACCGACGCAATGGCGTCGCGCGTGTGCCCGAGCAGCAGCGGCAGTTCGATCAGCTGCGCGCGGTCGCACAATGATTCGAAGCGTGCGCGTGCGGCCGGATCGGTGAAGTCCTGCGCGTACAACTCGCGTGCGAACGGCAATGGCGCCACCACGCGTGCGCCCAGGTCCAGCCCTTCCTCCGCCACCAGCTGGTCGCCGCCTTCCGCCAGCGGCGACAGCACGTACAGGGGAAGGTCCGGGAATTCGTGCTGCAACTGCAGGAACAGCTCGCGCACGCGCCGCCGGAGCGTCGCGATCTCGCCGGCGGCAAGGTTGCGGTGGCTGGTCACGCCCACCACCAGCGGCGCAGGCCCGGCGTTCGCCGTTGCGCTGCGTGTCAGCTCCGAATCGACCCTGTCCATCGTGACGGCCTGTTCGTGTTCGCGGTTGCTCGACCGCGCATCATTCGCTGCGTGCCGGGAGCGGTTTCCCGTTTCCGGCATTCTGCCGCAAAGTCTGTTCCGCCCGTACCGCAGCACAGCCGGGAGGCGGTCGCAAGACCGCCCCTCACGACCACGCTACTTTATGATGGGATTGTTGCGGATGTATGGATCGATGAGCCCGAGCACTCCGTCTGATCGCTGGATCAGCAGGTCGAACTTGAATTCACCCGGCTCGGGGTTGGCATCGAACAGCGAAAGCTGCAGGACTCTGCCGCGGGACGCGAACGCGCGCGTCGGGAATGCCGCATGTCCCAGCGGGTCACGGCCGCCACCGTGACGGGCGATCACCTCGCCGCGGGTGGCGTCGTGTGATTCCTTGAAGCTGATTCCTACCGGGCTGTAGCTGGCTCGGTCTCCTTCACGGGCGGACACCAAAAACTCGAGGAATGCGGCGCCGGTGACGACGATGGGATCGTTGATCCTGCCTTGGCTGACCAAGCCATGCCCGGTGTCGGTCAGTTCGATATCGGCTTGGCTGGGACCGCGGCCGATTTCATGGAAGTCCGTCACGGTGATGGAAATCCGTGCCGTGGCGCAAACTGCTGGGTCAGTAGACATGTGCATCTCCTTGGGTGGCGGTGGATGACTGGGCGGCACTGGCCGGCCAGGGTTGCAACGGGACGTAACCACTTGCATCGAGGCGATCGAGCGCCGTGCGTGCATTCGCGTCGTCGCCGGTGAACAGGCACGCGCGCAGCCATGGATCGAGCAGGCGCCAGTAATGCGAGTCGCCCGCGCGTGTCGCGAGCAACGCATGCGCTTGCCTCCATACTTCCGGAAGCGTGTCGGGCGATTGCACCTGTTGCAGCGTGCCCAGAAACAGCAAGGCTTCCGCGCGATCGGCCAGGCTGCCGTCGTCGATGGCGTCCTTGGTCGTCGCGGCTCGCGCTTCGACGAGTGAACGTCCGGCGGCTTCCGTTGCCGCTTGCAGGTCGCCATTGCGCTGGGCCATGCGCGCGCGCAGCAGCCAGCCGTGGCTGAGTATGCGATGGATCTGCGGGTTGCCCTGCGAGGCTTTTGATTCTTCGAGTTCCCGGGCCTGCTCCATCGCCGGGGACAACAACGCCTTGACTTGGTCGGCGTGACCCGCGGCCAACGCGTACGTTGCGCGAGTGACCTGCACGCTGGCCAGGTTCACCTGCCAGGAAACGTTTTTCGGGTCATGTTGCGTCAGGGTCAGATAGGCCTCGGACGCCTCCGCCAAGGTTTGTTGGCTCTCCTCGTTCCGTCCGGTTGTTGCCAGCGATCCGGCCAGCAGCACCTGGGCGTTGGCCCATTCCGACAGTCGATGGAAGTCTTCCGGATGCAAGCCACGCAGGCGCGCCAGTTGCTGCGCCTGCTTGCCGAACGAGCGCTGGGCGCCGGCCAGATCGCCCCGTTGCTCGGCCACGTTGCCGAGCCACGAGATCGTATCGGCGACATCCGACGCCAGATCGGCATCGTCGGGCTGTTCCCGCGCAAGTTCTTCCATGGGCGCCAGGGCCGATTCGAATTCGCGTTGCGCAGTGCCCAAGTCGCCGCGATCCAGCATCAGTACGGCCAGGTTTTTTTGGGCGTCCGCGGATTCGAGCCGCCAGTCACGGTTGTGCGGATCGATCTTCACCAGCGCCAGCGTGGAATCGCGATAGCGCGTCAGCCATTCATTGGCATCCGTCAGCTTGCGCTGTTGCCAATAGACATAGCCGATCCAGTACTCGGCCTGCGCGCGGTCATACAGGAACCGTCCGTTGTCGGGGTGCCGCGTGGTCAGTTCGACGCTGCGCTGTTCGGCGCTCCGGAAGGCAGCCATCGCGGGTTCGTACTGGGCTTCGTCCAGCCGGATCTGGCCGATCTGCACCAGCGCACGCGATTGCTGGGTGAGTTCGTCATCGGTCAGCGAGCCGGGCTTGCTGGCGGCGAACAGCGCCAGAGCCTTGTCGGTGACGGAAGCCATCAGGTCGAGCCGCCCCACGCCCTTGAGCTTGT
>JAFEDX010000112.1 GCA_018241365.1 Pseudomonadota bacterium
GGTCGCCAGACCCGATCAGGCCCTTGCGTTCCGCCGCACGCGCGCTGTCCACCCGCTCGCGCTCGGCATCGTAAAGACGGGCCTTCAACAGCTTCATCGCCTTGGCTTTGTTCTTGTGCTGCGATTTTTCTTCCTGCATCGCCACCGCAAGGCCGGTCGGCAGATGGGTGATGCGCACCGCACTTTCCGTCTTGTTGACGTGCTGGCCGCCCGCGCCGGATGCGCGATAGACGTCGATGCGCAAATCCTTCTCGTCGATGTCGATGTCCACGTCCTCGGCTTCCGGCAACACCGCAACGGTCGCGGCCGATGTATGAATGCGTCCGCCCGCCTCGGTTTCCGGAACGCGCTGCACGCGATGGCCGCCGGATTCGAATTTCAGCTTGGCGAACGCGCCCTGCCCCGCGACTTCCAGCACCGCTTCCTTGACGCCGCCGAGATCGCTTTCGGAGAGGCTCATCAATTCGATTTTCCAACCCTGAAGTTGGGCGTAACGCGTGTACATCTTCAAAAGGTCGCCCGCGAAAAGTGCCGCCTCATCGCCGCCGGTGCCCGCGCGGATTTCGAGGATGGCCGATGAATCGTCCGCCGCATCCTTCGGCAGAAGCCTGATCTGCAAATCATGTTCGAGACTGGCGACGCGCTCTTTCAATTCGGCGCGTTCTTCTTCCGCCAGCGCGCGCATTTCGGAATCGCTGGACGGGTCGGCGATCAATGCTTCGGCGTCGGCCAACTGCCTGTTCGCCGTACGATAGGCATCCACGGCCGCGATCACCGGCGCGAGTTCGGCGTGCTCTTTCGACAGCTTCACAAATCCCGCACCAGCCGAACCGGACGCAAGTTCAGCCTCGATCTGCTGGAAGCGATCGGACAAACGGTCGAGTTTGGTTGCGGGGATCATGGCGTCAGACAGGCCGCCTGCCCATCAAAAGACCGACGCCGAGCGATGCCATCAGCACGCCGGAGCCCTGCCGTAAACGGCGAAACAGCGAAGGCCGGTGCAAAAATCGTTCGTGCAGGCGAGATGCGCCAAACACAGCTATCAGATCCGCTGCGGTATTCATCAATACCGAAATCGTACCCAGCATCAAAAATTGAAGTGCGACATGCCCGGAATCGACTGCGATGAATTGAGGAATGAACGCCAGAAAAAATGCGGCAGTCTTGGGATTGGTCGCTTCCACCACTACGCCTTGGCGGAACGCGCGCAACGCTCCGGTTCGGCTTTCGTCTAGCATCTGCAATTCCTCGCGCGAGGCCGAACGCCAAGTCTGGATACCCAACCATACCAGATAAAGCCCACCGCAGAGCTTCAGCACCGTGAAAGCTGCGGCGCTTGTCATCACCAGCGCCGAGACACCAATCACGCAGGCAACGACGTGCACAAAACCACCGAGCATGGTGCCAAGCGATGAAGCCAAACCGTCCAGGCGGCCCGCGGCCCATGTGCGGCCCACCACGTAAAACATGCCGGGACCCGGCGTGATCGCCAGCACTAGTGCAGCCGTGAGAAACAAGGTCAAATGAGGCATTAGACCCTCGCAAACAAAAGAGCGGCCGCGATCAGTCGCGGCCGCACTCAACTATGTAGGTCGCTACTGAGCGGCTTCGAGTTTCGGTGTGTTGCCACGCGCGGCTTCGATTTCGGCCGCTTTCTTTTCGCAAAGCTCTATGACGTGTTCGACGAGGTTCTCGTTGTCGAGCCGGTATGACGGCTTGCCATTCAGATAAATCTGGCCGTGGCCCTTGCCCGCGCCGCCGCCGGTGAAACCAAGATCGGTCTCGCGCGCTTCGCCGGGACCGTTCACCACGCAGCCGATGATCGACAGCGACATCGGTGTGGAGATGTGTTTCAGCCGGTCTTCCAGAACGCGTACGGTCTCGATCACGTTGAAACCCTGCCGCGCGCAGGATGGGCAGGAGACGATATTCACGCCACGATGGCGCAAGTTCAGCGATTTGAGAATGTCGAAGCCGACGCGCACTTCCTCCACCGGATCGGCGGAAAGCGAAACGCGGATCGTGTCGCCGATTCCCGACCACAACAGCATACCCATGCCGATGGACGATTTCACCGTGCCGGAGATCATGCCGCCCGCTTCGGTGATGCCGAGGTGGATGGGATAATCGACCGCTTCGGCCAAACCCTGATAAGCGGCGACGGCAAGAAATGCGTCGGACGCTTTCACGCTGATCTTAAACTCGAAGAAATCGTTGTCTTCAAGAATCTTCGCGTGGTTGAGCGCGCTTTCCACCATCGCTTCGGGGCAAGGTTCGCCGTAACGCTCCAGCAATTCCTTTTCCAGCGAACCGGCATTGACGCCGATGCGCATCGAACAACCGTGATCCTTCGCGGCCTGCACCACTTCCTTCACGCGCGCGGCGCTGCCGATGTTGCCGGGATTGATGCGTAGGCACGCAGCCCCGTTCTGCGCGGCTTCGATGGCGCGTTTGTAGTGAAAGTGAATGTCGGCGACGACCGGGATCTTCGCGGCCTTGGTGATGGCCTTCATCGCCGCGGTGGATTCTTCATCCGGGCAGGACACGCGCACGATGTCCGCACCGGCTTCTTCGATGGCCCTGATCTGGTCGATGGTGGCGCGCGCATCCGACGTGACCGTGTTGGTCATCGTTTGCACGCTGATGGGGGCGTCGCCGCCCACTTCCACATTGCCGACTTTGATCTTGCGGGACTTGCGGCGGTGAATGTCGCGATACGCGCGAATGCTCATTGGCCTACCTTATTCCGCCGACGCACCATTGCGCCGGTCCGCGACGGCTTGCGGGTCCAGCGACACATTGCTGGCGGGCTTCGACGTCGAACCGATAGCCCCGACCGACGAGCCGTCCAGCACGAGTTCCACCGCGCTGCCGTCAGCCGCACTCAATATAAGACCGGTACGGTTGGGGACGCGATAGGTATCCCCCGGTTGAAGCATCCGGCTGATGTATGTGGTGTCATCATCGCCCTTGATGGTGACGTAAACCGCCTTGTGAGCGCGGATAAGCAGCCGGGAACCGGCGTTGGCCAGTCCGTATTCCTTGCCTTTGGGCAGGGCGTCCGTCGTTTTTTCGGGGGCTGGTGCCGCCGCTTGCGGCTGGACCGTGCCCGCCACTGGGGCCGGTGTTCCGGGCGCGGCCGGGGTCGGCATGGTGATGGCAGCCTGAGTCTGCGGCTTAGACTGAACGGGAACAGGCGTCGGCACGGCAGCGGGGGCTGCGCCGGGTTGGGCTGTGTTGGCGATCTCCGCCGGAACCGGGGCGACCGGCGGCGGCGAATCGGACCCGACAGCCTTCGCCACCAGATAGATGCCGAAAATCAGGAGCGCCACGAAGGCGACCGCGATCAACTGCCAGCCTTGCGGCAGCTTGCGCTCGCCGGGATCGATATAGGGCGCAAGATGGGCGCCTTCCGCGCGGCCCGCGATTTCCTGTTTGAAGCGTTCCAGGAATTCGTTGGCGTCCAGCCCCAGATAGGTCGCGTAAGAGCGCACGAAACCGATGGCATAGGTCCGGCCGGGAAGGTTTTCCAGCCGGTCTTCTTCCAGCGCTTCGAGATGGTCCTTGCGGATTTTCAGCGAACTCGAAACGGTGGCCAGGTCGTCGCCCAGGCGAAGCCGGGCGGCCC
>JAFEDX010000113.1 GCA_018241365.1 Pseudomonadota bacterium
GGGCACGTTGGCCAGCAGCAGGTCGAGCTGGCCATTAGGCCGCAGGCGGTACAGGCGCCCGCTCGGGTCGTGCAGCCCGCTTTGCCCCTGGTCGGTGAAATACAGGTTGCCCTGGCTGTCGAAGATCAGGTCGTTCACGCCCTTGAAGCGCTCGCTGTTGCGGCGCTGCAGGTACGGCGTGACCGCGCCGCTCGCCACATCCAGGCGCATCAAGCCGTTCTTGTAGTCGGTAATGAGCAGCGTGCCGGCATCCAGGAACTTCATGCCGTTGGGCTCGCCGTCGTACTCGGCCACCAGAGTCCATGCGCCCTGCGGGTCGATGCGAAAGATGCGGCCCCAGGGGATGTCGGTTACGTAGAGGTTGCCGGCACCGTCGAACACCGGGCCTTCGAGGAACGAATCGGCCACCGCGCCGCCGCGGTTGGCGTCGGCCCAGTCGCTGCGCTCGCGGCGGCGCAGCGATTCTGGCATGGCGGTGAACAACTCCAGCTCACGGATCTCGGGGGCTTGCAGCAGAAACATGAAGGTCTCCTTTGTTGGGGGTCAGGCCAGCAGCGCCGCCACGTGTTCGCCGATGGCGAGCGACGACGTCAGGCCGGGCGATTCGATGCCGAACAGGTTCACCAGCCCCGCAACGCCGTGCTCGCGCGGGCCCTGGATGATGAAGTCCGTGCCCGCGTTGTGCAGCGACTCGGGCCCCGCCAGGCGCGGGCGGATGCCCGTGTAGCCCGGCTGCAGCGCCCCATCGGGCAGCGCGGGCCAGAAGCGGCGGATGCCCGCGTAGAAGCGCTCGGCCGAGCGCTCGTCGAAGCGGTAGTCCACCGCATCGCGCCAGTCGATGTCGGGGCCGAACTTGCATTGTCCGCCCAGGTCCAGCGTCACGTGCACGCGCATTGCCGCCTCGCGCGCCACCGGGTAGACGAGCCGCTGGAACGGCGAGCGGCCCGCGAGCGTGTAGTAGTGCCCGATGGCGTAGTGGATGGGCGGCACCAGCGCGGGCGGCATGCCGGCGATGGAGCGCGCCACCTCGTGCGCCCAAAGCCCCGCCGCGTTGACCACGGTACGGGCGCGCACCTGCATGGGCTGCGCGCCGCCCACCTCCAGCGCCACGCCCTGCCCCATCGCCGCGCCACCCGTCACGGGGCTGTGCGGTACCAGCGTGGCCCCCGCGCGCTCGGCATCACCCAGGTAGGCGAGCATGAGGCCGTGGCTGTCCACGATGCCCGTGGAGGGCGAATGCAGGCCGGCCACGGCATTCACCTCGGGCTCCAGCGCGCGCACGCCGGCACCGTCGAGCAGCGCGAGGTCGTGCACGTCGTTCGCGGCGGCGAGCTGCTGGTACTTGTGCAGCCCGGCCACCTCGTCATCGGTCACCGCGACGATGAGCTTGCCGATGCGCCGGTGGCCGATGCCGCGCTCCGCCGCGTAGGCGTAGAGCAGGTCGCGCCCACGCCGGCACAGCCGTGCCTTGAGCGAACCCGGCGCGTACGACAGGCCCGCGTGGATCACCTCGGAATTGCGCGCGCTGGTGTGCGTGCCGAAGGCGCCTTCGGCTTCGAGGATCAGCACCTCGCGCCCGGCCTGCGCCAGTGCCCGTGCAACCGCAAGCCCCACCACGCCGGCGCCGATGACGACGCAGTCAAGCTGCTCCATGGCCGCCCTCCTGCGCGCTGAAGCCGTAGAGCCGCGCCGGGTTGCCCACGAGGATGCTGTCCATCGCCGCGTCCGAGCCGGCCCAGGCGCGCAGCAGGTCCACCAGGTCGGCATCGTTCACCGTGCCCGGCGCCTCGGTGGTGTGCGGCCAGTCGCTGCCCCACACCAGCCGCTCGGGTGCGGCCTGCACCAGCGCGCGGCCCAGCGGCAGCGTATCGGCATACGTGGGACCATGCACCGCAGAGCGCATGTACGCGCCCGAGAGCTTCACCCAGGTGTTGCCGCCATCGAGCAGTCGGCGCAGCACACCATAGGCTGCGGCGGACGGACCTTCGGCCGGATCGACGCGGCCCAGGTGGTCCACGACCAGCGGCACGGGCAGTTCAGCCAGCACGCTCTCCAAGGCCACGATCTGCTCCGGATGCATGAAGACCTGGATGTGCCAGCCCGCCAGCCGCGCCACCTTGCGGGCCAAGGTGGTCAGCATCCCGGGCGTGGTCTCGCCCCAGGACTGCGGCGTGACGAAGTTCACGCGCAGGCCCCGCACGCGGCGCGCGTGCAGGCGGTCCAGCTCCGCATCGCCCACGCCGTGCGCCACCACGGCCACGCCGCGTGCACTGTCGCCGAACTGGTCGAGCGCATCCAGCATGCAGGCGTTGTCCGTGCCGTAGGTCGATGGCGTGACCACCACCGTGCACTGCGTGCCCAGGCGCTGCTGCAGTTGCCGGTAAGCGGCCACGGGCGCATCGGGCGGCTGGCGCTTCCAGTGCGGCGACGGCGCGAAGCGCGCATCGAAGATGTGCATGTGGCTGTCGCAGGCCAGCGGCGGCAGCGTGCGCGCGGGCCGGTTCAGGCCCACGGAATGGGGCACGGGCTCGGAGAGTGAAGACATGCGCTCAGTCCAGCTTGATCTGTCCCTTGCGCACCACCTCGCCCCACTTCGCGTCCTCCTTCTTGAGAAAGGCGGCGAACTCGGCCGGCGTGGAGCCGATGGGCTGCGCGCCCAGGTCGGCCAGGCGCTGCTTCACCTCGTCCTCCTGCAACACCTCGGCCAGGGCCTTCTGCAATTGCGCGGCAATGGGCGCGGGCGTGCCGGCAGGCACGAACATGCCGTTCCATTCATAGGCCTCGTAGCCGGGAATGGCCACCTCGGCCACCGTGGGCACGTCGGGCAGGCGCTTGGAGCGCTCGGGCGCCGACACGGCCAGCGCGCGCAGCTTGCCCGACGCCACCAGCGGGTACGACGCGGCGATGGTGCTGAACATGAAGTCCACCTGCCCGCCCATCACGTCGGCGATGGCGGGGCCGCCGCTCTTGTAGGGCACGTGCACCATGTCCAGGTCGAGCTTCTGGCGGAACAGCTCGGAAGCCAGGCGCTGCACCGTGCCGCTGCCGCCCGAGGCGAAGTTGAGCTTGCCCGGCGCGGCCTTGGCCTTGGCGATCAGCTCGCGCGCGTCCTTGAACGGCGAGCTGGCCGGCACGATCAGGATGTTGGGCGCCAGCAGCACCAGCGACAGCGGCTGCAGCGCGTTGGCCGCGTACGGCATCTTGGGGAACAGGTGCGGGTTGATCGAGTACGGCGTGGCGTCGTAGAGCATGGTGTAGCCGTCGGCCTGCGCCTTGGCCACGTAGCCCGCGCCGATGGTGCCGCTGGCGCCGGCCTTGTTGTCCACGATCACGCTGCCGCCCAGCCTGGTGCCCATGCGGCTGGCGATCACGCGGGCCACGGCATCGGCCGCGCCGCCTGGCGCGTAGGGCACGACGATGGTGATGGGGCGCTCGGGGAATGCGGCGTGCGCGGCCAGGGCAATGCAGGCGCAGGCGGCCAGCAGGTATTTCTTGAGGGATTTCATGGAGTCTCC
>JAFEDX010000114.1 GCA_018241365.1 Pseudomonadota bacterium
ACGCCCAGGCCAAAATCGTCCAGTCGGAGGCCTGAGCGATGGCCGACCCGCAGATCCTCACCCGCCGCGCGCCCACCGCGCCAGACTACCGCAGCGCGGCCGATTCCATGCACGCCGTCGGCACCGACGCGTTCGCCGCTATCGAGATGCTCGCACACCTGGCGTTGCACGAGATTGACCGCGGCCCGGGCAAGCTTGACGGCGTGCTGATCGTGCGCGCGCTGGGCGAGATCGCCTACCGCGCTGGCGATGCGTACAACTGCCTGGCCAGCGCCGCCGAGAGCGTCGGGATCGCACACGACGACGACCATCTGCGCCACCTGACGCGCGCCGCCGCCCTTGAAGGCCGCACCTGGCCACCGGAGGGCAGCGCGAAATGAAGCACCCAAACGACAAGGCCGCTGGGGTGGTGCAAACACCCGCAGCGGCCAAAAAGATTCTCAAACCCGAATCAGCCCCGAGTGTAGCAATCCGCCCCACCCGACGCAACCCGGCGCGCTCGCTGCTGGGTATCGCCAGCAAGCCCCTTGTCCGCGCCGCCTGGACGTCACTGGCTGATCGCTTCGAGCCCGACCGCCCGCTGCGCAAGGGGCGCATCGCGCTGGATGGCCGCAGCTACGACTTCGAGCTGCGCGTCGATTTGTCTGTCTGGGTGTTGGACCCGGCAGATGGCGCCATCGTGGCTGTATCGCCGCCGCTGATCGCGATGGAGGTGCTGCGATGAACACCATGCTCGATTGCATGCGCCTGGCCGGCCTGGCGCCGCACAAGGAGCTGACCTTGACCGCCGATGGCCGACTGCGCCGCTATCGCGTGGAGGGTGACAAGCCCGGCAGTGCCAACGGCTGGGCCGTCCTGCACGATGGTGCCATCCAGTCCGGTGCCTTCGGCTCTTGGAAGACCGGCGCCACACACACCTGGCGCCAGAACAGCGAACGCCGCCTGAGCGCCGCCGAACGCGATGCACTCAAGCGGCAATTGGCCGCCGCCCAGCGGGCGCGCGCCGATGAACTGCGCCAGGTGCAGGCGCAGGCCGCCCAGCGGGCCGAACGGCTGTGGCAGCGCGCCCGGCCGGCGACCGACGCACATCCGTACCTGGCAAAGAAGGGCGTGCGCGCCATCGGCCTGCGCCAGTTGCGCGACATGCTGATGGTGCCGGCGCGCGACACGTCCGGGCGGCTGTCGACGCTGCAATTCATCGGCCCGGATGGCACCAAGCGATTCCTGACGGGCGGGCGCATTCAGGGCTGTTACTGCGCCATGGGCCGGCCGTCCGACTGCTTGCTGGTGTGCGAGGGCTACGCCACGGGCGCAACCATTTTCGCGGCCACCGGCCAGGCCGTTGCCGTGTGCTTCAACTGTGGCAACCTGCTGCCGGTGGCGCAGGCGCTGCGGCGCAAATTCCCCGAGCTGCGCCTGATCGTCTGCGCCGACAACGACGCCGGCACGCCCGGCAATCCCGGCCTGACCGCAGCCCGCGCCGCCGCGCGCGCCGTGGGCGGCGAGGTGGTGGCACCCAACTTTGCGGGGGTGCCTGCATGAGCGCGCACCCGACCGACTTCAACGACCTGGCCGCCGCGCGTGGACTGGCCGCCGTGCGCCAGCAGATGGAGCCCACGATTCAAGGCGTGGCCGATTGGCCCATGCCCATCGTGTCCGCTGCCGAGCCGCCGGCCATCGGCGCTGACTTGCTGCCGGCCTGGCTGGGCCGCTACGTCGCTGCACTGGCTGCCAGCACGCAGACGCCGGTCAGCATGAGCGGGCTGCTTGGGCTGTCGGTGGTGTCCGCCTGCGCGCAACGCCGCTACGTGGTGGCGCCGCTTGGGGCCGATGCCGGCTACACCGAACCGGCCACGTTCTGGAGCCTGAGCGTGGCCGCCAGCGGCAGCCGCAAGAGCGCCATCGTCGACGCCCTGACCCGGCCGCTGGCCGCGTGGGAAAAGCGCGCGGGCGACCGCATGCGGCGCGAGATCAACGCCAATGCCGCACGGCGCATCGTGGCCGAATCCGTCATCAAGCGCCTGCAGGGGCAGGCCGGCAAGACTGACGATCCGCAAGAGCGCGAGCGCCTGCGCCAGCAGATCGAGGACGAGCAAAACGCCATGCCCGAGCCGCTGTTCGCGCCGCGCGTGTTCCTTGATGACAGCACCGTCGAGCGGCTGCAGGGCGTGCTGTCCGAGCAGGGCGGGCGCGTGGCCGTGTTGTCCGACGAGGGTGGACTGTTCAACACCATCGCCGGCTCCTACGGCGGGGGCGCCGGCCCGGCGTTGGATGTGCTGCTGAAAGGTCACCACGGCGGGTCGGTGCGTGTGGAGCGCGCCACCCGTACCGCCTACGTCGACCGGGCCGCGCTGGTGCTGGGCTTGATGCTGCAGCCCGACCTGTTGAACGACGCGGCCGGCAGCAACCGCTTTCGCGCCAGCGGCTTGATGGCCCGCTTCGCCTACGCCATCCCCGGCCAGGTGGTGGGCGGGCGCGACGTGCGGGCGTACACGGCCATCCCGGCCGACCTGCAAAAAGAGTACGAGCACGAGGTCGACGCGCTGCTGGGCGATCCGATGGAAGGTCCACACCTGCCGCCGCGCATGCTGCCGCTGGCCGACGATGCGCGCGAGGCTTGGCTGGACTACGCGCAGGAGATCGAGCATGCCCTGGCGCCCGATGGTGACCTGGCCGCCGTGTCCGACTGGGGCGCCAAGCTGGCCGGCATGGCCGCGCGCATCGCGCTGCTGTTCGAGCTGGTCACCAGCGGGCCGGGGGCCGAGCTGGTGTGCGCCGACAGCACCCAGCGCGCCATCGCCTTGTGCCGCCTGCTGGTGCCGCACGCGAAGGCGGCCTTCCGCCTGCTGGCCGCGGACGAAGCCGACCGCGATGCCGACGCCGTGCTGGCGTGGGCGGTGCGCTCAGGTCAACGCGACGGGTTCAAGCAACGCGACGCGCACGCAGCCATGCACGGACGGTTCACCAGAAAGGAGCGGCTGATCGCTGCGCTGAGTCGGCTGCAGGCCAATGGCGCCCTTCGCCATGAAAAGCGACAGAACCCCGGTGCAAGGCCCACCGACTGGTGGGCCGTCAATCCGCGCCTGTTCTTCCAGTGAGTCCGGTTTGTGCCAGAGAGGAATGAATGAACTATCTCTTTCTTTATATGTACTTGCGTGCGCGGACAGCAGGCGCCAGCACAAACTGGACAAACTGGACAAACCCAATGAGGGCGAGCCGGTTATTCCAGTTATTCCAGTTTGTGCTGTGGGTTGGCGTGTGCGTGCGTGTGCCAGTCGCTGCCAGGCTGGCAGCCAGCAGGGTGCGCGGGTCCTTCCGGGCCTTCCTCTGTACGGGGGCGAAACGAGCGCGAGATTGCGCCAGTGTCTGGCGCGGGAAATTGTCAACCTATGGGGTGTCAACCCTGTCAACTGGATAGATCATGCCTATGACTCCGAGTCAATCCGAAATTGCCACTGCGCTGCAGATCGACAAGGCGCT
>JAFEDX010000115.1 GCA_018241365.1 Pseudomonadota bacterium
CGTCGTACACAAGGCGGTGTTGCTGCACGCGGGTCTTGCCGGCGAGCGCGTCAGCGCGGATGCGTACGCGGAAATGCCCCGTCCCCTCACCCGCATGGCCGATGTGGAGATGGCCTTCGTCCAGCACTTCCAATGCGGTTGGTGCGAACGCTTGCTGCAAGCGCGCGCGGATGTCGTCGAGCGACGCCGCGCTCATGGCAGGGTCTGGCGGAAAGGGCGGACGGTCACTTCCCGGTACACGCCGGCGGCGCGATACGGATCGGCATTGGCCCATGCTTTCGCGGCGTCGAGATCCTCGAACTCGGCGATGATCAGGCTGCCGCTGAATCCGACAGGACCAGGATCTTCCGCATCGATCGCCGGAAACGGACCGG
Source organism: Pseudomonadota bacterium (assembly GCA_018241365.1). Lineage (GTDB taxonomy): Bacteria > Pseudomonadota > Gammaproteobacteria > Xanthomonadales > Rhodanobacteraceae > 66-474. Next base: position 375 of record JAFEDX010000115.1, read on the forward strand.
CCAGCAACAGGCGACCCTGGTCCAGCAGTTCCTGCAAACGCGCGACGTGGCGCGGTCGCGCCGCCTTGCGCTTGTCCAGCGAATCCTCAACGTCAATGCCGGTGATGGCATACCACATTTCAATCCTCCTCAACGATCACCCGTAGGAGCGTGCGTGCACGCGACAGGCGCAACCTCAGCACGCGATGTCGCGACCACGGTCACTCCTACATGGCTTCTGGTCGCATGTACGGGAACAACAGCACGTCGCGGATGGACGCGGAGTCGGTCAGCAGCATCACCAGGCGGTCGATGCCGACACCGAGACCGCCGGTGGGCGGCAGGCCGACTTCCAGTGCGCGGATGTAATCCGCATCGAAGTGCATGGCTTCGTCATCGCCGTGCGCCAGGGCTTCGACCTGCGCGCGGAAGCGCGCGGCCTGGTCTTCCGGATCGTTCAATTCCGAAAAGCCGTTCGCCAGTTCCTTGCCGTTGATGAACAGCTCGAAGCGGTCCGTGATCTCGGGATCCGTGTCGTTGGCGCGCGAGAGCGGTGATACCTCGGTCGGGTAGCCGGTAATGAAGGTCGGCTGCACCAGGGTGTGTTCGACGGTCTTCTCGAAGATTTCCAACAGCAATTTGCCCCAACCGTATTCCTTCTTCACCGGTACCTTCAGCCGTGCGCAATGCGCGCGCAACGCGGCCACGTCACGCAATTCCTGCGCACCAATCTCCGGATTGAGTTCGCGCACCGCGTCGGCCAGCGACCAGCGCCGAAAACTCTTTCCGACATCAATCGCCGCGCCTTCCCAGGTGAGGTCGGTGGTGCCGATCACCGCTTGCGCGGTATCGCGGATCATCGACTCGGTGAGATCCATGACCTCGTTGTAGGTGGCATAGGCCTGGTACGACTCCAGCATCGTGAATTCCGGATTGTGCCGGGTCGACACGCCCTCGTTGCGGAAGTTGCGGTTGATCTCGTACACGCGATCGAAACCGCCGACCACGAGACGCTTCAGGTACAGCTCGGGTGCGACGCGCAGGTAAAGATCGATGTCGAGCGCGTTGTGGTGCGTGACAAAGGGCTTGGCCGTGGCGCCGCCCGGGATCACGTGCATCATCGGCGTCTCGACTTCCATGAACCGCCGTGGCGGCGCTTCCATCCACTGACGGATGAAACCGATGATGCGCGAGCGCTTCTGGAAGGTGTCGCGCGCTTCCGGCGTCACGATCAAATCCACGTAACGCTGGCGATAGCGCTGCTCGACGTCGGCGAGACCATGCCACTTGTCCGGCAGCGGACGCAGCGACTTCGTCAGCAGCCGGACGTGATCCGTCTTCACCGACAACTCGCCGGTCCTGGTGCGCATCAGCGTGCCCTCGGCGCCGACGATGTCACCCACGTCCCAGCCCTTGAACGCATCGTAGGCGTCGCCCAATGCATCTTTCTGCAGGAACAACTGGACGGAGCCCGTCATGTCCTGGATTCGCGCGAAGCTGGCCTTGCCCATCACGCGCTTGCCGAGCAGGCGGCCGGCAACCTTCACGCGGCGAGCCTGCGCGGCCAGCGCCTCGGCTTCGATGCCGTCGGTTTCACGCTGCAGGTCGCCAGCAAAAGAATCGGGGCGGAAGTCATTCGGGAACGCGATGCCGTGCTCTCGCAATGCGTTCAACTTTTCACGGCGCTCGGCGATCAGCCTGTTCTCGTCGACGGGCTGTGCATTCGTTGTTTCGCTCGATTCCGACATGTCCGATATTCCTCAAGCGTCGGCGCGCTTGGCGCCCGCTTCCAATCCCATCTTCAAACTGGCTTCGATGAATCCGTCGAGGTCGCCGTCCAGCACCTTCTGGGTGTCGGTGCGCTCGACGCCGGTGCGCAGATCCTTGATGCGCGACTGGTCCAGCACGTAATTGCGGATCTGGTTGCCCCAGCCGACATCGGACTTGGTGGCTTCCAGCGCTGCCTTCTCGGCATTGCGTTTCTGCATCTCGGCCTCGTACAGCTTCGCGCGCAGCATCTTCATCGCGCGGTCGCGGTTGGCGTGCTGCGAGCGTTCGGTCTGGCAGGCCACCACGATCCCACTGGGCACATGGGTGATGCGCACCGCGGATTCGGTCTTGTTGACGTGCTGACCACCCGCGCCGGACGAACGATACACGTCGGTTTTCAGGTCAGCCGGATTGATCTCGATGTCGATGTCGTCGTCGACTTCCGGCGACACGAACACCGACGCGAAACTGGTGTGGCGGCGGTTGTCCGAATCGAACGGCGATTTGCGCACCAGCCGGTGCACGCCGATTTCGGTCTTGAGCCAACCGTAGGCGTAATCGCCGGCGACGCGGAAGGTCGCGCTCTTGATGCCGGCCACTTCACCCTCGGAGGCTTCCAGCAACTCGGTTTGCCAGCCACGATCTTCTGCCCAGCGCAGGTACATGCGCAGCAACATTTCGGCCCAGTCCTGCGCTTCGGTGCCGCCGGCACCGGCCTGGATGTCGACGAACGCATTGTTCGCATCCATTTCGCCGGAAAACATGCGCTGGAACTCGAGCTTGCCGACCTTGGTGTCCAGGCCATCGATGTCGTGCGCAATGGCTTGCACGGAAGCCTCGTCGCCTTCGGCCGCCGACAACTCCAGCAGCTCCCCGGCGTCGTCCAGCCCGGCGGTGATGCCATCCAGCCCCTCGACGAACTCGGCCAAGCGCGCGCGTTCGCGACCGAGGTCCTGCGCACGCTGCGGGTCGTCCCAGACGTTCGGGTTCTCGAGTTCGCGGCTTACTTCTTCAAGGCGTTCGCGCTTGGCAGGGTAGTCAAAGATACCCCCTGAGCGTTTCCACGCGTTCGCGCAGATCGGCGATGCGGGCGCGGATCGGATTGGTTTCCAGCATGGCGGCATTCTTGGCGAAAAGACGCGAGATGGTAACAAAACCGACGGCATGCCGCAGCCGCAGAAGGTCCCACGCGCTCCGGAACTTCACGCAACGATATCAAGCCGGGGCTTAGCCTCGTGCATGCACGGGCAACGGATTCGCCCGAACCTCACCCATGGGTGGAATGCCATGAACCTTGCGCGCACGTTGGCCGCCGTTCTCCTCGCTGCTTTCGCAGGCACCGCAGC
>JAFEDX010000116.1 GCA_018241365.1 Pseudomonadota bacterium
GCGCGCGGCACGTGGTCGGGCATGATCGAGACCACGCCGCCGTCTTTGAGGTGCCGGAATACCCGCCGCACGCCGGAATCGTCGATCGGAAACTGGATGCTGGCGCCGCCTGTACGCAGGCGCTGCAGCAGGACATCGACTTGCGGGTGGCGCGGTTGCGTGTAGAACGTGGCGAACGGCGTGCGCGCACCGACCCAGAAATTCGCGACTTCCCAGCTGCCGAGGTGCGGCGCGCACAGGATCAAACCACGGTTCGCAGCGAGCGCCGCGTCGAACAAGTCCTCGCCGCGTACCTCATGCACCCGCGCCAGGGTTCGCCGCGGGTTCGTCCAGATGCCGAAGGCTTCGATCAGCGCGATGCCGGTTGCGCGCACGCATTCACGCGCAAGCACGTTGCGGGCATGGTCATCGAGGCCGGGACGCACGAGGCCCAGGTTGGCCTCGACGATCCGCCGCTTGCGGCTGCCGGTCACCCAGAACAGCCAGCCCAGCACGGCGCCCAGCGCGCGGAACACCCGCAACGGCAGGCGTGCGATAAGCCACAGCAATCCGTAGGCGAGTCGGGTGTACCAGCGCATCGCGGGAGTGTAGCGAAGAGCTGTACGCCGACGATCGGGAATCGCGTATCGAAGGACCGAACGCGTCCGCTATGCTCGCTGCTCCGATCCACCCCTATTCCCATGATCGCCCTCCTGCAACGCGTCACCGAAGCCAGCGTGGTCGTCGCTGGCGAAACCGTGGGTGCGATCGGCGCGGGCCTGATGGTGCTGGTCGCGGTCGAACCCGGCGACGGCGAAGCCCAGGCGCAGCGCATGTGCGAGCGTCTGCTGGGCTACCGGGTGTTTTCCGATGACACCGGTCGCATGAACCTGTCGCTCGCCGACACTCTTGGCGGCCTGTTACTGGTGCCCCAGTTCACCTTGGCCGCCGACACCCGCAAGGGCATGCGACCCAGTTTCACCACCGCGGCGGCGCCGGAAGAGGGCCGGCACTGGTTCGACCGGCTGGCCGAGCTGGCTCGCGCGGCCCATCCAGAGGTTGCAACCGGGCGCTTCGGCGCCCATATGCAGGTTCGGCTGGTGAACGATGGGCCCGTGACCATTCTTTTGCGGTCGTAGGAGGGCCGGGAGGCCCGATCGCGGCTTCCACCGCTCCTACACCAAGCCGGCCGCTCGTTGGGCCGATTCTTGCATGGGCGAATCGCCCTAGCTGCTTGACCCGTCACGCATTTTTCCCCCTTGATCCGTAGCGGTCAGGCCTCCATTTTGCTAAACTGAGCGGTCTTGTCGTCGCGGTGCCCCCATGGAAAACCTCCCCTCGCAGCAATCCGAAATCAAGCAACTGATCACCAAGGGCCGTGAGCAGGGTTACCTGACTTACGCCGAGGTCAACGACCACCTGCCCGACGACATCGTCGATCCGGAGCAGATCGAAGACATCATCGGCATGATCAACGGCATGGGCATCGAGGTGCACGAAATCGCACCCGATACCGACCTGATCAGCGCCGAAGGCCCGGTGGGCGGCGAGGATGATGAAACCGCGACCGAGGAAGCCGTCGCGTTGCTCTCGGCGGTCGATGCCGAAGTCGGCCGCACCACCGACCCGGTACGCATGTACATGCGCGAGATGGGCACGGTGGAGCTGCTGACCCGCGAAGGCGAAATCGCGATCGCCAAGCGCATCGAGGAAGGCCTGACCCAGGTGCAGACCGCGCTGGCGAGCTTCCCGTGGGCCGTCGGCCTGCTGCTGGAAGAATACGACCTGCACCTCGACGGCAAGCGCCGCATGAGTGAGATCCTGGCCGGCTTTGCCGATCAGGAGATCCCGGCCGAGGAATTCGGGGTGGCGCCACCGGAAGTCGATGCCGCGTCCGACAACGACGGCGACGGGGATGAAGACGAAGATGAATCCGACGCTGGCGACGACGAGGCGGGCCCGAGCGGCCCCGACCCGGTCGAGGTCCAGCGCCGCATGGACGTGCTGCGCGAGCTGTACGGCAAGTTCCAGAAGACCGCCGACAAGTTCGGCGTCGCCGACAGGAAGTCGCAGAAGCTGCGCGAGAAGATGGGCGAGGAGTTCCTGAAACTGAAGCTCCCCTCCGCGCTGATCGACGGTTTCGTGCGCAGGCTGCGCGAAGTGGTGGCGGCGATCCGCCAGCACGAGCGGGTGATCATGGACGTCTGCACCCGCCAGTGCCACATGCCGCGCAAGGAGTTCATCGAGCTGTTCCCGTCCAACGAAACCAACCTCGAATGGACGGCCGAGCTTGCGCGCAAGCGCCAGAAGTGGGTGCCAGCGATCAAGAACCACCGCGACGACATCGTGCTGGAGCAGCAGAAGCTCACTGAGATCGAACGCGCGCTGTACCTGCCGCTCACCGACATCAAGGAAATCAACCGAGCGATGTCGATCGGCGAGGCCAAGGCCCGCCGCGCCAAGAAGGAAATGGTCGAGGCGAACCTGCGCCTCGTGATTTCGATCGCCAAGAAATACACCAACCGCGGCCTGCAATTCCTCGACCTCATCCAGGAAGGCAACATCGGCCTGATGAAGGCCGTGGACAAGTTCGAATACCGCCGCGGCTACAAGTTCTCGACCTACGCCACGTGGTGGATTCGCCAGGCCATCACGCGTTCGATCGCCGACCAGGCGCGCACCATCCGCATCCCGGTGCACATGATCGAGACCATCAACAAGTTGAACCGCATCTCGCGCCAGATGCTGCAGTTGTACGGCCGCGAACCGACGCCGGAAGAACTGGCGGCGGCGATGGAAATGCCGGAGGACAAGATCCGCAAGGTGCTGAAGATCGCCAAGGAACCGATCTCGATGGAAACCCCGATCGGCGACGACGAGGATTCGCACCTGGGCGATTTCATCGAGGACCAGAACGTCGGCTCGCCGATCGAATCGGCCACCGAAACCGGCCTGATGGAAACCGTGCGCGACGTGCTGGCGGGCCTGACCCCGCGCGAAGCCAAGGTGCTGCGCATGCGCTTCGGCATCGACATGAATACCGACCACACCCTGGAAGAAGTCGGCAAGCAGTTCGACGTCACCCGCGAGCGCATCCGCCAGATCGAAGCCAAGGCCTTGCGCAAGCTGCGGCATCCGTCGCGGTCGGAACAGCTGCGGTCGTTCCTCGACTTCGAATAACGACCGATCGCGAGCACGCTCGCTCCTAAGAAAGCCGCTTCGTAGGAGCCTGCGTGCAGGCGACCGGCAGGGGAATTCAATCTTGTAAACTCGGTTCATGAACCGCATCGCCGTTTTCGTTGACGCCGGTTACTTCTACGCATCCGCCAGCGAACTGCTGTTCGGTGCGCCGTTGCGCCGCGGCGAAATGCGCCTCGCCAATGTCGAGTTCGTGCAATACCTCGTGCACTGCGCGGAAACC
>JAFEDX010000117.1 GCA_018241365.1 Pseudomonadota bacterium
CCGGTCGCGCGGCCGATCTCGCTGGTGTCCGGGCGCACCATGGACAAGATCGAGTGGGGCCCGAACTGGGAGGAAATCCTCGGCGGTGAATTCGACAAGCGCAGCAAGGATTACAACTTCGAACAGGTGCAGAAGGACATCTACGGGCAGTTCGAAAACACCTTCATGATGTACCTGCCGCGCCTGTGCGAGCACTGCCTCAACCCGACCTGCGTGGCATCGTGCCCGTCCGGATCGATCTACAAGCGCGAGGAAGACGGCATCGTCCTGATCGACCAGGACAAGTGCCGCGGCTGGCGCATGTGCGTGTCGGGCTGCCCGTACAAGAAGATCTACTACAACTGGGTGTCGGGCAAGGCCGAGAAATGCACGTTCTGCTACCCGCGTATCGAGGTCGGCCTGCCGACCGTGTGTTCGGAAACCTGCGTCGGGCGCATCCGCTACCTCGGCGTGTTGCTGTACGACGCCGACCGCATCGAGCAGGCCGCCAGCACCGAGAACCCGCTGGACCTGTACCAGGCGCAGCTCGACATCTTCCTCGATCCGTTCGATCCGGAAATCCGGCGCCAGGCGCTGGCCGACGGCATTCCCGCCGCGTGGCTGGATGCCGCGCAGAAATCGCCCGCGTACAAGATGGCGGTGGAATGGAAGATCGCCTTCCCGCTGCATCCGGAATACCGCACCCTGCCGATGGTGTGGTACGTGCCACCGCTGTCACCGATCAGCGCCCACGCCAACTCCGGCAACATCGACAGCGCCGCCAACGGCCTGCCCGACGTCGGTTCGCTGCGCATCCCGGTGCGCTACCTCGCCAACCTCCTGACCGCGGGCAACGAGCCGCCAATCGTGCACGCGCTGGAACGGATGCTGGCGATGCGCGCGTGGTTCCGCGGCAAGCAGCTCGGCGCGCCACCGGATGCAGCGCTGCTGTCCGGCGTCGGCCTCGATGAAGCCACCGCCAACGACATGCACCGCTATCTTGCGATCGCCAACTACGAAGACCGCTTCGTGATTCCCACCGCGCACCGCGAGGAAGCCGAGAACGCCTACCAGCTGCGCGGCGGCTGCGGTTTCACCTTCGGCAACGGCTGCGATGGGATCGATGCCAAGGCCGGCCTGTTCGGCGGCAAGATGGGACGCCGCAAGGTGATCCCGGTGCGCGAACTGGATGACGCCGAGTAAGGCCATGGCCGCTGATCCTTCCCTGCTGCTGCGAGCGCTGTCCGCCCTGCTCGCCTACCCCGATGCCGAGCTGCGCGCGGCGCTGCCGGAAATCACCGACGTGCTGCGCGGGACGCGCGCGGTGGACGCGCAGCTGCGCGCGGAACTGGTCGCACTGGCCGATGAAATCGCCGCCAGCGACGAGCTCGAAGCCGAAGGCCGCTACGTCGACCTGTTCGACCGCGGCAAGCGCACCTCGCTGAACCTGTTCGAGCACGTCCACGGCGACGGCCGCCAGCGCGGGCCGGCGATGCTGGAATTGCGCCAGCGTTATCGCGATGCGGGCATGGAAGAAGTGACCGACGAACTGCCCGACCACCTGCCGTTGCTGCTGGAATACCTGTCCTGCCGCGACGCGGGTGAAGTGCGCGACACCCTCGGCGAAGTCGCGCACATCCTGCGCAAGCTCGGCAACACGTTGCTGCAACGCCAGAGCCGCTACGCGGCGGTGATGGCGGCACTGCTCGCGCTCGGCCACGAGCAGGGCCTCGACGCGCACGCGCCGGTTCCGCCAGCCGAAGACATCGACCGCGCGTGGGAAGAAAAACCCGCGTTCGCGCCGCCGGATCCGGAACCCGCCGTCAACCCCGAACACCTCGCTTCATGATCCACATGGAGATGCCACGATGACCCTGCCCAGCCAGTTGAACACGTTCCTGTTCGGCATCTATCCGTACATCTGCCTGACGGTGCTGCTGCTCGGCAGCCTGATCCGCTTCGACCGCGAACCGTACTCATGGAAAAGTGACTCCTCGCAAACCCTGCACAAGGGCGAACTCAGGCTCGGTTCCAACCTGTTCCACTACGGCGTGCTGGTGGTGATCCTCGGCCATTTCGTCGGCTTCCTGATGCCCGAACCGCTGGTGATGTGGCTGATGAGCCCGACCCAGCACCAGCTGATGGCGATGGTGATCGGCGGCATTGCCGGCGCCATCGCGCTGGTCGGCGCCACGGTGCTGATCCACCGCCGCCTCGCCTTCCGGCGCATCCGCGGCAACAGCCGCAAGTGGGACATCACCATCATCGTGATGCTGTGGCTGCAGCTGGCGCTGGGCGTGCTCACGGTGCCGTTCTCGGCGCAGAACATGTCGGGCGAACACTTCGAAGTGCTGGTGCAGTACGTGCAGGGCGTGGTGTTGTTCCACGGCAACAACGCGGTGCTGCTGCAGGGCATGCCGTGGGTGTACCAGGTCCACATCCTGCTCGGCTTCACCATCTTCCTGGTCTCGCCGTTCACGCGCATGGTGCATATCTGGAGCGGCGTCGGCTCGCTGGCCTACCTCGTGCGGCCCTATCAACTCGTCCGCAAGCGCGGCGGTTCGGTGAACTGATGGACGTCACTGTCAACGGAGTGAAGGTCGACACGGCCGCGTGGCCCACCTCGCAGCTGGCCGCCGTGCACGAACTGCTGCGCCAGCGCGCCTGCGACCTCGGCCATCTCGCCGAAGGTGCCGACGCGGCCGATGCCGAACGCGCAATCGAACGCACGCTGGCCGAGGAAGTGCCGGTACCCGAACCGACCGACGAGGAATGCCGGCGCTGGTACGAGGCGAACAAGCAGCGCTTCCGTTCGGGCGACCTGGTGTGCGCGCGGCATATCCTGTTCCAGGTCACGCCGGGTTCGCCGGTGCCGGCGATCCGCTCGCTGGCCGAATCCATGCTGCACGAGCTGCAGGCCAACCCGCACCTGTTCGGCGAGCGCGCGAAGCAACATTCCAACTGTCCGTCCGGTGCGCAGGGCGGCAACCTCGGCCAACTGCAGCGTGGCGAAACCGTGCAGGAGTTCGACAAGGCCATTTTCGGCGGCGACGTCACTGTCGGCATCCTGCCGAAGCTCGTCACCACCCGCCACGGCTTCCATATCGTTTCGGTGGACCAGCGCATCGAAGGCAAGCAGTTGCCGTACGAACTGGTGGGCGACGAGGTCGCGGCCGAACTGCGCAAGCGCAGCGAAGCGCGCGCGCTGTCGCAGTACGTCCGCGTGCTGGCCGGCAACGCCGAGATCGAAGGCGTGGAACTCGACGCGGCGGCATCGCCGCTGGTGCAGTAGGAGGGCCGGAAGGCCCGACCGG
>JAFEDX010000118.1 GCA_018241365.1 Pseudomonadota bacterium
CTTCGGCAAGGACAGCGCCGACGACAAGAAGATCTTCAACAACGCCGGTCAGGTCTGGAACCACGATTTCTACTGGCGCAGTCTCGCGCCCAAGCCCGGCAAGCCTGGCGGCAAACTCGCCGACGCCATCGAAAGCGATTTCGGCGGAACGGCGAAGTTGATCGAACAACTCGCTGAAGCTGGCAAGACGCAATTCGGCTCCGGCTGGGCGTGGCTTGTTTCGAAGAATGGCAAACTTTCGGTCGAGAAAACGCCCAACGCCGAAACCCCGATGGCCAAAGGCACCAATTGCCTTCTCACCGTCGACGTCTGGGAACACGCTTACTATCTCGACTACCAGAACGCGCGCCCCAAATATCTCGAAGAAGTGCTCGCCAAAATCCTCAACTGGGATTTCGCCGCCGAAAATCTCGACCGCGAAAAAGAGCCCGTTCGCGCGGCCGCCTAAGACTATCGGTGCGCGCATCTTGAAAAGCGGGATGCGCGCACCATTTCCGAAAAGCGCAAACGCTTTCCTCGCATGTGCAGCAACGCCCATGGCGGCTCTGGAAAATACGTTCCCGTATCCCCACATAAGGATTGTCCGGCAGCCGTCGGATGAACTCCTGCCGGACAAGCCGCGCTCACGCGGCGTTCGGAAAGGAGTCATATCGTGTTGCGTCCAGCCCATCTTGCGTCCCTCTCGCCGTCAGCTTTGACGAACAGGCGTTCGCTTGCCGCCGTGATTGGCGTGGGCCTCATTCATTTGCTTTTCTTCTATGCGCTGCTCAGCGGCCTTGCGACACGCGCCGTGCATTCGTTGCCCAATATCATCGACGTGCGCATTCTCGAAAGTACGCCGCCGAAACAGGTGGATTTGCCGCCGCCCGCGCCGTTGCCGGATCTGGCGCAGCCGAAACTCGACATCGTGCCGCCGCCGCAGATCCGCATCGAAGCGCCGCCGTCATCCGCTGCCATCACCGTGGAACAGAAGATTGCGCCTGCAACGCCGCTGCGCGTGTCCAAACCCGCGCCGCAGCCAGTTGCTGTTCCGCCCAAACCGACACCAGCGGTCAGTATCGAGCACACGCACACAACGCCGCCCTATCCGCCGCTCTCACGTCGCTTGGGTGAGGAAGGCACCGTAGAACTCAAACTCGCCATCGGCACCGACGGCCGTGTGCAGTCTGCCGATCTGGTGAAATCGAGCGGCAGCGAGCGTCTCGACGAAGCGGCCCTCACCTGGGTCCAAAGCCACTGGCGCTACCGCCCGGCCACCAGCGAAGGCCACCCGGTGTCCTCGGAAACCCGTGTCAACGTGGTGTTCAACCTGAAGACCGCTCGCTGAGCGTTCACCAAATCTAAATCGCACCCCCGCACAGTCCGCTCAGGCGGTTGTGCGGGGGCACTATGGCAACGGCAGGTTTCGGAAAGCGGGGCGCGGCGCAGTCCATCCGCACGATTTCCGTCAGCCAACCGGCGGCGGCGCCCAACCCAACGCAAACTTGGTTCGCGCAAAGCCGTATCCCGTTTGCATCGCTGGCCATTCTCGCGCTGCTCACCGTCGTCTTCATGATCGAGATGGATTACGGCAAGCCCGAAGCGCCGTACACGCCATCGCTCGATACGCTGATTGCGCTGGGCGGTGTCGGCCGCAAACTCGTGATCGACGAAGGCCAGTGGTGGCGCATTTTCACCGCGCCGTTGATGCACGGCAGCCTCGATCATCTTGTCTCGAATGCCATCGCCCTTCTGCTCGCAGGCTGGCTGCTCGAACCGCTGATCGGCCGCGCATGGTACGCCGCCATCTTCGCCATCGGTGCGCTTGCCGGATCCATCGGTTCGCTGTTGATGACCGATGTGATCGTCTCCATCGGCGCATCCGGCGCAATCATGGCGTTGCTGGCCGCCGTGCTCGTCTGGTGCATTCCCTTTGCGGAGGGAACACGCGGCAAACGCCTGCGCCGCACGGCTATCTGGATGTTCGTCTCGGCGCTGTTGCCCGCAGCCGGAAGTCATGTCGATCTCGGCGCCCATGCCGGCGGCGCGGTCGCCGGCGGCGTGATCGGGTTTGTATTGCAAATCATGTGGCCCGAGACGGAAGAAAGCCCCGGCCATCGCCAGCTTGCCGCAACTATTGCCATCGTAGGCCTGGCCGTTTCGCTTCTGTCATTTGCCTTCGTGGCTGCCTTTCCGACGCCCAATGTCGGCCAACACCAACTGGTTTCGTTGATACCGCCGTCTCAGCTTCCGCATTCGGCGCTGGAAGGCGTCGAAAAATCGAACGAACTGGTGAAGCGTTATCCGGACGATCCGCGCGGCCACATGCTGCGCGCGCTCTCTTACTTGCGCCTGCGTGAGATCACCGAGGCGCAGGCCGAACTGCGCATCGCCATGGCGAAAAGCGAAGCTCCGGGCCTCGACGGCATGGAGGAGTACCGCATCAAGATCCGCCTCATCCTTGCCGTCACCATGACCGCGCAGGACCGTATCGAAGATGCCAGGGCGGTGCTGAAACCGGGCGACTGCCGGCTCGCATCCGAACCGGATTCCGATGATCTGAGTGCGGCTTATCAACGGCTTAGGGAAACCGGCGTCTGCCCCTGACGGGCCGGATTTGCATTCATTCGCCCGCTCGTTATGAGTCCTCCCAGCTACCATCGGGAGACAGAAAATGACCGCCCTTGCCGTCGAAATGCCGTCGTGGATGACCGAAGACCTGCGTATCTTCGAAGACGGCGTGGCGAAGTTCATGGAACGCGAAGTCGCGCCCAACCAGGAACGCTACATGAAGCAACAGGGCGTTGACCGCGCGCTCTGGAAGAAGGCGGGCGAATACGGTCTGCTTTGCGCCTCGATGCCGGAAGAATATGGCGGCGCAGGCGGCACCTTCGCCCATGAAGCGGTGATCATCGACCAGCTCGGCAAGAAGGCGGGCGACGGTTGGGGCATCACGCTGCACAACGCGATCGTCGCGCCTTACATCCTGCATTACGGCAGCGAGGAACAGAAAAAGCGCTGGCTGCCGAAACTGGCGCGCGGCGAACTCGTCGGCGCCATCGCGATGACCGAACCCGGCACCGGCTCCGATTTGCAGAACATCAAGACCAACGCCAAGCGCGACGGCAATCATTACGTGCTGAACGGTTCGAAAACCTTCATCACCAATGGCGGCACGGCAAACCTCATCATCGTGGTCACGAAAACCGATCCGGCCAAAGGCGCCAAAGGCACGTCGCTCATCGTCGTCGAAACCGAAGAGGTGGAGGGTTTCCGCCGTGGCCGCGTGCTCGAAAAGATGGGGCAGAA
>JAFEDX010000119.1 GCA_018241365.1 Pseudomonadota bacterium
CCCAGGCGGAAAGCGCGTCCAACCCTTGATTGGCGAGTGTTTGCTGGGCCGGGCCAAGCTGCGGCGATTCGGCGATCATCTGTTTGATCGCGGCTTCCAGGATGCTGCCGAAGATCGGCAGGGACTGGCCCTTGCCGCCACGCAGACCTTTCAATTCCGGCGCCAGGCGCTTGGCCAGCTTCGCCTCGGCATCGGGTTCGGTCAGCATCCGCATGATTTCGGCAAACTGCTTCTGCTGGTCGAGCGAGGCCGGCACCGGTTGTACGTGCTGCTTGTCCCATTCGGCGCGCCACGCCGCGTAATCGGCTGGCGGCAGTCGATTCTTCATCAGCCCGTCGAAATCGCCCGCGGCAGTCAGCCTGAGGTTGGTGGCGACGGCCTGCTCAGGGGTGACGTTGCTGGGGGGCGGAGGCGCATGCTGGCAGGCTGCCAGCGTCAGCGTGAAGGTGCCTGCAAGCGCGAACGCCACGGCGTGCCGGCGGGCCGTACGGTAGCGGTTGGCAATGGGCATGCGTTCGAGTTTGGCGATGTGCGCCAGGATAGGCAAGCCGCTCCGTTCAGTTTGTGGCCGCTGCGATCTGCGCGACGATGGCATTCGCGGCCGCGCGTGGATCGTCCGCCTTGCGGATGGGACGGCCGACCACGATGTAGTCGGCGCCCAGTGCGAACGCCGTGGCCACATCGACGGTGCGCTTCTGGTCGTCCCCCGCTGCGCCGGCCGGACGGATGCCGGGGCAGACCGTGAGGAGTTCGGGCCCGAGGGCATCGCGCAAGCGCGGCAGGTCGGCGCCGGCGCACACCACGCCGTCGATGCCCGCGCTTTGTGCGAGTCGTGCGCGCTGGATCACCACGTCGGCGGGATCGCCGTGCACACCCAGCGCGGCAAGATCGCCGGCGTCGTTGCTGGTCAGCACCGTTACCGCCAGCAGGCGCAGCGAGCCCTTTTTGGCCGCCGCGGCTTCCAGCATCGCGCGGCTGTCGCAGTGGATCGTCGCAAAGGTGACCGGATGCCGCGCCAGGCCACGTACGGCGCCCGCGACCGTAGCCGGCACGTCGTGGAATTTCAGGTCCGCGAAAATCTGCTTGCCGCGCTTCGCGAGTTCGTCCAGCACCGGGAAGTAATCGCCGCCGCTCAGCAGCTCCAGGCCGATCTTGTAGAACGACACGCTGTCGCCCAGGCGATCCATCCAGGCAACGGCTTCGGCGCGATCCGGTACGTCGAGCGCGAAGATCAGGCGATCGCGGGCGGCGGGTTCGGTGCGTGCGGGCATGCAGGCTCCCGGTGACGGTATCGCGCAATTTTAACGGACCTTCCGGTATGGAGTCGTGCCGGCTTCGCTGCCAGACTCGGCCGCATGAACGATACCCGTCAACCCTTCGCCCTCGCCGGGCGCCATACCACTATCGCGAGCTACATCGCGGCCGCCGTCGCGCTGCTGCTGGTGATGTTCCTGCACCTGTTGCCGGCGCTGATCGCGGGCCTGACGGTGTATGCGGTGGTCGATGCCTTGGCGCCGTTGCTCGAGCGCAAATGGCCCGGAGGCTGGGCACGGCAACTGGTGGTGGGCGTGCTCGCGGTGGTCGTCGCGGGCCTGCTGGCCCTGCTGATCTTCGGCGCGGTCGCATTTTTCCGTGTGGAACTGGGTGACCCCAACACCTTGTTCGATCGCCTGATGCCGGTCATCGACCGTGCGCGTACCCAGCTGCCTGCATGGATCGTCGCGTACCTGCCGGTCAGCGCGGAAGACTTCCGCTATACCGCAACGCAACTCGCGCGCACGCATTCCGAACAATTGCAGGTCGCCGGCAAGGAAACGTTGCACGTATTCGGACGCATCCTGGTCGGTCTCGCGCTGGGCGCGCTGGTGGCGCTGACCCACGCGCGCGCCGGCGACGGCGGCGGCCCGTTGCGCCGCGACCTCACTACACGCTGCACGCGCTTCACGCAGGCCTTCCACGACATCGTGTTCGCGCAGGCGCGCATCTCGGTGCTGAACACCCTTTTCACCGCGATCTTCCTGCTGATCGTGCTGCCGCTCGCGGGCGCGCAACTGCCGTTCACCAAGACCCTGATCGTGATCACCTTCGTGGTTGGCCTGCTGCCGGTGATCGGCAACCTGATTTCCAACACCCTGATCGTGATCGTCGCACTGTCGGTTTCGCTGTGGGCTGCGCTGGGCGCATTGATCTTCCTGATCCTGATCCACAAGCTGGAATATTTCCTCAACGCGGAGATCATGGGCCATCGCATCCACGCGCGCGCGTGGGAAATCCTGCTGGCGATGCTGGTGATGGAAGCCGCGTTCGGCCTGCCGGGCGTCGTTGCGGCGCCGATCTACTACGCGTATCTCAAGAGCGAACTCGCCGCTGCGAAGATGATTTGAGGCAGATTACAGGGGGGGCGATGAAAATATATGCACAATTCTGGATGCGATTGCTGCCGCCTGTTATCGCAGTGACTTTGGCTTTGTTTTTCGTACTGACCATTCACCCTATTTCCGGCTTCATCGGCGGGTTTCTGTTCCTACTTACAGGTTGGGCGATCCCATCGGTCATAAACTTGCTATTGTCTTTTTGGATTGCATGGTCCTTCCGCTTCCATGCAGTTATCAGGATTGTCATTTTCGTGTCGGCATCGTTCCTGCTCGGCATAAATTCCTGGCTGCCAGAGTTCTTCAGTCCCCCACCAGTGCCACCCGTCGAGGCGTCGATCAGTCGGCCTGTTCCGATCACCCGATCTACTCCCGTCGACGGAGGCCTTCGAGCTGCAATTCCTGATAGCCCTCGCATTGATCTCGGTGTGCCGGATCCGCTCGGGGTGAACGTGCTCGCCGAAGAGGGCTGCGGATGCATGTATTTTGTATATGGACATATGGATAATAGTTACTATTCGGAATTTTCCCGTCGCATGGATAATGCGGGACTTTCGTTTACCAGAAGAAAGGTGTTTTATAGCTTCGATCCAGTAAAATATCCAAATGGTGTTCATTTCGACATCAAGTTCACGCCTTCTGGTGATAGTCATCATGTAAGTGCAACCATCAACGTATACGACGGCATGATGAAAACCGCAACATATGCGCAGCGTGACCTTCCTATCGCAGTTTTTGACAGCAAGGGCGTAGGCTGGCGACGCCCTTTGCTTTCAGCCAATTTTTATGATTATTGCATCAGCATGCTGATGCATCGAAATTTCTGGACGGTGATGTTTGCCAAGAGGATCAGCGGCGATCCGACGGCACCCTTCAGTGACTTTTTGAGCAAGGCGCTTCCCAAGGCGGACTGA
>JAFEDX010000011.1 GCA_018241365.1 Pseudomonadota bacterium
CGTATGGACGTCCATACGTCCATATAAGCAAACATCATTTCGCCACCCGGCGATGCCGCAGGCCACCAATGGCGCAGCCGCCAAGCCGCCGGCCCCGATCCCGGACAACGACCTGCCTGCACCGGATGGCAGGGCGTTTGCGCCTCATGCTGTTGCCAGCAACCCGCCTGCCCTCGCAGAAACTGGCTTCCCGACGCTGCACCAACAGAGGGCGCCGGGCCAACCCAGTTCAGCAACCTCCGATACCGCCTGAACAAATGGACATAGAGATGTCGATTTGGCCCAGGATCGTTCGTCGCCATTCCACGCGGTCAACTACGATTCGCGCGCCCGACCCGCACCGCCGCCACGGCAGGAGCGTTCCCATGCGAAAACTCGTCGTCTCCACGTTCGTCTCGCTGGACGGCATCATGCAGGCCCCCGGCGGCCCGGAAGAAGACCTCACCGGTGACTTTGCCCTAGGCGGCTGGATGTTCGCCTACGCGGACGACAGCATGGACATCTCGACCGCGGGTTTCGACGGCAAGGACCGCGAATTGCTGCTCGGGCGCCGGACTTACCAGATATTCGAGGCGTTCTGGCCGTATCAACCGGCTGACGACCCGATCGCGAAGACACTCAACGTGGCAAAAAAACACGTGGCCTCGCGCACCTTGACGCAGCTCCACTGGAACAATTCGACCCTGCTCCACGGCGATACCGTTCCGGCAATCCTCGCCCTCAAGCAGCAAGCGGGCCCCGACCTGCAGGTGATCGGCAGCGGCAACCTGATCCAGACGCTCCAGGCTGCCGATCTGATCGACGAGTACAACGTGTGGACGTTTCCGGTGGTGCTCGGGCTCGGCAAACGCCTTTTCGGCGAGGCCGCCAAACCTTCGGCGCTGCGGCTCGTCCACTCCGGGGTTTCGAACAGCGGCGCCGTGATGAGCACCTATGTGCCAGACGGCGCCATCCGGCCGGGCTCGTTCGCAGGTACCGAGCCAAGCGAAAAGGAATTGGCACGCCGCGAGAACATGGCGCGCGGCAGGTGGTGACCTGAGCAGGCAAGCGCCATTGCGACGCCCGGGCGTGCCGCCGCGACATGATCCGTTCCATTGCACACCCCTCCACGATCCACGAGGAAACCGCCATGCAACTCACTAGCTATTTGTTCTACGACAACCAGGCTGCGCAAGCCTTCGACTTCTACGCCCGCTGCCTCGGCGGCAAGGTCGCGATGAAGGTCACCTTCGGTGAAATGCCGAGTTGCGAAAACATGCCGCCGGAATTGAAGCGCCTGATCGCGCACGTGCGGCTGGAGGTCGGAGGCGCCGTGTTGATGGCCTCCGACTGGTGTCCTCCCGATGGCTCGCCCTATCCCGGCATCCACGGCAACCGGGTGTGTGTGAGCGTGGACGAACCCGCCGAAGCGGAACGCCTGTTCGTGGCCTTGAGCGACGGCGGCGAGGTGATGATGCCGATCGCCGAAACCTCGTGGTCGCTGCGTTTCGGCATGTTCACCGATCGCTTCGGCGCGCACTGGATGATCGACTGCAGCCGGCCCGCTTGATTCCGCGCGCCGTCGAAGTTTGCCGGGCCGTCGCTATACTCGCGGGACACCCACCTCCGCCAGGAAATATTTGATGGCAACCACCTCACGTATCGGTTTGGCCGTCTGTCTTGCCATGGCACTCTCCGCCCCGCAGGCCTTCGCGGAAACCACCGCGCAGGCGATGCCGGAATACATGGACATGCTGGCGTACGCGATCTCGGTGCAGACCGTGAAGGGCAAGGACCAGGTCCCCGCGCTGGCGCGCTATTTTGCGGAAAAGCTCGAATCCGCAGGCTTTGCGCAAGCCGACATCGAGACCATACCCGTCGGCAACACCGAAGCGCTGGTCGTGCGCTACCGCGGCAAGGGCGACGGCAAGCCATTCATCGTCCACGGGCATATGGACGTGGTCCCCGCCAATGCCGAAGGTTGGAGCGACCACGAACCCTTCAAGCTGGTCAAGGACGGGCCGTACTATTACGGGCGCGGCGTCGCGGACATGAAGGATCAGACGGTTGCGCTGGTCGAAACCTTCATGCGCCTGAAGCGCGAGGGCTACGTGCCACAACGCGACATCCTCCTGACGCTGACGGGCGACGAGGAAACGGACGAATTCACTGCCGAGGCGGTTGCCAGGCGCTACCACGATGCCGAGTTCGCTCTCGACGCCGATGGCTGGTCGGGCGAATACGACGCCAACCTGAAACCGGTGTTGTTCGGCGTGGTTGCCGCGGAGAAGGGTTACGCGGATTTCCTCGTCACCGCGGCTTCACCGGGCGGTCATTCCAGCGAACCCAATCCCGACAACGCCATCTACAAGCTGTCCGCGGCGATGCAGAAGATCGCCGCGTACCAGTTCCCGGTGGAGTACAACGGCATCACGCTGGCCTCGTTCAAGGCGATGAGCGCGCACATGCAGGGTCCGCTCGCGGACGCGCTGCGCCGCTTCGCCGAACACCCGGGCGACGCCAGGGCAGCGGCCGTGATCTCGGCCAACCCCTCTTACGTCGGCCAGATCCGCACCACCTGCGTCGCGACCGAGTTCACCTCTGGCCACGCACGCAACGCCCTGCCCGAGCAGGCTGCGGCGAACGTCAACTGCCGCATCTTTCCCGGCGACACCGTCGCCGGGGTGCAGCAACAACTGCAGCATGCCGTCGCCGATTCCGCCATCAAGGTCAGCGTGCAGGATCCGGCGCCCGTACTGGGGCCAATCTCGTACCCCGTCCTGCCGCAGGTGATGGCGGCGGTGACGCAGGCGGTCCACGAGCGGTTTCCGGGAATCGAAGTCATTCCCGTGATGATCCCGGCGTCCTCCGACAGCCGCCATTTCCGCAACCACGGCGTGCCGACATGGGGCGTCAGTCCTGCATTTGCCAAGCCGGGCGACGTGCATGCACACGGCTACAACGAACGGATCCTCGCCAGCGAGCTGCCGGCTTCGCTGGATTTCTGGTACGAACTGCTGCCCGCGCTGGCCAAGGCAAAGTGACGTCCGGCACGTGATGGTTGTTCGTGTGCGCAGGTAATCTTCGCCAATTCCTACCCGCCGGGAGCCTGCCATGCCATTCATGCGCCTGTTGATCGCCACCTGCATCGTGCTTGTCGCTGCATGGATGCCGCCCGCGCGTAGCGAAACCACCGCGCAGGCGATGCCGGAGACGATGGACATGCTGCGCCATGCCATCGCCACGCAGACGGTGCAGGGCAAGGGCCAGGTGCCCGCGTTGGCACAGTACCTCGCAGGGAAACTGGAATCGGCCGGTTTTGCGAAATCCGACATCACGATCATCCCGGTCGGCGAAACCGCCGCACTGGTGGTGCGCTATCCCGGAAGCGACGCGAGCCTCAAGCCCATCCTGCTTTCCGGGCACATGGACGTGGTCGCGGCCAACCCGAAGGACTGGCAGCGTGATCCCTTCAAGTTGATCGAGGAAAATGGCTACCTGTACGGGCGCGGCGTGGCCGACATGAAGACCAACGACATCACGCTGGTCGAAACCTTCATGCGCTTCAAGCGCGAAGGTTACGTGCCCAAACGCGAAATGATCCTGGTGTTCTCGGGCGACGAGGAAACCGACATGGCGTCCACGCGCGAGCTGGCCAAGCGCTACCACGACGCCGAATTCCTGCTCAACGCCGACGCCGGTGGCGGCACTTTCAGCGCAGCGGGCAAGCCCGTGCTGTTCGAGATCCAGGCGGCCGAAAAGTCCTACGCCGACTTCAAGCTCACCGTGACCTCGCCCGGCGGCCATTCCAGCGAGCCGAACCCGAGCCACAACGCCATCTACAAATTGGCGAAGGCGCTCGACGCGGTCGCCGCCTACCAATTCCCGGTGCAGCACAACGAGATCACGCTGGCTTCGTTGAAGGCGCTCGGCACCCACGAGAGCGGCCCGCTGGCCGACGCGATGCGCGCATTCGCCGCGAATCCCAATGACGCCAAGGCTGCGGCGGTGATTTCCGCCGACCCCGCCTACGTCGGCCAGATCCGCACCACCTGCGTCGCGACCATGCTTGACGGTGGGCACGCGCTGAACGCGCTGCCGCAACGCGCCGACGCCAACATCAATTGCCGCATCTTCCCGGGCGTCAGCGTTGCTTCGGTCAAGGACATGCTCTCCAGGATCATCGGCAACCCCGACGTGGCCATCGCGGTGCGCCCACCGCCGCCGGTGGAGAGTCCAGCCTCGCCGCTGCGCCCGGACGTGCTGAAAGCGGTCAGCGCGACCATCCACGAACGCTTCCCTGGCGTGGACGTGGTGCCGGGCATGTCGTCGGGTGCTTCGGACAGCATGTACTTCCGCAATGCCGGCGTGGATTGCTACGGCGTCAGCCCGAACTTCGCCAAGCCCAACGACACCTTCGCGCACGGCCTCAACGAGAAGCTCCCGGCCGCGGAAGTGCCGGCAGCCTTGGATTACTGGCACAGCCTGCTGACCAAGCTCACGAAGTAGGCCGCGGGCGCGAGGCCCCGACAGCGCCCGGTCCAGCCCCGGCGGTGTCCGGGCCGTTTTTCCGGTAGGCTCACCCTGCTTGGGACAACCGGGGAGAATCGCATGTTGACGCACCGCGCAGGCGTGGCTTGCGGCATTGTTCTGGCTTTTGCGTTCACGCCGCTGGCCGCTGCTGAAACCACCGCACAGGCCATGCCGGAAACCATGGGCATGTTGCGTGACGCCATCGCCTTCCAGTCCGTGCAGGGCAAGGGTCAGGTGCCAGCCTTCGCGCGGTATCTCGCACAAAAACTGGAATCGGCCGGCTTTACGAAATCCGACATCGAGATCACGCCGTTCGGCGAGACCGCGACCTTGGCCGTGCGCTATCGGGGCAGCGACGCCACGCTGAAACCCATCCTGATTTCGGGGCACATGGACGTGGTCGCGGCCAACCCGAAAGACTGGGAGCGCGATCCGTTCAAGCTGGTCGAGGAAAACGGCTATCTCTACGGCCGCGGCGTGGCCGACATGAAAAGCGGCATCGTCACCCTGGTCGAGACCTTCATGCGCTTCAAGCGCGAAGGCTTCACGCCCAAACGCGGGATGATCCTGGTGTTCTCGGGCGACGAGGAAACCGGAATGCTCTCCACGCGCGAGCTGGCCAAGCGCTACCCCGACGCCGAATTCCTGCTCAACGACGATGGCGGTGGCGGCACGCTCGATGCCTCCGGCAAGCCGGTCGTGTACGAGATCCAGGCAGCGGAAAAAACCTACGCGGATTTCCTGCTGACCGTCACCTCGCCGGGCGGGCATTCCAGCGAGCCGGACGCGAAGGAGAACGCCATCAACCGGCTGGCCAGGGCACTCGACCGGATCGCCGGTTACGAATTCCCCGTGCAGCACAATGACATCACGCTGGCATCGCTGAAAGCAATGGGTTCGCACGAAACCGGCCCGTTGGCCGCCGCCATGACGGCGTTCGCGGCAAATCCCGATGATGCCAAGGCGGCTGCCGTGATCTCGGCCGACCCAGCCTACGTCGGGCAGCTCCGCACCACCTGCATCGCCACGCAACTCGACGGTGGCCACGCACCCAACGCACTGCCGCAACGCGCAACGGCGAACATCAACTGCCGCATCTTCCCGGGCACCGATGTCGCCGCGGTCGAAACCGCCCTGCACAAGGTGGTCGCCGATTCCACGGTCGCGATCACGGTGCAGCCGCCACCGCCCGCGCCGACTCCCGCGTCACCGTTGCGACCGGACGTAGTGGAGGCCGTTGCCGCGGCCATCCGCGCGCGCTACCCCAACGTGCAGGTGGTGCCGGCGATGGCCGCCTACGCGACCGACAGCGTGCGCTTCCGTGCCGTCGGCATCCCGAGCTACGGCGTTGCACCCGAATTCGCCAAGGCCAACGACATGTTTGCCCACGGGCTCAACGAAAAACTGCCGGCCTCGGAAATCCCGGCGGCGCTGGACTATTGGTACAGCCTTTTGACCAGGCTGTCGAAGTAATCGGCGCTACAATCGCGGGTTTGCTTTACCGTGCAAACCCGCTCCCATGCCCGACCACACGACCGACCACCACCTTCAAGAGACGCGTCGTCGCCGCACCTTCGCGATCATTTCGCACCCGGACGC
The DNA here is from genome assembly GCA_018241365.1 of Pseudomonadota bacterium. Taxonomy (GTDB): domain Bacteria; phylum Pseudomonadota; class Gammaproteobacteria; order Xanthomonadales; family Rhodanobacteraceae; genus 66-474. The sequence goes on from JAFEDX010000011.1 coordinate 6,112, forward strand.
GGGCAAGACCACGCTGACCGAAAAGCTGCTGTTGTTCGGCGGCGCGATCCAGATGGCGGGCGCGGTGAAATCGCGCAAGTCCGCGCGTCACGCGACGTCCGACTGGATGGCGATGGAAAAGGAACGCGGGATTTCCGTCACTTCGTCGGTGATGCAGTTCCCGTACGAGGGCCGCATCGTCAACCTGCTGGACACTCCCGGCCACGCGGACTTCTCCGAGGATACGTATCGGGTGCTGACTGCGGTCGATTCGGCGCTGATGGTGATCGACTGCGCCAAGGGCGTCGAGGAGCGCACCATCAAGCTGATGGACGTGTGTCGCCTGCGCACCACGCCGATCATGACCTTCATCAACAAGCTCGACCGCGAGGGCCGCTCGCCGATCGAACTGCTGGATGAAGTGGAATCGGTATTGAAGATCCAGTGCGCGCCGGTGACCTGGCCGATCGGCATGGGCAAGCGCCTCAAGGGCGTGTATCACCTCATCGACGGCGAAGTGCACCTGTACGAGTCGGGGCGCAACTTCACGCGCCAGGATTCGACCATCCTGAAAGGGCTGGACGATCCAGAACTCGAACGACGCATCGGCGTTGACGCGCTGGCGGAACTGCGCGACGAACTGGAACTGGTGCAGGGCGCCTCGCACCCGTTCGACCTCGAAAAATACCTTGCCGGCGAACAGACCCCGGTGTTTTTCGGTTCCGGCATCAACAATTTCGGCGTGCAACCGTTGCTGGATTTCTTCGTCGAACACGCGCCGTCGCCGCAGCCGCGCGCGACTTCAACGCGCGAAGTGTCACCGGACGAAGAAAAACTCTCGGGCTTCGTATTCAAGATCCAGGCCAACATGGACCCGGCGCATCGCGACCGCGTGGCGTTCCTACGGGTGTGTTCCGGCTCATACAGGCCGAACATGAAGGCGCTCCAGGTCCGCACGGGCAAGGAAATGAAGCTCGCCAATGCGCTGACTTTCATGGCCAGCGAGCGCGAGCTCGCGGAAGAAGCCTGGCCCGGCGACGTGATCGGCCTGCACAACCACGGCACCATCTCGATCGGCGACAGTTTCAGCGAAGGCGAGAAGCTGGTGTTCACCGGCATCCCCAACTTCGCGCCGGAACTGTTCCGGCGCGCGCACCTGCGCGACCCGCTGAAGATGAAGGCGCTGCGCGCCGGCCTCGCGCAATTGTCGGAAGAAGGTGCAACCCAGTTCTTCCGCCCCTTGATGTCGAATGACTTGATCCTGGGTGCGGTCGGCGTGCTGCAGTTCGACGTCGCGGCCTACCGTCTCAAGGACGAATACAACGTCGATTGCGCGTTCGAGAACGTGGGCATCGCGACCGCCCGCTGGGCGCATTGCGACGATGCGAAGAAGCTGGCCGAGTTCCGCGAACGCAACGCAATGCACCTCGCGGTGGATGCAGCCGAGCAACTCGTCTACCTCGCACCTACGCGCGTGAACCTGCAACTGGCGCAGGAACGTTGGCCCGATGTGACGTTTGCGGCAACCCGCGAACTCGCAGCGACTGCTGCGTGAATCCCGCACCGGGTTGAAGCCGACACGGCGCCGGAATGCCGACAGGTGCAGCGCGTCCTGCCGTCTGCGAACGCAAGGCTCCAGCCAGCCGTGCAGGCCACAGGCCGGCCCATGACAACGTGGCTTCCAGCCAACCCACCTCGCGAATAGGCCTTTTGACATAGGCCGCAATGACTATGCCGACATGCCCTTTCGGCGGATTCAGAGCGCGTTAACGGGTAGTTAATGTGCGGGGTGCGGCCGGGTTGCGATCCCGCAAGCCAAGCGATTTGCGTGACGGCCACGACCGCGATACGGCCTCCGTTTTTTCCTCATGGCGGCGACCCAGCCCACCACCGCACTCGACACTCCTTAGGGGGAGTACTCCGAATGAACCGCACACTCCTGGCATCGGCCATCTGCGCGAGCTTGCTCGCCTCCGGCATCGCCTATGCCCAAAACGCTCCCGCACCGCAAGCGGCGCAGGACCAGACCGCCAATCCGCAGCAACTCGGGACCATCACGGTCACCGGCACCCACATCCGCAAGGCCACGATCGAAACCGCCCAGCCGGTCATCGTGCTCGACCGTACCGCGATCGAGCACCAGGGTTTCAACACGACCGCCGACATCCTGCAGAACCTGACCGTGTCGGGCACCCCGCCGATCAGCCGCGCCCAGGTTCTCGCTTCCGGCGAAAACGTCGGCGGCTACTACGCCGACCTGCGCAACCTCGGCGCCAGCCGCACCTTGATCCTGCTGAACGGCAAGCGCCTTGGCACCAACACCTACGGCCTGCAGGACCTGCAGCAGGTGCCGATCGCAGCGATCGAGCGCATCGAAGTCCTGAAGGACGGCGCCTCGGCCATCTACGGCTCCGATGCCATCGCCGGCGTGATCAACATCATCACCCGCAGCAACTTCAACGGCGCCGAGGCCTCCGGCTATTGGGGCCAGTACGACCAGGGCGACGGCACCGCGCAGACCTATTCCGCGACCTTCGGCGCCAAGAGCGAACGTGGTTCGGTCACCCTCGTTGCCGAGTACGGCAAACAGGATCCGGTGTGGGCCAGCGACCGCTGGTTCTCCGCGTATCCCTCCACCAACCGCCACCCGACCGCCGGCTGGACCGCCGTCTCGCAGTGGGGGGCGTTCAAGATCCCGGGCCAGCCCTGCAACACGACCAACGCCACGACCAGCCCGCTGGGGCGCTGCACCCTCAACTTCGGCAGCGACTACACCAACCCGGCCAACTGGCACGGCACCAACGCGGCCGGCGGCACCAGCGATCTGACCAACTCGAACGAGGAAATGATGGTGCAGACGGGGCTGGAGCACAAATCCGTGTTCGCCAGCACCAACTACAGCATCAGCGACCACGTCCAGGCGCGGGTCGACATCCTCTACAACCACCGCGATACACAGCAGACGGTGGCGGGCTATCCCCTGCAGTTGACCACCTTCAAGCAGGGCAATCCGGCCTCGAACTCGCTGGATGCCAAGAGCTATTACAACCCGTTCGGGGTCGCCGTCTCCGGCTACCGCCGCGGCTGGGAAGTGCCGCGCGTCACCGACAACGCCCTGACCACCTACCGCATCGGCGGCACGCTGTCCGGCGACTTCGAGATCGCCAACCGCAGCTGGAACTGGGATGTCGGTGCCTACAGCAACCAGAACAACATCCTCACGACCCAGCACGGCGACTTCAACCTGCTTGCCGTGAACCAGGCCGTGGGCCCGTCGTTCCTCAATTCCAGCGGCGTGGTCCAGTGCGGCACCGCAGCCGCCCCGATCGCCTACGGCAACGCCCCCGGCTCCTGCATCCCGTGGAACCCGCTGATTCCCGCAGGCCAGGTCGGCCCCGGCTCGCTGCAGAACAACGCGGCGCTGCAGCAGTTCCTGTTCCCGTACTACCACACCACCGGGCGCACCTCGACGATCGACTACTCGGCCAACATCACCGGTTCGGTGTTCACGCTGCCGGCGGGCGACCTGTCCGTCGCCGCGGGTATCGAATACCGCCGGGACAAAGGCAGCTACTCGCCTGACGCCATGTTCCAGTCCGGCGTCAGCACCAGCCTGAGTTCCGGTCCGACCCAGGGTGCGTACAACGTCAAGGAAGCCTATGTCGAAGTGGACGTCCCGTTGCTGAAGGACCTGCCCTTCGCGCATGAGCTGTCGCTCAACGTGGCAGCCCGCCGCTCGCACTATTCATCGTTCGGCAGCACCACCAATCCGAAGTACAGCATCACCTGGCGTCCGATCGAGGAAGTGCTGGTGCGTGGCACCTATGCCAAGGGCTTCCGCGCCCCGGGCATCCACGACCTGTTCGGCGGCATCAGCGGCACGTTCGATTACTACATCGACCCATGCTCCACCAACCAGGCGGCGGGCAGCAACCCGGCCGTGGCCCAGCGTTGCACCAGCGGTTTCGGCGGTCAGGCACCGGTACCGGCCAACTACAAGCAGCTTGGCCAGGGCGGCCTCGTGTGCACCTCCTTCCCTTGCCAGACCGGCACGCAGTTCTTCTCCGGTGCCAACCCGACGCTGAAACCGGAGTTGGCAACCAGCAAGACGGCCGGCGTGGTGTACAGCCCGAAGTTCGTGCCGGGCAACCTCGACCTCACCCTCGACTGGTACAACATCACCATTACCAACGCCCTGGTCGGCGACACCGTCACCAGCATGCTGAACGACTGTTACATCGGCGGCGTCACCAGCCGTTGCGTGCCTTCGCTGTTCACGCGTGATCCCAGCACCGGTGCGCTGAACTACGCCCTGCGCGGCCTGGTGAACGCCGGTGTATCCGAGGCGGAGGGCTGGGACTTCGGCGTCAACTATCGTCTGCCGGAAAACAAGTTCGGCACGTTCACGCTGACCTGGAACACCACCTACACCTCGAAGCTGGACAGCAAGGCCGACAACAAGCCGACCACGCCGGTCAGCCCCTCCAACAGCTGGTACGGCAACTTCCGCACCCGTTCCAACGCCAGCCTCGACTGGGCGCTGGGTCCCTGGGGCGCCACCTGGACCGCGCGCTACTACTCCTCAATGCGGGAGAAGTGCGTGTGGAACAACACCTCAGCGGGCGGCCCGGAGTGCAACATGCCGGGTTACATCCTGAACAACGTGGTGATGAACCTGAACCAGACCGGTTCCAACACGTTCCACGACATGCAGGTCCGCTACACGGCACCGTGGAAGGGCACCATCTCGTTCGGTGTCAACAACGTGTTCGGGCATTGGGCTGCACCGATGTACAGCAACCCCAACTCCCAATATTCGTACTACGGCGGTTTCGACATCGGCCGCTTCTACTACCTGCGTTACAACCAGAGGTTCTAACACTCTCCGGAATTTCTGGTTCTTCCTGCGGCCCCGGAAACGGGGCCGCGTTTTTTTGCAGCCGCAGGTTGTATACACGACATTGACGGCTGCGCCCGCGCCCAGGCGCTACACTCAATCCTTTTGCAACAAGGAGTCGGGCGCATGAAAGTCAAAGCCGCCGTCGCACACAAGGCCGGTGCGCCGCTCAGCATCGAGACCGTGGACCTTGAAGGCCCGCACACGGGCGAAGTGCTGGTGCAACTGAAGGCCACGGGTCTCTGCCATACCGACGCCTACACCCTGTCGGGAGATGACCCGGAAGGCCTGTTTCCGGCGATCCTCGGCCATGAAGGCGCGGGCATCGTGGTCGAAACCGGACCCGGCGTGACGTCGGTGAAGAAGGGCGACCACGTGATCCCGCTGTACACGCCCGAATGCCGCGAATGCGAGTACTGCCTGAACCCAAAGACCAACCTTTGCCAGGCGATCCGGGAAACGCAGGGCAAGGGCGTGATGCCCGACGGCAGCAGCCGCTTTTCGGCCGGCGGCGAGATGATCCACCACTACATGGGCACGTCCACGTTTGCCGAATACACGGTGCTGCCCGAAATCGCGGTCGCGAAGATCCGCGAGGACGCACCCTTCAACAAGGTCTGCTACATCGGCTGCGGCGTTTCCACCGGCATCGGCGCTGTGATCAACTCGGCGAAAGTCGAACCCGGATCGAAAGTCGTGGTGTTCGGCCTGGGCGGCATCGGCCTCAACGTGATCCAGGGCGCGCGACTCGCGGGCGCAGCGATGATCGTGGGCGTCGATCGCAATCCGCGGCGCAAGGAACTGGCGGAAAAATTCGGCATGACGCACTTCGTCAACACCCGCGAAGTCGAAGGTGACCTTGTGCCGTTTCTCGTGTCGTTGACGAAAGGCGGCGCGGATTATTCCTTCGAATGCATCGGCAACGTCAAGGTGATGCGGCAGGCGCTGGAGTGCTGCCACAAGGGCTGGGGCGTCGCCTGCATCATCGGCGTGGCCGGCGCCGGACAGGAAATCTCGACGCGCCCGTTCCAGCTCGTCACCGGCAGGCGCTGGATCGGCAGCGCGTTCGGCGGCATGCGCGGGCGCACCGACGTGCCCAAGGTGGTCGATTGGTACATGCAGGGATTGATCGAGATCGACCCGATGATCACGCATCACCTGAAGCTCGAAGAGATCAACCATGGCTTCGACTTGATGCACCGCGGCGAATCGATCCGCAGCGTGGTCGTTTATTGAGATGGAAATCATTTCAGAGCAGCGCTGCTTCGGCGGCATGCAAGGTTTCTATCGGCACGATTCCCAGGTCTGCGCGGGTCCGATGGACTTTGCGGTATTCACGCCGCCGCAGGCCGCGCACGGCAAGGTGCCCGTACTGTTTTACCTAGCCGGACTCACCTGCACGCCCGAAACGTTTCCGATCAAGGCCGGGGCGCAGCGCGTGGCAGCGGAACTCGGATTGCTGCTGGTCGCGCCCGACACCAGTCCGCGCGATACCGGCATCGAGGGTGCAAAAGATGACTGGGAGTTCGGCGAGGGCGCAGGTTTCTACGTGGACGCCACGCAGGCGCCGTGGGCTGCGCGTTTCCAGATGGAAACGTACATCGTCGATGAACTGCCGGCGCTGATCGCCGCGAACTTTCCCGCCGACTTCACGCGCTGCGGCATCATGGGCCATTCCATGGGTGGCCACGGCGCGCTGACGTTGGCACTCAGGCACCCCGGTCGCTATCGCTCGCTGTCGGCGCTGGCGCCGATCTGTTCGCCGACGCAGGTACCGTGGGGCGAGCGCCGGATTTTCAGCATGTACCTGGGCAGCGATCGCACGGAATGGAAGCGCCACGACGCCTGCGAACTACTGCGCGCCGGCGCGCGCTTCCCCGGCACCATCCTGGCCGATCAGGGCGAGAACGACCCCTACCTCAAGGAACAACTCCGCCCAGAATTGCTGCAGCAGGCTTGCAACGAGAACGGCCAGCCATTGCAACTGCGGATGCATCCGGGCTACGACCACAGCTACTGGTTCGTGCAGAGTTTCATCGAGGACCACCTGCGGCACCACGCGCGTGAACTTGCCTGACGCACGAGCCGCCCACCACATGCAGCATCAAGCGATGTGCAGCGAGCGTTGCGTACCCGTACCGCCGTGCACCACGGCCGCGCGCAATTCCGCCGGATCGAAATCGTCCACGTTGATGAACTCCGCCGTGGCACGACGCAGGCGCTCCAGCATCGCGCGTTCGGTTTCGCTGATCGCGCCTTGCTGCTGCGCTTCGACCAACTGTTCGAAGTAATCGTGCGCGTGGATGCCGCCGGCCTTCACCGCCTTCAGGAACTTGCGCTCGACCGGTTCAGCCGCCACCACGTCGGGCAGCAGCGCGTGCATCCGGCCGACCGGGTTGTTGGCGTTGGGCGTCAGGTACATGCCGCGCACCAGCGCATCGCGCGCGGCGTTCGGCGCGGTGATCAACGCGGCCACGCGCCGGCCCAGGCGATCCGACGGCGGCACCTCGCGCCGGCCGAACGGAAACACCAGCGTATGCACCAGCCACGCGACCGGCCGCACCGGGAAATTGCGGATCACGCCATCCAGCGCCATCTGGATCCGCCACATGGAATCGTGGAAGGCCCACGCCAGCATGGGCCGTTCGACTTCCGGGCGGCCTTCGTCTTCGTAGCGCTTCAGCATCGCCGAGCAGATGTAGAGATACGACAGCACGTCCCCGAGGCGCGCGGAAATCTTTTCCTTGAACTTCAGCTTGCCGCCCAGCACGCCCATGGCGGTGTCGGAGAGCAGCGCGAGGCACGCAGAGTAACGATTCAACTTGCGGTAGTAGCGACGCGTGTAGGCATCGCCCGGCGCCTTGCCGAACTTGGCGTAGGTGATGCCGAGCACGAACGCGCGCGCGGCATTGGAAAAGCCGAAACCGATGTGCCCGAACAGCGCCGCGTCGAAATCGCGTAGCGCCCTGGCGCGATCGGATTCACGCACCGCCTGCATTTCCTTGAGGATCCACGGGTGGCAGCGGATCGCGCCCTGCCCGAAGATCATCAGGCTGCGGGTCATGATGTTGGCGCCTTCCACCGTGATCGGGATCGGCGCGCCCTGCCACATGCGGCCCAGGTAATTCGACGGCCCCAACTGGATGCCCTTGCCGCCGTGCACATCCATCGCGTCCTGCACGACCATGCGGCCAAGGTCGGTGGCGTGGCACTTGGCAATGGCCGTCGCGACCGCCGGCTTCTCGCCGCGATCGACCGCCGCGGCGGTTGCGCGTGACAGCGCCGCCACGGCATAGGCATGCCCGCCGATGCGTGCCAACGCTTCTTCCACGCCTTCGAAGCGCGCTACGCTAAGGCCAAACTGTTTCCGGATGCGCGCGTACGCGCCGGTGGCGGCGACCGCAAGCCGCACGAAACCGGTCGCATTCGACGGCAACGAAATGCCGCGCCCGACGGACAGGCACTCGACCAGCATGCGCCAGCCCTGGCCGGCCATGTGCGGGCCGCCGATCAAGGTGTCGATCGGCACGAACACGTCCTTGCCGCGCAGCGGGCCGTTCTGGAACGGGATGTTGAGCGGCAGGTGCCGGCGCCCGATTTCCAGGCCCTTGGTTCCGCGCGGGATCAGCGCCAGCGTGATGCCGATGTCCTCCTTGTCGCCCAGCAGGTGTTCCGGGTCGTACATCCGGAACGCGAGCCCCACCAGCGTCGCGACCGGGGCGAGCGTGATGTAGCGCTTGTCGAAGGTGAGCCTGATTCCCAGTGTCTCCTTCCCATCGACCGTTTGCTTGCAGACGATGCCGTAGTCGGGAATCGAGGTCGCATCGGAACCCGCATACGGACCGGTCAACGCGAAGCACGGAACCTCGCGGCCATCGGCGAGACGCGGCAAGTAATGGTTTTTCTGCTCCTCGCTGCCGTAGTGCAGCAGCAGTTCGGCCGGGCCCAGCGAATTCGGCACCGCAACCAGCGAGGACAGCGTCGCCGAAATCGTGGACAGTTTTTGCAGCACCGCCGAATGCGCCGTCGCGGAAAATTCGAGGCCGCCGTAGCGCTTGGGGATGATCATCGCGAAGAAACCCTTGCGCTTGACGTAATCCCAGATTTCCGGCGGCAGGTCGGCGATCTCGTGCGTGATGTGCCAGTCATCGACCATCCGGCACAGTTCTTCGCACGGGCCATCGAGGAAGGCCTGTTCCTCCGCGCTCAACCGCGGCTTGGGTTCGGACAGCAGCTTCGACCAGTCCGGCTTGCCGGAAAAGAGATCGCCTTCGAAACCCACCGTGCCCGCATCCAGTGCGATCTGTTCGGTTTCGGAAATCTTCGGCAACACGCGCTTGAACAGCTTCAACAATGGCGCGGCGAACAGCGCACGGCGCAGCGGCGTCAGGTTCAGCGGCAACGCGATGAGCACCACGAAGATGCCGAGCAGCACCCACATCGGCGTCGGGGCGCGCAGGCCAAGTCCGACGATGAGGATGGTGACGATCGTGGCCAGCGTCCACTGCCACAGCCGCGCGCGGAAATACGCGCAGGCCAATCCGACGATCGCGACGCAAACGAGTGTGATGATGGTGCTCATGGCAGACCTCGCATGCCGGCCGCGCGCGGGCGCGTCCCGGCGGTTTCCAAGTCGAGTGTACTCAGGAAGGGTTCGATCGCGGCGGTGAAGGCGTCGTTGTCGTCGCCGGCCAGCGTGTGTGCTGCGTGCGGGATTTCGACGTGCTTCGCACGCGGCACGGCGGACATGAATTCACGCACCGTGGCGGCCGACACCACGTCGCTGCGTCCGCCCGAAACCAGCAGCACCGGCACCTCGACATGGCGCGCAGCGTCCAGCACGCGCTGCTGGTGGTGCTCGCCTTCGTGCGCGACGGTATCCAGCAAGGCCGGATCCCAATGCCAGCGCAGGCGCCCGTCATCGCCGCGCTTCAGCAGTTGTGCCAGCTCCTGCTGATCCTTGCGCGCGCGCCGCTGCGGCAGGTAAGCGGTGACTTCATCGGCGGCTTCTTCCAGCGAGGCAAACCCACCGGGATGTGCGCGCATGAACCCGAGCATGCGTTCTACGCCCGCGGTTTCCCAGCGCGGCGTGATGTCCACCAGCACCAGGGCACGAAATGGATCGGGGCGGATCTCGCCGGCGGCGACCAGCCCCAGCAAGCCGCCCAGCGACGCGCCCACCAGCACCGGCGGTCGACCGAGCGATCTCGCGACGACCAGCAGGTCATCGACGAATTGCTCCAGCAGGTATTTGCCATCGACAAGCCTCCCGCTGTCGCCATGACCGCGCGCGTCAAACGTGACCGTGCGCCAGCCACGTTCGGCAAACACCGTTGCCGCGCGGGTCCAGGCGTGCCGGCTCTGGCCGAAACCGTGCGCAAACAGGAGCGGCGGCGCGTCCGACGAGCCGCGTGTTTCCACCGTCAGCTGTGTCCCGTCGCGGGCCATCAGGCGACCGACAGCCTCGGGGTTGGCTTCGTTTCTTTCCATACGCGAAAGTATGGATTTGGACCGCGCCTCTGTCAATACGCTAAAGTATGGTCATGCCCTCATCCGCTTCGCCCACAGCCGATACCGGCGACGCCGTGCACCCGGATCGTGCCCACGCACGCCTGTCCGCGACGGACTGGGAGCACGGCGCGCTGGCCATGATTGCCGAGGAAGGCGTGGCCGGGCTCGCCATCGAAGCGCTGGCGCGTCGGCTCGGCGTCACCAAGGGCAGCTTCTACTGGCATTTCAAGAACCGCGAAGCTCTGCTGGACGCGGCGCTGGACCGCTGGGAAGCCGACGACACCCGCGCACTGGAAAGCCACATTGGCGCGGCCGGCGATGATCCACGTGCACGTCTGGGCGCATTGTTCCGCTGGGTATCCAGCGAAATCCAGTCGCACCGCATTTATGCCGCACTGCTGCAGGCGCTGGACCACCCGCAGGTCAAGCCCATGATGGCGCGCGTGTCGCGCCGCCGCATGGACCTGCTGGAAGTGGCTTTCCGCCGGGCCGGGCTCGCATCCGAACATGCCAGCCACCGCGCCCGACTCACCTACGCGGCCTACGTGGGTTTCCTGCAACTGAACGTGGCACTGGAATTGCCGCACCTCTCGCACGAGCAATACGACGCCTACGTCGAGCACGTCATCGAGACCCTGGTACCGCACCCGGGCTGACATTGCGCCGCGCCACCCGATGCTGCACCCGCACAATCGTTGCGTGCCGTTCCGCCTTGCAAAGGCGGAACGCCGGGACTAACGTCAACCTTCGTCCATCTCCGGAGGCGCCGCCCTCAAGCCCTGACGCCAAGCCAGCTCGCCGGTCGCCGGCGGGACAAGGTCATACAAAAACCATCCGACCTATCCGCCTGCACGCACGCCCGCGAGTTCGCAAACAACTACAAGACCTTCGCTGGAGAACCACAGTCCATGATGCCAAGCAAACTCGATTCGTTGAATCGATGGGTTGACGACGTCGCCCAACGAACCCGGCCCGACCACATCCACTGGTGCGACGGCTCCGATGCCGAATACCGGCAACTCGTGGACGAGATGCTCGCCAGCGGCGAACTGCTCGAACTGAACCCTGCGACCCATCCGCGCTGCTACCTGCACCGCTCCGATCCAAAAGACGTCGCGCGGGTCGAGAAACTCACCGTCATCTGCACGCAGAACCGGGACGACGCCGGCCCCAACAACAACTGGATGGATCCGGCCGCGGCGCACGCGAAGATCGACGCGCTGTTCGAAGGCTGCATGCAGGGCCGGACACTGTACGTGATCCCGTATTGCATGGGCCCGATCGGCTCGCCGCTGTCGCGCTGCGGCGTCGAGATCACCGATTCGAAATACGTGGTCGCCAACATGCGCATCATGACCCGCATGGGCACCGCGGCGCTGCAACGCATCGAACGCGAAGGCCTGACTCAAAACAAGATGTTCATCAAGGCCCTGCACTCGATCGGCGAGCTCGATCCCGAGCGCCGCTGGATCATGCACTTCCCGGAAGAACTCACGATCAAGTCCTACGGATCCGGCTACGGCGGCAACGCGCTGCTCGGCAAGAAATGCCACGCGTTGCGCATCGGCAGCTGGCAGGCGCGCAGCGAAGGCTGGCTGGCCGAACACATGCTGATCGTGGGCATCGAGAACCCGCAGCACGAAATCCGCTACGTCGCGGCGGCGTTCCCGTCCGCCTGCGGCAAGACCAACCTCGCGATGCTGATTCCGCCCGAGGGCTATCAGCGCGAAGGCTGGAAAGTGTGGACGGTTGGCGACGACATCTGCTGGATGCGTCCCGGCAAGGATGGACGCCTGTACGCGATCAACCCCGAGGCCGGCTATTTCGGGGTCGCGCCCGGCACTTCGAGGAAGACCAACCCCAACGCGATCGAGATGGTTTCGCACGACACCATCTTCACCAACGTCGCCGTCACCGCCGACAACCAGCCGTGGTGGGAAGGCCTGGACGACCGCAAGCCCGTGAAGGACTGGCAGGGCCGCCCCATCGCAAATTACGGCAGCGACCCCGCCAACGGCCCGGCCGCGCACCCGAATTCGCGCTTCACCGTGCGCGCGAACCAGTGTCCGAGCTGGTCGCCCGAAGCCGAGAGCGACCAGGGCGTACCGATCGATGCGATCGTGTTCGGTGGCCGGCGCGCCTCGCGCGTGCCACTGGTGTTCGAAGCCCGCGACTGGACCCACGGCGTGCTGGTCGGCGCGTCGATGGCGTCCGAGACCACCGCCGCCGCGACCGACGTCGGCGTCGCCATCCGGCGCGACCCGATGGCGATGAAGCCCTTCTGCGGCTACAACTACGGCGACTATTTCGCGCACTGGCTGTCGTTCGACCAGCCTGGCGCCAAGCTGCCGAAAGTCTTCCACGTCAACTGGTTCCGCAAGGGCAAGGACGGCAAGTTCCTGTGGCCGGGCTACGGCGACAACATGCGCGTGCTGGAGTGGATGCTGAAGCGCATCACCGGCGAAGCGGACGCCATCGCCACGCCCATCGGCAATCTGCCGCACACGGACGACCTCAACCTTGAAGGCGCGCACCTGGGCGACGGTGCGCTCGACGAATTGTTCCACGTGGACCACGCCGAATGGCAGGACGAACAGACCGCGATCGGCGAATATCTCGCGCAGTTTGGCGAGCGCCTGCCGGACGAACTGAAGGCCGAGCACCAGCGCATCGTCGACGCCCTGGCTGCCGAAGCGACACCGGCCCGCGTGGCCGCAGCGTCCTGATCCCCAAACGCACCTCCTTCCAAAACGGAAGGGGGTGCACCGAAAGTGCGCGGGATAACGTCGATCGCATCTTCGGGATGGCTCAAGGCCCCGGCGCGGAATCCTCGCGTGACCGTGCGTGCGACATGACCTGTCCGTGAGCCAACGCGTACTGGTGATAACCCGCGTAACAGAGCCCGCATGCCCCGGTCAGCACGGCGGGCAAAAGCAGCGCGTGCTGCTGCATGCGCTGGAACGCCAGCGCTCCAAATACACTGCCCAGCACGAAGGTCGCCGCCACGACCAGGCAAACGCGCAACCGCAGCATGTCCACCGGCAGACCCCGCAGCAGGTGCCCGAGGTAGATGCCCAAGTCGGTGAAGACGCCGGTCACGTGGGTGGTCCGGATCAGTGCGCCGCTGTAGGCGCTGACCATGCCGTTCTGCAGGCCCATCGCGATGGATGCCAGATAGAGTCCGGCCGAGCTGGTGTGGTCCAGGAACGGAACGGCCAGGAACAGCAGCAGCGACTCCAGCGTCAGCGCCACGCCGTAGCGGCGCCCGAGTTTCAGCGTACTCTGCTGCACAATCACGCCGCTCAACAGGGTGCCAAATACGAACGCGGCAATTGCCAGCGCCCAATGCGCGATTTCGCCGGTATTCGTCGTGCCCAGCGCGATGCCGAGCAGGCTGGCGTTGCCGGTCATGTTGCTGATGGATTCATGCCGGAAGCCGAGATAGCCGACCGCATTGACGAGGCCGGCGATGAACGCCAGCACGCCCGTGCCAAACCACGCCCAGCGTGGAAGTTGACGCAACCAGGGCATTGATCAGATCGCCAAGTAGGGGGCCGGCATCATCGCACAAGCCCGCTACGGCCATTCGTTCGCATGTGGCCCCAGCGTTCCCCGTTGCGGGCGTACTACGCAAAAACGCTGGCCGCTCGGCGCTTCCAACACGATCCAGGTCTTGATCGCGGCGACGCGCTTGGCGCCCAGCGCTTCCAGCCGGCGCGATTCGGCTTCGATGTCGTCGCTCTCGATGTCCAGATGCACGCGGCTGTCGTGTTCGACCTTCTGCAGTTCGATCACGGGCTCGTCGTCGCGCGTTGCGATGCCGACGTACTTGTCGTGCGCGGGATCGGCACCCTCGCGGATCGGCCGGCCGAGCGCTTCCGACCAGAAGCGCGCGGCATCGGCGAGGTCATCGACCTTGCAGTCGATGATGATGCTGCACAGGCGGCTGCGGTGCATGACGGTATCCCGGCTCATGCGCGCCGCAGCGCGCGATCCACACTCCACGGCCCCGGACCCGCCGCCGACAGGTACAGGAACACGAAGCAGAACAGCACTGCGCTGTCGCCACCATTGAGATAGGGGAAGATGTGGTTGGCCGGGAAGTGCGCCATGAAATAGGCGAACGCCATTTCGCCCGACAGGATGAACGCGACCGGCCGCGAGAACAGCCCGATAAGCAGCAGGAATCCGCCGCCAACTTCAAGGATGCCCGCAAGACCGGGGGCCAGCGTGAACAGCTTGGCCGAGGAAATCAGCGTGAATGGTCCTTCGGGAAGATGGAACAGCTTGTCGGTGCCATGACACATGAACAGGAACGCGGCGACGATGCGCAGGATGCTCAGGAAATACGGTGACATCCTGGCCCAGGAATTGTTGCTGGTCATGCTGGCTCTCCCCGTGATGGTGGGCATGTGGAAACGTCGTCGCGTTGTGCGTGGCGACCCGGTCCACGCACCTTACACCAACCATCACGACAGGTGGCGCAGCGCGCCGGACTCAACCGCCGCACAATGCCAGCATCCCGTCGGGGGTCTTCGGCAACGCCGCGGTCAGCACTTCGTTGCCGCGCGCGCCGACCGCCACGTCATCCTCGATGCGGATGCCGATGCCACGCCATTTCGCCGCCAACGTGGCGTCGTCGGGCGGAATGTAGATGCCGGGTTCGACCGTCACCACCATGCCGGCTTCCAGCATGCGCGGTTCGTCATCGACGCGGTAATCGCCGACGTCGTGCACGTCGAGCCCGATCCAGTGTCCGGTCTTGTGCGGGAAGAAACGCTGGTATTCCCCGGACTTCAGCACCGACCGCATGCCGCCCGGCAGCAACTTGAGCGAGCACAGTCCACCGGCGATCACCCGCGTCGCCGCCTCGTGCGCCGCGGTGAAGGCGCGGCCGGCACGCACTTCGTCGATCGCGGCGTGCTGCGCTTCCAGCACTATGTCATAGATAGCGCGCTGCTCGCGCGAGAACCCGCCGCCGATCGGCCAGGTGCGCGTGATGTCCGACGCATAACACTCGACTTCCGCACCCGCATCGATCAACAGCAAATCGCCCTGCTTCAATTTGGCGCGATTGGCGGTGTAGTGCAACACGCAGGCGTTGGCGCCGGCGGCCACGGTGGGCGGATACGACGGCACCGCGGCGTGCGCACGCATCGCGTGCAGCAGCGCCGCTTCGACTTCGTACTCGCCAGCGCCGGGCCGCGCCGCCCGCACCGCCTCGCGTTGCGCAGTGGTGGCAACCTGCGCGGCGCGCCGCATCAAGGCCAGTTCTGCTGTCGATTTGTACAGGCGCAGCTCGTGCAGCAGATGGCCCAGTGCGACGAATTCGCGCGGCACCACGCCGCCGCCACGGCTTGAACGCAAACGTCGCATCCAGCGCAGCAACTGTGCATCGAACTCGTTCTCGCGCCCGAAGTGGCAATACAGGCGCGTACGGCCTTCCAGCATGCCGGGCAGGATGTCGTCGATGTCCTCGACCGGAAACGCATCGTCCACGTCGAAACGCGCGACCGCCTGTTCGGGGCCGATGCACGCGCCTTCGATGCGCTCGCGCGCGGCGTCGCGCTCGCGGCAGAACAGCACCACTTCGCCACGCACGCGCCCCGGCAGCAACGCCAGTACGGCGTCGGGTTCGGGAAATCCGGTGAGGTAATGGAAATCCGAATCCTGCCGGTACGGCCATGCCGCATCGGCATTGCGCATGCGCCGTGGCGCGGCAGCGACCACCAGCGCGGAATCCGCGCCGGCCATGTGCATCAGGTCACGGCGCCGGCGCGCGAATTCGGCGGGCGTGATCAAGGTCGCCCCGCGGGCGCGAGCAGCCCATGCAGGCGCGTGACGCCGGTGCGGATGAAATCCAGCACGTCGTCCAGCGCGGCTTCATCGTCATCGTCGCACTCGAGGTGCATGGCCGCGATGTGGCCGAAATCGCCAAGCAGGGCCCGGGCTTCCGGCTCGCGCGCGGGGTCGGCAGCCACACCCGTCAACCCGGCTCCCCCGAGGAATCCCCGGCACCAGTCCACCATGGCATCGGCGCGGATGGCCAGCGATCCCGGCGGCAGCAGCGGTGCCACGGGTTCGCC
Source organism: Pseudomonadota bacterium (assembly GCA_018241365.1). Lineage (GTDB taxonomy): Bacteria > Pseudomonadota > Gammaproteobacteria > Xanthomonadales > Rhodanobacteraceae > 66-474. Next base: position 22,585 of record JAFEDX010000011.1, read on the forward strand.
CTTGCGCAGCTTGCCTGCGGTCTCGGCTATCAGGTGATCCACGAGCACGTGCAGTTCGCTGGCAGCAGAAGCGCCGTCGCTTTCCAACGCCAATGCCGTGAGGACTTCATGCGCCGTGCCAGCCCGGCCCGCGCACAGGTAGCCCGTGATCGAGCCGTGCAACTCGGTTGCGGTGGCTCCGAGCTTCGCCGCGTGCAGCGCGGCATCCCATTCCGGATATGTCATCGTCGCCATGCCATGCTCCGCGCGGCACGTCGCAGCCTCAAAATCCACGCGCGTGTCAGCAGTGAATGTGATGGAGTTTACATGCCGACGCTGCGCGCCTTGCCCATCCTGCGCCGCGGGGGTCGCTCGCCCACGACGTGGCACACCGGTTTCAGTAAACTGGACCCGCAGTCGCGCGCGGCCCTGTCCCCAGTTGGCAGTGCGACAGTTGGCTGCGCCTGCCAGGGGCCCCTTGCGTAAGTCATGAGTCAACTTCCACACGAAGTCGCCATGGTGATGCCATGGCCGGCGCACCGCTGCGGCGCGCTGCTGCTCGCGGCTGCGCTGGCCTGGCTGGTCGCGGTGGGTACGGCGTCGGCCCAGCCTGCACCCGGTTCGTGGCAGGCGTACCAGCGTGATTTCCATTTCCAGCAGATCGACAGTCAAAACGGGCTGGTGCAGAACTCGGTGTCGTTGATCTTCCAGGACCAACGCGGCTTCATGTGGCTGGTCACCCAGGGCGGGCTGTTCCGCTACGACGGCTATTCGCTCAGGCGCTACATGCACGATCCGAACCGGATCGACAGCCTGCCCGGCAACCATCTCGTGACCTCCCTCGCCGATGCCCGCGACGGCAAGTTGTGGATCGGCTCGTCCACCGGTGGATTGATCCTGTTCGATCCGGATGCGAACAAGGTGTTGCCGCTGGCAGCCGCCGTGCAGCGCAGCGGCTTGCCGGTCACCGGCCTGTTGCGCATTCAGGACGACAGCGTGCTGGTGGGCACGCCGCATGGCGTCGATCGCCTGACGGCCACGCCGACGCCCAGACTGGACCCGGTGTGGTCCGAGCCGGGCGATGACCAGGCCGGGGTGCGATCCTTCACGCGTTGTCCGGACGGCGACATCTACGCAGCAGCAGGCAAGCATGTCCTCGCGATCGACAAGGACGCGAGGGCGGGCACTGTTCTTGCCACCGATGCCACGACCATCGAAGCGCTGTTCTGCGGACCGCACGGACGCCTGTTGCTGGGCGACACTCACGGCCTCGCCGAGGTGGACCGTGCCTCGGGGGCCATGACGACGTCATGGCAAGCGAACACCCCGGAACCGGTCGGCGTGCTGGCGATTGCAGCCGACCACGCGGGGCGCATCTGGCTTGGGCTTTCCAACCACGACCTGCTGCGCCTCAACGCCGACGGCAGCACGACGCGACTGACCGCGGCGCCACCCGGCATCCCGGGCGCCCTGCCCGATTCCGGCATCGAGACCTTGTTCGTCGATCGCACGGGCTTGTTGTGGGTAGGCACTTCGATGGCCGGCGCCGTCTGGACCAACCCCGAGGGCAGTGCGATCCAGGCGGTGCTCGCGCTGTCGGGCGATCCGCGCGCAGGCACCTATGTGCGCGCCTTGTACCCCGCGACGGATGGCGGGCTCTGGGTGGCGATGAACGGACCCGGGCTGGTTCGCTACGATCCGTCCACCCGAACCGTCACCAGTTTCGCCGACGTGCTCGCCCAAGCTGTCGCAGGCACCCGCGCCGCCACGACAACGCCTGCGGCCAGCAGCACGGTTCCCCGCTCCATCACGCACACCGAAGGCAAGGAGATCCGGATCTACGGCATCCTGCCGGGCGCCGACGGCACGCTGCTGCTGCCGTCCAGCCGGGGCATCCTGCGCTTCGACCCGGCCTCCGGCAAAGCCGACTACCTGCAGCTCGACGGCGAACCCGCCACCACCCCGACCCGCGCATTGTTGCGCGCCCGTGACGGCGACCTGTGGGTCGCCCCGTCCAACGCCGGGCTGGTGCGCTACCACGAGGGCAAGGCGGTGAGCCGATTCGACAAGGCCGGTGGCTTGGCCTCCGACAGCGTGCTGGTGATCAACCAGGACCAGTCCGGCAACATCTGGGTCGGCACCACCGACGGCGTGTCGATGATCCACAAAATCAGTGGCAAGCTCAGCACCTTCCGGGAAATCCCCGGACGCAACGATTCACTGGCCGGAAATACGGTAGTCAGCCTGCTGACCGACCACGCGGGCCGGGTATGGATCGGATCGCTGTCCGGGCTGAGCCGCCTCGAATACATCGATGCCGGTGGTGCCCACTTCAAGCGTTACGGACCGGCTGACGGCCTGCCCGACAACACCATCGACTGCATGCTCGAAGACGGCAACGGTCGCGTCTGGTTCTCGACCAATCTCGGCATCGGCCGGCTCGATCCGAAGACCGGCCTGATCCGAAGCTACGGGACGCACGATGGCCTGCAGGGCCTTGAGTACAACTCCGGAGCCTGCCTGCGCACCGCCGACGGCAGGCTGCTGTTCGGCGGGCACGGTTTCGACATCATCAATCCGGCCGCCGTCACGCCGGCATCGCAACCCGCACCCGTCGTCATTACGGACGTGTCCAGCGGCAAGAGCCAGATCCCTGTGCCGGCATCGCCCGCGTCGACCGTGACGATCAGCGCCGACGATCGCAGCGTGTACTTGGCGTTTGCATCGCTCGACTATGCATCACCGGGCCACAACCGCTACCGCTACCGCCTGTCGGGCCGCGACACCGAATGGAGCGCCCCGGCGCGTACGCGTACCGTCGCCTACAACAACCTGGCACCCGGCAATTATCGTTTCCAGGTCCAGTCGATCCTGCGCGATGGCCGGCCCGGACGCACGACAAGCCTTGCCATCCATGTCGATACCGTGTGGTGGTGGAGCCTCGGCATGCGGCTGGTGTATGCCGCAACCCTCGCCTGCCTGCTGCTGATTGCCCTGCTCGGCTGGCGCAACCACCACCTCGAACAACTGCGGCACCGCCGCCAGCTGAGCGTGCGCGAAGGTCGCCTGCGCCAGGCCTTGTGGGGTTCCGGCGACGAATTCTGGGACTGGGACCTGGAACGTGGCTCGATCCTTCGCCTCGGCCCCGAGGGCGGGCCCGGTGGCCACCACGAACAATCGGTCCCGGCCGAAGAATGGCGCCGCACGATGGTGCACCCGGACGACCTCGCGAACCTCGACCGGGCGCTGGCCGAACACCTCGCCGGCAACACCGAGCATTTCGAGGTCGAGCACCGGGTGCGCGGACGCAACGACGACTGGACCTGGGTGGTGTCGCGCGGCAAGGTCGTCGAACATGACGATGCCGGCAGGCCGATGCGCGTCTGCGGTACCGAACGTGACATCAGCGCGATCCGCGCCGCCGACCGCGACCGCCGGATCGCGTCGGAAGTCATCCGCAACATGAGCGAGGCGGTGACCGTCACCGACCTCGATTTCCGTTTCGTCTCGGTCAACCCCGCGTTTACCCGCATGACCGGCTACACCGAACACGAGGTGCTCGAGCACGACGCCTCGATCCTCAACGGCAGCCGGCACGCGCCGGACAGTTATTCGCACCTGCGCCAGGTGCTGGCCGAAACCGGGCACTGGCGCGGTGAACTGTGGCAACGCCGCAAGGACGGCGAGGAATTCCTGTGCTGGGTGGAACTCAATGAAGTGTGCGACGCCAACGGCCAGCGCACCCACATGATCGGCGTGCTCACCGACATCACCGACCGCAAGCGCGCCGAGCAGGAACTCCGCTACCTCGCCAATTACGACACCCTCACCGGCCTGCCCAACCGGGCACTCCTGGGCGAACGCCTCGGCGCCGCCGTGATCAATGCACGCCGCAGCGGCCACAAGGTCGGGCTGCTGTTCCTCGACCTCGACCGCTTCAAGCACGTCAACGATTCGCTCGGCCACAGCGCCGGCGACCGCACCCTGAAAGCCGCCGGCGCACGCCTGCGCCAGTGCGTGCGCGAGAACGACGTGGTCGCGCGCCTCGGCGGCGACGAGTTCACGGTGGTGCTGGAAGACCTCGCCGACGTGCGCGGCGCGGAAGAAATGGCGCAGCGTTTGATCCACGCCTTCGCCAAGCCGCTGCCGGTTTCGGGCACCCAGGAAACCGTGATCTCGCCTTCGATCGGCATCGCGATGTATCCCGACCACGGCCAGACACCGGCGGACCTGCTGAAATGCGCCGACACGGCGATGTACCAGGCCAAGGCCGTCGGCCGCAATACCTGGGCGGTCTATCACCCCGGCATGGATGCGCGTGCACGCGACCACGCCACCCTGATCAACGAACTGCGGCGCGCGCTCGACCGCGGCGAACTGCGCCTGGTGTACCAGCCCAAGATGGCGATCCAGACCGGCAAGATCACCGGCATGGAGGCGCTGATCCGCTGGCACAATCGCGAGCTCGGCGAAATCCCGCCCAGCGTGTTCATCCCCCTGGCCGAGGAAACCGGCCAGATCCACGAGATCAGCGCCTACGTGTTCGCGACCGCCTGCGCCGACCTGCGCCGCTTCCGCGAGAACGGCCACAATCACCTCACCATGGCCATCAACCTGTCGGCGGCGCAGCTGAACCGCCCCGACCTCACCTCGCACATCTGCGACCTCTTGGCCGAACACGACGTGACGCCCAACCAGGTGGAGCTGGAATTGACCGAAAGCATGGTCATGGCCAACGCTGAACAATCGGTGCGCCTGCTGGGCGAACTGAAATCCATCGGCACGCGCCTCGCCATCGACGACTTCGGCACCGGCTACTCCTCGCTGGCCTACCTGAAACGCCTGCCGATCGACACCCTGAAGATCGACCAGGAATTCGTCGGCGACGTCACCACCGACCCCGACGATGCCGCGATCACCGCGACCATCATCACCATGGCCCATTCGTTGCAGATCAAGGTGGTGGCCGAAGGCGTGGAAACCGTCGAGCAGCTCGCCTTCCTGCGTGCGCAACGCTGCGATGAAATCCAGGGCTATTGGTTGTCGCGGCCGCTGTCGGCCGAAGCCTGCCTCGACTTCCTCGACCGGCATTCCGCCGCCAGCGTCAGCGTGACCTGAGTTGCCCCCGTACGACGGCTTTTCCCTTATATTCGGCCCATGGAAACCCAACGCCACTCCGTCGATGACGAACTCGCCGCGCTCACCAGGACGCTGGATGCCGTGCTCGAACGCATGCGCCGGCTGGTAGAGGAAAACGCCAGCCTGCGCCGCGGCCGCGACCAGCTGGCCGGCGAACGCGCCGCCCTGATGACGCGCAACGAGCAGGCGCGGGCGCGGGTCGAAGCCATGATCGAGCGGTTGAAGTCGCTCGAGAACGCGAATTGAACACCGCCATGGCCGACGAAACCGTTACCGTCACCGTCAAGCTGCTCGACCGCGAATTCCTGGTCGGCTGCAAACCCGACGAGCGCGAAGGACTGCTCGCAGCCGTGGAGCACCTGGGCCACAAGATGCGCGAGATCCGGCATGCCTCGCGCAGCCCCGGCTATGACCGCATCGCGGTGCTGGCCGCGCTCGACATCACGCACGAATTGTTGATGCTGCAACGCAGCCAACACACGCTCTCCAGCAACGCGGGCGAGCAACTCGCGATGCTGCGGCGCAAGCTTGAACAGGCCCTCGACACGCCCGTAGAATGACCCTGCTGGCGTCCCCTGCGGTGAACGACAGCGCGCCTCCAGCAATGTGCCTTGTTCCTAATGTACGGCCTCGGGCTGGCGGAAACCGGATCGTTGTGCAAGTCCGCCGCGAGCGGAAAGCCTGAAACCCGGTGAGCCCGCCCACGTGATCCTTGAGGATCAGGGTCGCTCGGCGCGCATCGTCATCGCGGAGGACGCCACTTGTATGAACGATAGTCGGGCCCTGCTGCGCGCGCGCATGTCGGTGCGGCGGAACGAGCTGGGGCCACGCCAGCGCGTCGCGGCGGCGGCAGGCGTGCTGCACAGCCTTGAAGCGCT
>JAFEDX010000120.1 GCA_018241365.1 Pseudomonadota bacterium
AGTGTCAGTCCAAACCAGGCAATGCTTTTCTACCTCGCCCTTCGCGTTAGCGCGCAGGCTGCTTTCGCTGCCATAGGCCAGTGCAGTGGTGTCACCGAAGAAGTGCACGGTGACGTCCCCCAAGCGGCAGTCGGTAGCCAGAGGGGTGGAAGTGGTCATCGCATCTTTCTTGCCGTAGCGTTCGCCGCTTGGGGACGTGCCTTGGAAATCGTCGGCAAAGACATCCTTGAGGCCCGGTTGCGGACTGCAGTCCGCATCCAGCCACATTTTTTCACTGGCCTTGATCAGCTTGACCGTCGCTTCATCTGGTTTGCCCCAGCGCGCCTGTTGCGCGTATGCCGCCAGCGAAAGTGAACAACCCAGCACGGCCGCAAGCACATTCGTCAAAGGTTTCATGTCGCTGTATCTCGCCCTAGTTGGTGTCCTGAGTACATCTTGGCAAAACCGCGTCGAACGAACCGAATGCGGCCTAACGCCAAGTAGACCCCGGAACCGGGGTGTAGCAAAGGATGTTCAGCTGCTTGCGCGGACTTGTCAATCATGAAATTCCTACAAGGATCAAGGACTCCGGTCGTAGCGTCGCCGCCGCGCGTGCGCCAGCATCACCTTGCATATCGTGCAAGAGGTGGTGCTATGTCTTATCACCCCGAAGCCGGGGCTGTAAAAGCCGGGATCACGGCGGCGCACGCTCCACGTCTGCTGGACGAGGTTCGCCGCCACTTGCGGTTCAAACACTACAGCTTGCGCACCGAGCAGGCTTACGTCGGCTGGATCCGGCGGTTCATCCTGGCGAACGGCAAGCGCCACCCGCGCGGGATGGGAGCGGTCGAGGTCGGGCAGTTCCTGTCCGACCTTGCGGTACACGGCGCGGTGGCTGCCAGTACCCAGAACCAGGCGTTGTCGGCGTTGCTGTTCCTGTATCGCGAGGTGCTGGGCATCGATCTGCCCTGGCTGGAAAACGTGGTGCGTGCCAAGCGGCCGCGGCGCTTGCCCGTGGTGTTGTCGCAAGCCGAGGCGCAGCGCCTGCTGGCGGTGATGGATGGCCGGCCGTGGCTGCTGGCGAGCCTGTTGTACGGCACCGGCATGCGCCTGATGGAGTGTCTGCGGTTGCGCGTGAAGGACGTGGATTTCGAGCGCCACGAGATCACCGTGCGCGATGGCAAGGGCGGCAAGGATCGCCACACCATGTTGCCGCGCTCGCTGGCTGAACCGTTGCGGCGCGAAATCGAGCGGGCGCGGTCGTTGCATCAAACGGACCTGGCGGCCGGTTTCGGCGCGGCCCGGTTGCCGTACGCGCTGGGCCGCAAGTATCCACGCGCCGCCCGCGAATTCGGCTGGCAGTTCGTGTTTCCCTCGATGCGCCGATCCATCGATCCGCGCGACGCAACGGAACGCCGGCACCATTTCGATGATGCGATCCTGGCACGGGCGATCAAGGCTGCGCGCAGCCGCGCCGGCATCGAGAAGCCGGTCAGCGCACATACCTTGCGGCATTCTTTTGCGACGCACCTGATCGAAGGCGGCTACGACATCCGCACGATCCAGGAATTGCTGGGCCACAAGGACGTCGCCACCACCCAGATCTACACGCACGTGTTGAATCGCGGCGGGCACGGCGTAGTCAGTCCGCTCGATCGGGGTTGACGTCAAGCGTGACCACGCACGCGTGGTCGCGCCCGCTTACACTGTCGCGACTTTTTGCCGCGAGCGCGTTGCATGCATGACCTGTTGAACGTCGTCGTCCTCGGCATCATCGAGGGCATCACCGAATTCCTGCCGATTTCCTCGACCGGGCATCTGCTGATCGCCGAGCACTGGTTGGGCGCGCGTTCGGACCTGTTCAACGTCGGCATCCAGGCGGGCGCGATCCTCGCGATCACGCTGGTGTACTGGCAGCGCATCTGGCAGTTGCTGACGCGCTGGCGTGATCCGGCGAACCGCGATTACTTCTGGAAGCTGGGCGCCGCGTTCCTGATCACCTGCGTGCTGGGGGTGATCGTGACGCACTACGGCTTCAGGCTGCCCGATACGATCACGCCCATCGCGTGGGCGCTGATCCTCGGCGGTTTCTGGATGCTGGCCGCGGAACAGGCGGCCGCACGCATGCCCGACCGCAGCCAGGTGACCTGGCCGGTCGCGATCCTGGTCGGCGTCGCGCAGATGGTGGCGGGCGTGTTCCCCGGCACCTCGCGTTCGGGTGCGACGATCTTCGCGGCGATGCTCTTCGGCACCAGCAATCGCCCGGCTGCCACCGAGTTCGCATTCCTGGTCGGCATCCCGACGATGTACGCGGCCACCGGTTACGAATTCCTGAAGGTGTGGAAATCGGGCGGCGCGGCGCACGAGGACTGGACCGCGCTGGCGGTGGGCTTCGTGGTGTCGCTGATCGTCGCGTTCATCGCGGTGAAGTGGCTGCTGCGCTACATCCGCACGCACCGCTTCACCGCGTTCGCGATCTACCGCATCGCGCTGGGCGCGGTGTTGCTGTTCGCGATCGGCATGGGCTGGCTGCAGAATTTCGCGTGAGGCGGTGCATCAGCTTTTCGTGGTGGGCTTGCCCGCGGCGAGCCACGCCTGCATCCCGCCGTCGAGATGGGCGACGCGGGTGTAGCCGAGCTGCCGCAGGGTGACGGCGCACAATGCCGAGCGTCCGCCCGAGGCGCAGTGCAGGATCACGCGGCGGTTGGGGTCGAGCCCCGGCTGGTGCATGGGCGAGGCCGGGTCGGCACGGAATTCCAGCATCCCGCGCACGATGTGCAGCGCGCCCGGAATGGCGCATTGCGCACACTCGCCGTCTTCGCGCACGTCGATCAACAGCGCGCCGTGCGCCAGCTCCGCTTCGACCTGGTCGGGCGTGAGGTTCTCGATGGCGGCGCGGGCTTCGGCCACCATTTGGGCCGCGGTTTTTGCAGTCATGGGTCCTGGCCTAGTCCTTGGGCGGCGCGTCCACCTTCGCTGCCGCATTGAAATCGCCGATCCCGCCGACCAGCAGCGCGATGGCTTCGCGTTCGGCCTCCGTGAGGTCGGGGTGCCAGGCATCCAGGATCATCACCGCGCGCACCTTGTCGCTGTGGTTCCATGCTTCGTGTTCGAAGGTATCGTCGAAGGTGACGCAACGGCCTTCCTGCCATGCGTGCTCGACGCCGCCCACGCTGATCGCGCAGTCTTCGGGAATGATCAATGGCAGGTGGGTGACGAGGCGCGAGTTGGTGACGCCGTGGTGTTTCAGGATGTGCGAGCCGGGCGTCAGGATCGAGAACAGCACTTCCGGTGCGTGG
>JAFEDX010000121.1 GCA_018241365.1 Pseudomonadota bacterium
GTGCAGCGCCTGAACGCCGAGATTGCCAAGGCGCTGAAAGACCCGGCCGTCACCGAACTGGCCGGCAAGCTGGGCATCACCCTCGTGGGCGGCACGCCCGCGCAGCTCGGCGCGCTGCAGCGGACCGACTCCGCCAAATGGGCCAAGGTGATCCGCGACGGAAACATCAAGGCCGACTGAATTTCTCCCCCTCCAACCCCCAAGGAAACCACCATGAGCCAGCTCCCCGAAATCATTCGCGACATCGAGCGCGTGAGCGCCGAAGTCGTCGCCCAGGCCGCCACCTTCCAGGCCGCCATCCTCGCCGACGTGGCGGGCCGCCGCGGCACCATGCACGCCCGCGTGGCGCCCGTGCACGAGCGCATGAAGCTCGCAGGCCCGGCCTTCACCGTCGAGGTGCGCCCCGGCGACAACCTCATGATCCACGCGGCCATCGCGCTCGCGCAGCCGGGCGACATCCTCGTGATCGACGGCAAGGGCGACCAGACGGCGGCCCTCATGGGCACGCTGATGCTCAGCGCCTGCAAGAAGCGCGGCCTGGGCGGCGTGATCGTGGATGGCGCCATCCGCGACAAGCTGGAGCTGCTGGAGCTCGGCTTTCCCGTGTTCAGCGCGGGCTTCAACCCCGCGGGCCCGACCAAGTTCGTGCCCGGGCGCGTCAACCATCCCATCTCCTGTGCCGGCGCGCAGGTGTGCCCCGGCGACCTGGTGGTGGGCGACGCCGACGGCGTGGTCGTGATCGAGCGCGCCAAGGCGCCCGCGATGATGGCCCTGGCCGTGAAGAAGGTGGCCGACGAGGCCGCGCGCATCGAGGCCATCGCGCGTGGTGACACGGCTTCCAAGTGGCTGCCCGCCGCGCTGCGCGCCGCCGGCGTGCTCAAGGATGGAGAAGAGCTGTGAGCCGCGCCACAATCGTCATCACGGCGGCCGACCTCGCGCCGCAGGCGCTCGCGCTGCTGACCGACTACGACATCGTCTACGCGGGCAAGACGCCCACGGAAGATGACATCGTCGCCCTGTGCCGCCAGCACAACCCCGTGGCCATCATCGTGCGCTACAGCAAGGTGGGCGCGGCGGCGATGGACGCGGCGCCCGCGCTCAAGGTCATCTCCAAGCACGGCAGCGGCACGGACACCATCGACAAGGTGGCGGCCAAGGCGCGCGGCATCGAAGTGGTGGCCGCCGTGGGCGCCAACGCCGCGGCCGTGGCCGAGCAGGCGCTGGCGCTGCTGCTGGCCTGCGCCAAGTCGGTGCCGCAGCTCAACGAGCGCATGCACGCCGGCCACTGGGACAAGGCCACGCACAAGAGTCTGGAGCTGGGCGGGCGCACCATCGGCCTCATCGGCCTGGGCGCCATCGGCCTGCGCTTCGCGAAGATGGTGGACGCTTTAGGCATGCGCGTGCTCGGCTTCGACCCGTTCGCCAAGAACCTGCCGGAGTACGTGCAGCCCGCCGACCTGGAAACGATCTGGCGCGAGAGCGATGCGATCTCGCTGCACTGCCCGCTGACCGACGACAACCGCCACTTGCTGAACGCCGAGACGCTGGCGCGCTGCAAACAGGGCGTGATCGTGGTGAACACCGCGCGCGGCGGCTTGATCGACGAGGCGGCGCTGCTCGCCGCCGTGCAAAACGGCAAGGTGCGCATGGGGGGGCTGGACAGCTTCGCTGTCGAGCCCATGACCGCCGGCCACCCGTTCCAGCACCAGCCGGGCTTCATCCTGAGCCCGCACATCGGCGGCGTGACGAGCGACGCCTACGTGACCATGGGCCTGGGCGCGGCGCGCAATGCGCTGGCGGTGCTGAACCGCTGACCGCCGTGATTCCCAAGGAGACAAACATGCAATTCAATAAAAAAAAGTCTATAGCGCTTGTGGGGCAAGCGCTAGCAGCGACCATATCGTTAGCATCCGGCGCCTGCTTCGCACAGGCGTACCCCTCCAAGCCGGTCAAGCTGGTCGTGGGCTTCGCCGCCGGCGGCCCCACCGACGTGGTGGCCCGCGCTTTCGCCGACCACGCGAGCCGCGCGCTGGGCCAGCCCTTCGTGGTGGAGAACAAACCCGGCGCCAACACCATCCTGGCCGCGCAGGCCGTGGCCACGGCGCCGGCCGATGGCTACACGCTGCTGTTTGGCGCCACCAACCACACGATGATCCCGGCGCTCTACGGCGACCGCGTGAAGTTCGACGCGGTGAAGTCCTTCCAGCCCGTGTGCACCGTCGCCACCAGTCCCACCGTGCTGGTCGTAGGCCCGGCGATGCAGGCGCGCACGCTGGCTGCCTACGTCGCCAAGGCGCGCGCCGAGCCCGGCCGCGTAACGGCGGGCACGCCCGGCGTGGGCAGCTCGGGTCACTTCGCCACCGAGCTGTTCGCGCGCGCCAACGGCGTGAAGCTCAACCACGTGCCCTACAAGGGCGCGGCGCCGGTCGTCAACGACCTGATGGGCGGGCAGCTCGACAGCTCGTTCGCCACGCTGGGCTCGGTGCTGCCGCAGGTCGAGGGCGGCAAGCTCACGGCACTGGCCGTGGCATCGCCCAAGCGCTCGGTGCTGCTGCCGCAGGTGCCCACCTTCGCTGAGGCTGGCGGCGGCGATTTCTCGGCCGATGCCTGGTACGGCGTGCTGACCCCGGCGGGCGTGCCCGCTCCCATCGTGCAGGCGCTCGAAGGCGCGGCCACGGCCTTCGCCAAGAGCCAGGCCACGGCCGACAAGCTGCGCGGCCTGGGCCTGGAGGCCGCATCGCTGTGCGGCGCGCCGTTCGCCGAGCAGGTGCGCCGCGAGGCGGCCACCTACATCCGCATCGCGCGCGAGCTCGACCTCAAGGCTGATTGAAATGAAATACCCCCCCTGAGCGGCTGCGCCGCTTCCCCCCGCTCTCGCATTGCTGCGCAATGCGGGCAGGGGGACGCCGCCCGTGCGGCGGGGCGGCCCTTGCACGGCGGCCCGCGCATGGGGCGCGCCAGTTTCATGGGTTGCGGGTGGTGCGCAGCCCTATGAATAGCTGACATTTTCAGAAGGAGACAACTTCCATGAACCGCATGTACTTCCCCCTGTGCGCCGCGTTGGTGCTGGCGTGCGCCGCCGCCGGCGCGCAGGCGCAGACCTACCCGGACAAGGCCGTCAGGATCGTCGTGCCGTACCCGCCCGGCGGCGCGGTGGACCAGGTGACGCGCCGCATCGCGCAAAAGCTCACCGAGCAGACCGGCCAGAGCTTCTACGTGGAGAACAAGGCCGGCGCCACCGGCACCATCGGCGCGGCGCAGGTGGCGCGCGCGCCGG
>JAFEDX010000122.1 GCA_018241365.1 Pseudomonadota bacterium
CGCGCTGTTCGGATTCCTGCCACCCATCTACGGTGCGATCCTGCAGGAGCTGATCGATGTCGCGGTGATCCTCAACGCGCTGCGGGTATTGCGCGTGCAACCCTTGCGGGCGAGCCGCTACGGCCTGTCGCCGGAGGAACTCGAACGGCTGCACGCCGACCACGAACAGCTCGCGCCGGTACTTGATCGCCTGACCTCGGTCGCCGATCGCCTGGCGGCACTGCGGGGAACCGAGGCGTCACGCGCACTGAACCAACTGGATGTGATGTTGCGTGAGCAACTGCTGCCGCACGAACACGAGGATGACCGCGAGGTGTATCCAGCAGTGGCGGCCCTGTTGGGCGGAGATGATCCGATGGCGGCGATGAGCCGCACGCACCGCGAGATCTTCCGGCTGTACCGGCGCTTCAGCGCAGCTCTGGCACAACTGCACCCGGAGACGCCCGATCCCACCGCGCTGCGCGACGTGCAGCGCGTCCTCTACGCGCTGGATGCGATCCTGCGGCTGCATTTCGCGCAGGAGGAAGAGATCTACCAGAGCCTGTCGCCGGCTTGAGTGGCTGGCGCACGCAGGGCGCAAACCGCCCGGATCCTTGCGACGCTGGTTACCTCGCCTCGTCGATCATGCGCCGCGTGGCGTCATCGACTTCCTGCGCCACCGCGACGAGCTGCGGGTCTTGCGACAGGCTGGCCAGCATCGCGCTGGGCGGAACCATGCCGATCCGTGTCGTGCCATGCTCCGTGTATACCGAGATCCGGCATGGCAACACCGTGGCCATGCGCAGGTCGCTCTTGAGTACGCCGGCCGCGTGGCGCGGACTGCACACTTCGAATACCTTGCATTCCCCGCTGAACGCCTGACCCTTGCTGCGCAGGGTGGCCCCGAGATCGTGCACGTGCAGCACCCCGAACTGGTTGCGCTTGACGGCAGCGTCGAGGTCAGCCACGGCAGTCTCGAACGGCTTGCCGGAATCAACGATGTAATACGGACTGCCAGTCTGGTTGTCCATGACGGATGCTCCTTACTTCGGGAATGCACAGCCCGGCTGCAATCCGAGCTTTTTCAGGATGCGCGCCAGCGGGCAGAACCCCGTGAACGATGCCTGGAACAGGTTCAGGCCTACGAACAGCGCCAGCAGCAGCCACCATGGCGAGAAGAAATACGCCAACGCGATGCTGACGATCACGACAGCGCCGGCAAAACGCATCACCATGCGATCAATGTTCATGTGGGAATCTCCCGGTACCTGCAACCAGCGCGGCGTGCCGGGCACCCGGCAGCCGCGCAGCAGCGTGTCATCAAGCCACCTTCTTGCCAGGTTTCAGGCGCGAGATGCCGAACCCCTTCAGGACGTACTTCTCGTAACCCGGCTCGGCGGTCCCCTTGCGCATCTTGCGCAGGAAATATTTTTCGTAGGCAACCTTGGCCAGATGCACCCACCGTCCGGTCAGGGCCTTGGTCACGTTGCGCGGGGGAATCTGCGGCAGTGCGATGAAGGCGAATCCGCTGTCGCCCATGTCGGCAAGGCACAGCGCATTCCACGTGGCTTCAGCGGTCGCCGGCCTGCCGGCCAATTCGTCGCGGATGTTTGCCGCGATCGCACTCACCATCGATTCGATCATCAGCCCCGTCTTGGGCACGCCCACCGGCACCGGGGTAGGTTCGACCGGCGGAATGGCGACGCACACGCCCGCCGAAAAGATCTCCGGGTATTTCGGATTGCGCTGGTGCTGGTCGACTATGACAAACCCACCCGGATTGACCAGTCCTTCGACTCCCTGCACCGCCTCCACGCCGGCGAAGGATGGGATCATCATCGAATACGCGAACGGCAGCGAGTGGGTATGCCCAACCTTGCCGTCCCCGTCGAGCTCCTCCACGTTGACCTTGCCATCCTCGATCGAGGCCACGCGGCTGTTGGTGATCCACTTGATGTGACGCTGCCTGAACTCCGATTCCAGCAGCCCCTTGGAGTCGCCGATTCCACCCAGCCCCATGTGGCCGATGTACGGCTCCGACGTGACGAAGGTCATCGGCACGCGGTCACGCAGCTTGCGCCGGCGCAGATCGGTGTCCAGGATCATCGCGAATTCATACGCGGGTCCGAAACAACTCGCGCCCTGCACTGCCCCGACCACTACCGGGCCCGGGTTGTCGAGGAACTGCTGGTAGGCCGCCCAGGCCCTTTCCGCGTGCGGCCCCGTGCATACCGACTGGGAGAACCCCGCGGGTCCGCTGCCTGGCACCCGCTCGAACGCCAATCGCGGCCCGGTCGTGATCACGAGGTAGTCGTAAGCGACGCTCGTCCCGTCCACCAGGTCGATGCGCCTCGCTTCCGGCACCACTTTCTTCGCGGCGGTCGGCACAAAGCGCATGTTGCGGCTCTCGATCGGCCGGGTAACGTCCAGCCGGATGTCATCCGGCTTGCGCCAGCCCACGGCGAGCCACGGATTGGAGGGCGTGAAATTGAAGATCGGCCCCTCGCCGATCAGTGTGATCGAATGTTCCTTGCCCAGCAGCGAACGAATTTCATAGGCGGCGCTCATGCCGCCGATGCCTGCACCGAGTATCACTATTCTCGCCATGACGGAACCCTCCGGAGAGACCAAAGGTGAATGTAGGCTTCCGGGCCTACATCCAGTTGACGGTGGTCAAGTCCAATCATAACAGTATTATCTAATTTAGCAACAGTTGTTTTTATGACCGTGATGATCCCCGGGCACGGTCGTACGCCCGCAACCGGAATCTTCCGATGCATCACGCCGGATCACAGCCAGTTGCGCAGCCTGGCGGCAAGCCAGGGCGCCACGGCCGTCACCCCCAGCACGAGTGGCCAGAGGTTGCCGTCCTTGAAACGGTAGGCCTCGAACATCGTGCCCGCCGACTTGCCCTGCATCCAGCCCAGGCCCCACTCGAAGGCAACGGTCAGGATCAACCAGCCCAGGCCCACGGCCACCAGATCCCACGCGCGCGTCGCGCCCAACCAGGGTGATGCAGTCCACGCGACCAGCAATACAAGCATGCACAGGATCGCCCCGCTGAGGCTGAGCCCCATGGCCCGGCCGCAGCGTGGAATCAGCACGAGCTCCCTCAGTCCCGCGTTGATGAACGCAAGGCACAGGATCAGTGCCCATATGGCGATGGCCTTGACCACGAGCGGGATCATTGCGACTCCCTGGTT
>JAFEDX010000123.1 GCA_018241365.1 Pseudomonadota bacterium
AAGTATACACCGCGAGGTCTAGATTATGGCATTCCACGTGAAGGATCCGGCGACCGACCGGGCAGTCCGACGCCTGGCCAAGATCAAGGGCAAGACCCTGACCGAGACCATCCGCGAGGCGGTGGAAGAAGAATACGAGCGGGAACGGAACAAAATGACGTTCGTCGAAAAGGTTCGGGAGCTTCAGGAACGGGCGGCCGCTCTTTCGAAAGGACCTGGACTGCCTGCCGACAAAGCATTCTTCGACGAATTGTCGGGCGACGTTTAGGTGTTCATAGACGCTTCGGCGATCATCGCAATCATCGCAAAGGAGAAAGACGGCAACGATCTTTTGGCCACCCTTGATCGGGCGCCCGAATGCTTCACGTCGCCCGTGGCTGTCTACGAAGCAAGCCTGGGGTTGGCGCGCGTTTTGTGTTTGTCGATAGCGGATGCCGAACAGTTGGTTGCCGACCTCATCGAAATCAAGCGAGCCGAAATCGTTCCGATACGATCGGAAACGTGCGTCATTGCACTTGAGGCTTTCTCCCGGTTCGGCAAGGGCCGTCATCCGGCGAAACTGAACATGGGCGATTGCTTCGCTTACGCCTGCGCCAAACAGCTCGGCGTGCCGCTGCTGTTCAAGGGCGACAATTTTGCGAAGACCGATATTGAGGTAGCCTGACGTCATGGCGGACGCACACCACCTCTCGAATTCCAAGATCGCGACCTATCGCGACTTCTGGCCATATTATCTGCGCGAACATGGAAAGCCGGCGACGCGGGCCATCCATTTCTTCGGGACGGGGCTTGCGGTGGCTTCGCTTGCCGCGCTGGCGACGACCGGGATCGGCTGGTTCGGGCTTTCCGCACTGGTGGGCGGGTACGCGCCCGCCTGGATCGGGCACTTCTTCATCGAGAAGAACCGGCCCGCGACCTTCACCTATCCGTTCTGGTCGCTGATCTCCGATTTCCGGATGGCCGGGCTTTGGTCCGTTGGGCGACTTCAGCCGGAACTGGAGCGGGCCGGAGTTCCGCTGCGGTAACCCGATATTAACGTCGATTGTTAATCATTAAGCGGTCGACGGCCGGGGGAAGGACCCACAGCCCATCGACGTTGTGTAGATTCTTTACACAACATCTCGGCGTCGATACCTTGCATTGTTGCGGGTTATTCGGGCGCTGTGAGTCGTATGCGGGCGGACCTTCCGTGGAATGTAGCCGGAATCCCTCCAGAAGCGCGCGAAGCAGCCAGGGCTGCGGCTCGTCGCGAGGGGCTGTCCGTCGGCGAGTGGCTCACACGTCAGATCGCAAGGAATGTAACGGACGCCCTGGGCGAACCGGCACGGTCTGCCCGACCGGCCACGCGACCCGCTGAGGAGCCCGCCATGGCGTCTACCCCCCGCGAATCTCAGGACATGCTGGCCCGCGTGAGCCGCACGGAATCCGAGACAAGCAACGCCTACAAAAAAATCGAAGATCATTTGCGCTCGCTGGCGCGCCGGCTGGATACCGCAGAGCGTTCGCAGACCGACAACAGCCAGATGATGAGCCAGGCTGCCCAGGAGATCAGCCATGCCTCGCACGAGCAGATGCAGGCGTTCGAGACGCTGGGCGCGCATGTGATCTCGCTGGGCGAGCGCGTGGACCGCATCGAACATCGCGCGAGCACCGACACGACGCGAGACGTCGTAAACGGATTGCAGAACGGGCTTGCCCGCATGGCCGACCAGGTGGCGCAGACCGCCAACCAGTCGGCATCGCAGATCTCGGTGCTGGCAAGCGCGATGGAAGCCGTCGTCACCAAGATGAGCGAGGCGCACAAGGAAGCGGCCGGGACCGCCACCTTGATGACGCAGCGCATGAGCTATCTCGACGACCGCATGCAGGCGGTCGAGACGACGCTGCGCGTGAAAAGCGAAGCGACGGACCGCGCGATACAGCGCTTGGAAGAACGAAGCGGCCCGGATGCCGATTTCTCCGACGTGTTGCTTGCGGGCGTGGAAGAACGCCATGCGGCGATCCGCGACGAGTTCATGCAGAATTTGAAGTCGCTGGACACGCGTTACGGTGCGCGGCGGCACGAATTGCAGCAAGCCATCGAACAGGTTCGTGGCGCACAAGACGACACGCGCAATGAAGTTCATGCGCGCATCGCCGAATTGGAGAAGCGGTTCTCCGAAGACGATGGCGAAGCCGAACGCAAGGTGGCGCTCGAAAAGCTGCAACAGGCTATCGAAGAAACGCGTTCGTCGCAAAGAGACATGCTCGACACCGTGCAGTCGCGTATCGGCGAACTCGAATCCCATTTCGCGGCAATTTCCGACGGGTCGGCCGAGCGCGCGGCGGTGGAAGAATTGCAGCGGGCGATGGATGAGACCCGTTCGTCGCACAAAGAGGTTCTCGACACGGTGCAGTCCCGCATCGGCGAGCTCGAGGGGCACTTCGCGGCGATCTCCGACGGCTCGGCAGAACGCGCGGCCGTTGACGAATTACAGCGCACGATGGACGAGACGAATTCGGCGCAGAAGGATGCGCTGAACGAAGTTCACGCCCGCATCAGCGCGCTGGAAAGCCATCTGACCACGGAAAAGGATGCCTCCGGGGACGAAGAGTTGAACCAGCAACTGCATCGCCTCGAAGACAGCATCGAACAGCTCTCCGCGCGCGTGGCGGGGCAGGAAGTTCAATCGGCTTCGGCGCTGGCGCGGCTGGAAGAAGGATTTGCGCGCGTCGAGGGCCGCCAGGATGACGGGCTTGACCGCCGCGTCTATGGCGTGGAGCGCAGCATCCAGGAATTGATGGAGCGGCTGGAAGCGGCCGAACGCCATTCGCTGGCGACGAGCACGAGCATCGAAGAACAATTGCGCGCGCTTTCCGGCAAGATCGACGACGTGCATCGCACGACGCAGGACGCGATTTCCGGTCTGCACCGCACGGTGGAAAATACCTCGGGCCGTCTGGAAGTGATCGAGGGCGTAGCGCCCTCGCCTGCTTTGCTTGAAGAGCCGGAAACGCCTGTCGAGACGGCAGCGACGGTGGATGAGCCGCAGGAAGAAGCGGAAGAAGAACCGGTGGAATTGTCG
>JAFEDX010000124.1 GCA_018241365.1 Pseudomonadota bacterium
CGCAGTTCGATCTCGGCGATCGGCCGGCCCACGGTCCCAGCCAGTTGGTCGTCCGAGGCCTCGGGCGTCGAGTAGGTGATCGAGCCCGTGATTTCGGTCATGCCGTAGGTGGTGCCCAGTTGGACGCCGAGCGCGCGCCAACGGCGCACGATGTCCAGTGGCAGCGGTCCACCGCCCCAGCTGACGTAGCGCAGATTGGACAGATCGTATGCACTGAAATCGGGGTGTTCGGCCAGAATTTTCAACGTCGTCGGGACCTGCATGAAGGCATTGACGCCGTGCTTATCGACGGCCTCCAGCATCGCGTGCGCGTCAAAGCGCTCTTGCAAGACGATGGTGCCGCCTTGAATCAAGGGGGTGCAGCACAGATCACCAACGCCGCCGATGTGGTTGATGGGCAAATTGGCGATGACCCGGATCGGGTTGACCGGTGCTCGGCCCGCCTGAATTTCGAAACTGCGCGCCAGGCCGCGGTGGCCCAGCACCGCGCCTTTCGGCCGGCCGGTACTGCCGGAGGTGTAGACGATCAGGGCCGCCGAATCCGGATCCACCGAGTCGCGCGCCGCTTGCAGCTGGGCGTCGCTGATCGTCTGGCCATGGGTGAGGAACTCGTCCCAGGCTTCGAGCCCGGCATCCGGCGTTTTGACCGGGCCAAAGACAACGGGGGCCCTGTGCCGCTGCAAGGTTTTGGCCAAATTCTGCAAGGTGCCGGTGAAATCATCTCCCTCGTAACCGCCCAGCCCGAGCAGCAACGTGGGACGGCAATTGCCCACGTTGTATTCGAGCTCTGGCAGGCGGTATTTGGGGTTGAGCCCCAGCCACACCGCGCCAATGCTCAGCGAAGCCAAGAACGTCAACCAGTAGAACCGCGTCGGGTGGGCCAGCACGGCGACCCGGTCGCCCTGGCGCACGCCATCGGCCAGCAGTGCGCGCGCCACCTCATCGACCTGGCGTGCCAGTTCGGCGTAGCTCACGGCCTGGCCCGCGTGGATGATGGCCGTCGCATTGGGCGTGTGCCGGGCCCAATGGGCGAGATATCGGGGGATGGTTTCGAGGTGTGGAATGCTCATGATGGGTCTCCGACCGCGCCGCCCTGGACGCGCAAAAGAAGGAGGTCGGCCACCATGGACGGTCGATCCTGACCTTCGATTTCCATGGTGTTGCGGGTTGTCACCAGCAGCCCCGCGTGGTGCGGCTGCACGTCCAGCACCTCGGCGCGCACGCGGATGCGCTGACCCAGCATCAGGGGGGCCAGAAAACGGACTTTGTTGAGCCCATAGTTGAACCCGTAATCCCCTTCGGATTCGCGTCGGCCGTACTTGAAGTGAAAGTAGAGCAGGGCGCTCAATTGCCAGAAGCCGTCGACCAGGTCGGCACCCATCGGGTTGTTTTTGCTGATGCTCAGATCGACGTGCGCCGCATCCAGGTAGGTCGACCAGGCGAACTGCGTCAGGTGCTCGCGGTCGAGCTCGAACCAGTCGCTGGTGAAGTATTCGCTGCCGGGCTGCAGCGCGTGACTTGGGGTGGTTTTCATCGGGTTCCTCCAAGAACCATGAGGCCGTCGGACAGCGCCGGTGTCCCCTGTTCGGTCATGACGTCGAAAACAACAACCCGAGGATCCTCGCTGGGGTAGACTTGCAGGGTCATCACCGATGGGCACAACACCATGCCGGTGAGCCGGGTTTGAAAACCTTGCACGAGGCTGGGATTGCCGCCCGCTTCGTGCTGAGTCAGGGCCGACAGCGCATAGGCGATGATCGCTGTGCCATGCAGGATCAGCCCCGGCAGCCCGGCTTGCTGCGCGACTTTCATGTCGGTGTGAATGGCTCCGTAGTCGCGCGCGCACTCCGAAAAAATGAAAGGTGCCAGAGTTGCGATTTCGATCGCTTGCGTGCGGATCGGCTTGCCGTGTCGCGACGGAATTTGCTTAAGGTTCAGCGCGCTGTGGACCACTGGCGCTTTTTCAGTGTCAACCTCGACACCTCGAAAAAGAGTGGATGTGTAGGAGGTGGCCACCGGGCGTTGCGCGTCATCGACGGAGTCAATGCGTATCGTCAGCCACGCGCCGGCGCGGTGCCGCTCCACACCAACGACCGTTGCGGTTGCGGAAATGGTATCGCCCGTTTTCAGAGGTCGATGCAACCGGGTCGAGTTGAAGACGTGCACGCCTTGCATGCGCTCCTGCGGGGTGAGCGCACCCAATTGCGAATGAAACAAGATGCCGATTGCATCCCATTCCAGGTGCGACAAATAGGCTGGGTGTGCCGGCAAAGCAACCGCGCCGCGGTTGTCGTAATAAGCGCCGCTCGTGTCTGCGACGGCAGCGGCATAGTTGGACACCCATCGGTCTTCGAGGGTTTCGGTCACTGCTGGGCTGGTGAGGCCCATCATGGCGGAGTAAACAAGCATGTGGTGTTCCGTTCCCGATTGAAGGCGTTGGATCAGGGGGTGGATGGCCCGAGCCGCTTCAGTCCATCTGGGTGACGAATTTGGTCACCAGATAGCCATCGAAGGTTTCGGTGCCGCCCTCGCTGCCCATGCCGCTGTCCTTGATGCCGCCAAAGGGCGTTTCTGGCAGGGCCTGACCAAAGTGGTTGATGTTGACCATGCCGGCCTCCAGACCGTTTTGGATGCGCAGCGCGTTTCGGGTGTTGGTGGTGAACGCGTAGGACGACAGGCCGTAGGGCAAGCTGTTGGCGCGGGCCAGGGCCTCATCGAGATCCTGGAACGGCACGCAAGCGGCGATGGGGCCGAAAGGTTCGGACTGCATGATGCGGGCGTCGTCGGGTGGCGTAGCGATCACGGTGGGGGCGAAGAAGTTGCCAACGTCACCCAAGCGATGGCCGCCGGCCTCGATGCGGGCACCGCGCGTGCGGGCGTCCTCGACGAACTCGGCCATGGCGCTCACGCGGCGCGCGTGCGCCAGCGGTCCCATCTTGGTGTCGGCGTCCAGGCCCGGGCCCACCTTGATGCCGCGTGCGTGCTCGGTAAAGCGAGCCATGAAGCGCTCCCACACCGGCTCCTGAATGTAAAAGCGCGTGGGCGAGACGCAGACCTGCCC
>JAFEDX010000125.1 GCA_018241365.1 Pseudomonadota bacterium
GCGCGAGGACGCCGAGGCGCGCAAGCGCTTCGTGCTGCAGGTGATCCAGCCCGGCCTGGTCGGGCTGATGGACGGCTCGGTCTCCACGCTGGCGCCGGTGTTCGCCGCGGCCTTCGCCACGCACGACTCGCGCAACGCCTTCCTGGTCGGCATCGCCGCCTCGATCGGCGCGGGCATCAGCATGGGCTTCGCCGAGGCGCTGGCCGACGACGGAAAGCTGTCCGGCCGCGGCGCGCCCCTGCTGCGCGGGCTGGTCTGCGGCCTGATGACGATGGCGGGCGGGCTCGGGCACACGCTGCCCTACCTCATCCCCGACTTCTGGACCGCGACGGCGGTGGCGGTGGCCGTCGTGGTGCTGGAGCTGGCCGTGATCGCCTACATCCAGTACCGCTTCATGGAGACGCCGATCCTGTCGGCCGTGGCGAAGGTGATGCTGGGAGGCGCCCTGGTCCTGGCCGCCGGCATCCTGATCGGCAGCGGATAGCAGCGGCCCTGCCCCGGCGCCTGCCAGGGCTGCCCATGCGGGGCTTCCCATGCTGGGGGCTGCTTGCTATACGCCGCGCCTCCATGGCCAGGGACGGCCTTCCCGGTCGGGCGCATAGCTCAGTTGGTAGAGCAGCTGACTCTTAATCAGCGGGTCCAAGGTTCGAGTCCTTGTGCGCCCACCAACTTCTTGAGGCCAGTCCAGACAGGCGCGTAAACTCGGCAGCATGATCGCGGTTCCGCGCGGCTTTCGCGTGGCCGGTCATCGGGCGGCACGCGACGCTCTTCGTCGTTCCAGGGCGTTCCAGTCCCGACGGAGGACAGCATGGTGCTCCGCATTCGCGATTTCCTGCTGGGAGCCGCCCTGTTCGCAGCGGCGGGCGGCATGACCCTGCGGCCCGGCTTGGCGGCCGGCGAAGAAATGCGTTTCGGCTACCTGACCAAGTATCAAGGCCAGCCGCTTTCGTCCCTGCTGTCCGAGCAGGCGGTTTCGGACGCGCTCGAAAAGCTCGTCGGCGAAGGCCGGCTGGCGGCCATCCGGGCGCAGGGCGCGGACGCTTTCCGATTCACGACGGTCTCGCGGGTGGGCGATCATCTCGTCGCATCCGGCTACCGGCCGAAAACCGGGTTCGCGAACGGGGCGGCGGTCTTCATCAGCCTCAAGGACGGCTCCGCGCGCGTGTGCTGGACCGAAGATGACCAGGACACGTGGTTCGCGCCGGGCGCGCCTCCGCGGCGGCTCACGACGAACGCCTGCATCGGCGACACCGGAACGCTGCCGGCGCGATACGGGCCTTAACCGGCGGGCGGCGACGGGGTCAGCGCACCGTCACCTCCACCGGGATCGTGTGCGGCAAAGGGCCATCCGTTCGCACGGCGAAGCGGTCAGGGCCGGTGAAGCCGGGGGCGGGGCGGTACGCCATGCTGATGCGGTCGGGCATCTTGCGCAGGTCGAGCGTGCCGTGCGCGGGCGGCTCGGCCACCGTCGGGTTGGGATGGATCAGCGCCGCGCGGAAGGACTGGCCGAACTGCAGCCAGCACCAGCCGCCGTCGTTGGTCATCCTCATCGTGCCGTGCGGCGGCCAGTATTGAAGGTCGGGATGGCCGAAGGTCGGCAGATCAGTGGTGCATTCCCGCGACCGCACAAGCCCATCGACCAGAACGCTCGGTAGGGGGAAGCCTGACTCGGAAGGCGGGACGACCTGCGCCGGAGCGGCGCCCGCCCCGAGCGCGGCGAGGGCCGCCGCGCAGATCGCGGATCTGGCGGCGCGTCGCAGGCGGCGGCGGGGCGGCGGACGGTCGGGGCGCATTGCCGGAGATATAGGCGCCGCCGCCGCGAGGCGAAGGCGTGCCGTTTGCCCGCGCGGCCGCCGGCGGATCGCGGCCCGTCAGCCGATGCCGGCGTCGGCGGGCTGATGGACCCGAAGCGCCAGCATCCGCGCGCCGGCCCGGGCATCGACGCCCGCGCCCTCGGCGTCCGCGACCAGGATGCTGTGCGTACGGCCGGCCAGCCACTCGGCGATCAGGGCGGCGTGGTCGCTGGTCGGCGTGGCGGTGGACAGGGCGGCGGCGGCGAGGGCGAGAGCCGCGGCGCCGGTCAGGAACAGTTTGCGCATCCTTGCCTCCTTCACGTGCCGCGGCGCGGCGTTGTCGATGGGCCGAGGATGGCGCGCGCGGCGCCGGTGCGCGGTGAATGCTTTCACACGCCGACGCGGATTTCCGCCTGCTCAGCGCGGGCTGACCTCCACCACCGGCTGGCGCGGGCCGCGCAGCAGGTCGGGCGAGGGCGGGCCGCCCAGCACGTCGCCGGGATCGCCGCGCAGGATGTCCTCCGCCCCGGGCGGCGCGGGGTTGGTGCAGGCCATCGCGCCGGGCGGCGGGATCGGCACGCCGACATAGACCTGCCCGGTGGTGCCGCGCGGCACGCCGGGGCGCCC
Organism: Pseudomonadota bacterium; assembly: GCA_018241365.1. GTDB lineage: Bacteria > Pseudomonadota > Gammaproteobacteria > Xanthomonadales > Rhodanobacteraceae > 66-474. The sequence continues at coordinate 2,421 of JAFEDX010000125.1, forward strand.
GCCGATATCGAGCGCCAGCGGCAGCACGCCGCCACCCTCGGCCGATTGATCGACCGGACAATCGGCGGGCTGTGCCAAGGCCGCGCGCGGCGCTAGGACTGCGGGCGCGAGAAAGGCGGCCGCCTGGGCGGCGGCGGCGAATCCCAGGGCAAGGGCTGATCGCATGGGCCTATGATCCGGCGGCCAGGTTAACGGCCTGTCGCCACGGCGGCGCTGGCCCATCTACGGCGTCTGGCCTGCATCGAGACCGGGGTAGCGGATGGCACGACTGCCGGATGGCGACGGCGCGGGCGCGGCGCACGGATTGGCGCATCTGCATGCGCCCCACCTCCAGGCGCCCCACCTGCATCTTCCGCACGCCCACCTGCCGCACGGGCTGGTCTGCTTCCCCCGCCGCATCCTGCCGTGGCTCGAGCCGTGGTTCCTCGCCTACGCCTGCCTCGGCGTGGTGCAGGGCGGGATGCTGCCGCTGTTGCTGCCGCTGTCGGCGGGCGGCACGAACCATGCCGGCATCATCGTGGGCGTGATGAACCTGGCGGGG
>JAFEDX010000126.1 GCA_018241365.1 Pseudomonadota bacterium
CGAGTGCTGGGTGGAAAGCTCGATGGTCGCGTCGGGAAAGGCTTTCCGCAGCAGCACGATCGCCGCCGGCAGTAGTACCTGTGCCAGTGTCGGCGTGCAGGTCACGCGCAACGGGCAGCTTCCCGGCTGGCCCATGTTGGTGGTCAGTCGCTGCAGTTCGTGCACATCCTGGATGATCTTTTCGATGCGGTCGCGCAGCTGCAGCGCCTGCTGGGTCGGCTGCAGGCGTCCACGCACGCGGCTGAACAAGGCGAAGCCGAGCTGGTCCTCGGCATGCTGCAAGGCCTTGCTGGCCGCCGGCTGCGAAATGTTGAGCAGCTTCGCGGCGCCGGTCAGGCTGCCGGTGGTGAGTACGGCATGGAAGAGTTCGATATAGCGCAATCGCATGCTGGGACCTGCCCCTCCGCAAGGCCGAGTCGGGGAGACCACCCCTTCCGCGGGTTACGATTGCCCGCATCATCGCATGTCCACGCCGCGAGTGTCTCGAGTCAAAAGTCGGGCTGGTCGCTACACTCTCGTGACCCGTTGGCTCCTTCCGCGTCTCGCCAGTCGAGGATCCAGCATGCCCAAACGTTTCGCCGTCATCGCCGTCCTGCTGCTTGCTTGCGTCCCGGCCTGCGCACAGCAACACAAGAACCTGCGCGATTACGGCATCGCTGTCGGCGTGCTGCAGCCCGGAAAGTGGAACGCGATCACTGACGTGCCGGGCGTGCTGGTCGGCCAGAAAACCCTGATCGAAGGCGACAGCGTACGCACCGGCGTGACCGCAATCCTTCCCTACCGGGGAAACATCTTCCAGGACAAGGTCCCCGCGGCCGTGTACGTGGGCAACGGCTTCGGCAAGCTGACCGGCACCACCCAGATCGCCGAACTCGGCAACATCGAAACGCCGATCGTGCTGACCAACACGCTCAGCGTGCCAACGGCTGCGGATGCGCTGATCGACTACACCTTCTCGTTTCCCGCGAACGCGGACGTCATGTCGGTGAACCCGGTCGTCGGCGAAACCAACGACGGCTGGTTGAACGACATCCGCGGCCGCCATGTGACGAAGCAGGACGTGCTGGATGCCATCCAGTCGGCAAAAGGCGGTCCGGTCGCCCAAGGCGACGTCGGTGCCGGCACCGGCACCGTGGCGTTCGGTTTCAAGGGCGGCATCGGCACCTCATCGAGGAAGCTGCCCACAAGCCTTGGCGGATACACCGTCGGCGTGCTGGTGCAGACCAACTTCGGCGGCGTGCTCGACATCGACGGCGTGCCGGTCGGCAAGCTGTTGCACAAGTATTACCTGAGCGACAAATTGAACGATTCGCCTGACGGCTCCTGCATGATCGTGGTCGCCACCGATGCGCCGCTCGGCTCGCGCAATCTGGAACGCCTGGCCAAGCGCGCGATGCTGGGCCTGGGCAAGACCGGCGGCATCGAATCGAACGGCAGCGGCGATTACGCAATCGCGTTTTCGACCTACGCCGGCAATCGCGTGCCGTACGAGTCAAACAACGCGCTGCAGCCGATGACTGTCGTGCACAACGACGACATGTCGCCACTGTTCATGGCCGCGATCGAGGCCACCGAGGAAGCCATCCTCAACTCGCTGTTCCACGCCGCCAGCATGACAGGCCGCGACCACCATCATATCGACGCGCTTCCGGTCGACAAAGTCCTCCGGATCATGCGTCAACGCGGATATTCGGTCACCGGAGCCATGCCGCCCGCTCCGGCCTCTGCCAAGCCATGACCGCAACGCCGGCACGCTGACAAACCCGGCCATGCATGCCCGCGCCAGGGGCCCATCGGGGCGGCCCGAGGATACAACTGTTGGTTATGCCTGCCCGCCGTCTTTTCATTGGCAGGCGGCTCCCGCCAACGGCTAACCTGCACCTTGCATTCGGGTGGCGCAATGGATATTCGAAGGAAGGACCGCATGGCGGAATACGGCGACGCTGGCACGCACGGCAAGTGGGGACCGCCTTACCTGCTGTACCTCGGCACGGCCGCCGACGACCTCGCCATCAAGACGGCGAGGGGCTTGGCGTATTGGCGGCCGGAATGGTGCGTGGGCCAGCACCGCCATCGCGATTGCCGATTTACCTTGGGCTTGCGGGAGATGGGTTTCGCCGAAGCCAAGGCTGCCGGTGCCGACACCATGGTGGTCGGCAACGCCAATGCGGGCGGCGTGATGTCGCCTGAAACCGTCACCGATGTGGTCGCGGCGCTCGACGCCGGCCTCAACGTGGTCGCCGGCCTGCACCAGAAACTCCGCGACAACCCCGACATCGTGGCTGCGGCGAAGCGCAACGGCCGCACCCTGTTCGATGCACGCGAACCCGTCGGCAACATCCCGGTTGGCAACGGCCGCAAGCGCGCCGGACGGCGCCTGCTCACCGTGGGCACCGACTGTTCGGTCGGCAAGATGTACACTACCCTCGCACTTGAGCGCAGCCTGCGCCAGCGCGGCATCAAGGCGGATTTCCGGGCCACCGGCCAGACCGGCATCTTCGTTGCCGGCGGCGGCATCCCGATCGACTCGGTGGTCGCAGATTTCATTTCGGGCGCCGCCGAATTCATTTCCCCGGCCCGCAACGACGGCGGCTGGGACCTCATCGAAGGCCAGGGTTCGCTGTTCCACCCTTCCTACGCCGGCGTGTCGTTGGGCCTGCTGCACGGTTCGCAACCCGATGCGCTGGTGCTGTGCCACGAACCGGGTCGCCCGTGGATGCGCGGGTTGCCAGGCTGTCCGCAGCCCGACCTCAAGGTGTGCCTCGACGCCAACCTCACCGCCGCGCGCCTGACCAGCCCCGCCGTGCAGGCCGTTGGCATTGCCCTGAACACCTCGAAATTGCCGCAGGCGGAAGCGCAGGCGCTGTGTCGTGAAATCGGCGAACGGCTCGGACTGCCCTGCACCGACCCGGTGACCATGGGCGTCGAACCCATTGTCGACAAGCTGCTGGCATG
>JAFEDX010000127.1 GCA_018241365.1 Pseudomonadota bacterium
AGCATCAAGACGGTCAACGCGCTGTCCCATTACACCAACTGGACCATCGGACACGTGCATTCCGGCGCGCTCGGCTGGGTGGGTTATGTCAGCTTTGGCGCGCTTTACTGCCTGGTGCCGTGGCTGTGGAAGAAACAGCGGCTCTATTCGCTGGCGCTCGTCGAATGGCACTTCTGGATTTCGACGCTCGGCATCGTGCTTTACATCACTTCGATGTGGGTGGCGGGCATCATGCAGGGCCTGATGTGGCGCGCCTATAACGACTTCGGCTTCCTCGAATATTCCTTCGTCGAAACCGTTCAGGCGATGCATCCCTACTACATCATCCGTGCGTTGGGCGGACTGCTCTATCTCACCGGCGTGCTGATCATGGCCTACAATCTGTGGCGCACCGTTCGCAGTGCTCCGCAATTGACCGCCGCGGCCCAGCCCCAACTCGCGATGGAGGCCGTGTCGTGAAACACGAAATCCTGGAAAAGAACTCGATCCTGTTGCTGATCGGCATTCTTCTGGTGGTTGCCATTGGCGGTGCGGTGGAAATTGCGCCGCTCTTCTGGGTGAACGGCACCGTGGAAAAAGTTGACGGCATGCGTCCCTACACACCGCTGGAGCTCGAGGGACGCAACATCTATGTGCGCGAAGGCTGCTACGTCTGCCACAGCCAGATGATCCGTTCGCTGCGGGACGAGGTGGAGCGATACGGCCATTACAGCCTTGCCGCCGAAAGCATGTACGACCACCCGTTCCAATGGGGCTCGGAACGCACGGGCCCGGATTTGGCGCGCGTCGGCGGCAAATACTCCGACGAATGGCAGAAGGCGCATTTGGAAGATCCGCGTTCGGTCGTGCCGGAATCGGTGATGCCGCCCTACAAATATCTGGCGCTCACGCCGCTCGACTATCGCGACATCGAACAGGAGTTGAAGACCAACAAGGCGGTCGGCGTTCCTTACACCGATGAGGAGATCAAGAACGCCAAGGCCGATCTGGAAGCGCAGGCCGATCCCAACAGCGATGGCGCCGATGCGATGCAGAAGCGCTATCCCAAAGCGCAGGTGCGCGATTTCGACGGCAATCCGAAAGAGATCACCGAAGCCGATGCGCTGATCGCTTACCTGCAGATGCTGGGCACCTTGGTCGATTTCAAAACCTATCACGCCGACGCACCGGAAAATCGGAGGTAGACGTGGGAAACTGGGCTTACGAAGATGTGCTGGCATTCACCCGCAGTTGGGATGCCGTCTATTTCACCTTCATGTTCATGATCGCGCTCGCCTATGCGCTGTGGCCTTCGAACAAGAAGAAATTCGAACAAGCCGCGCAGTTGCCGCTGCGTGACGACGGAGACCTGCCGTGAGCAAAAAGGAAATCGATCAGCATTCCGGCACTGAAACCACCGGACACGAGTGGGATGGCATCAAGGAATTGAACACGCCACTGCCGCGCTGGTGGCTGGGCATCTTCTATGCCTGCATCGTGTGGGCCATCGGCTATTGGATCGTGATGCCGGCGTGGCCGATGATCCATGGCTATACGCACGGGCTTCTCAATCATTCCCAGCGCGATGCGGTGACGGCGGCAGTCAAGGCGCTGCAAGATGCACGGCGCGCCAAGGAAAAGGAATTGAGTGTCGCGACGTTGCAGCAGATACAGTCCAATCCCGATTTGCAACAATTTGCGATGGCAGAAGGCCGGACTGTGTTCGGCGATAATTGTGCGCCGTGCCACGGTTCGGGCGGGCAGGGGGCACGCGGCTATCCGAATCTGAACGATGACGTCTGGCTGTGGGGCGGCAAGCTCGCCGACATTCAGCACACCATCACCGTCGGCGTGCGCTCCACCGATCCCAACACGCGGCAGTCGCAGATGCCGGCCTTCGGGCGCGACGGGATTTTGAAGCCGGAACAGGTGGACGATCTGACGGAATACGTTGTGCATCTGTCGGGACGGCCTGCGAACGCGGCAGCGCTCAAGCGCGCGGGCAAGCTGTTTGCCGACAATTGTGCGCAATGCCATGGCGCGCAGGGCAAGGGCGACCGCCAATTCGGTGCGCCCAATCTGACGGACAATGATTGGCTCTACGGACCGACACGAGAAGACATTCACGACCAGATCTGGAACGGCCATGGTGGCGTGATGCCGACCTGGGCGGGACGGCTCTCACCCGAAACGATCAAGTCGCTGGCCGTCTATGTGCATAGCCTTGGCGGAGGCGAGTAAGGCGCTGTGATGAACGAGCGCGTCAAATTCACCTTGAACGGCACGCAGCCCATTCCGGCGATGGCGGCGGAAGGTGTTGCGCGTTCGGACGCGCAGGCGAGCAACAGCGCGGCCAATCGCAAATTCTATAAGGCGCGGGTGCCGATTTATCCCAAGCTCGTTCATGGCACCTATCGCCAGATCAAATGGGCGGTGATGGCGATCACGCTGGGCATCTATTACCTGCTGCCATGGGTGAGATGGGACCGCGGGCCGACGGCGCCGAACCAGGCCGTGCTCGTCGATATGGCGCACGAGCGGTTCTATTTCTTCTTCATCGAGATCTGGCCGCAGGAAGTCTATTATATCACCGGTCTTCTTATTTTGGCGGCGGTATCGCTGTTTCTGGTGACGTCGCTGTTCGGCCGGCTGTGGTGCGGCTATGCCTGCCCCCAAACGGTATGGACCGATCTGTTCATCTACGTCGAGAATCTGATCGAGGGCGACCGCAGCGCGCGCATTCGTCTGGCGGCAGCGCCATGGTCGGCGGAGAAAATCGCCAAGCGCGTATCGAAACACACGATCTGGCTTCTGATCGCGGTCGCAACCGGCGGCGCATGGGTTTTCTATTTCACCGATGCGCCGACCTTGGCGCACCAATTGGTCGCTATGAGCGCGCCCACCGTGGTCTATCTCGGCATAGGC
>JAFEDX010000128.1 GCA_018241365.1 Pseudomonadota bacterium
GAAAGGGCGCTGGCATGAGGCGCATCGACTGGGACACCCTGGACGAACGGGGGCGCGTGGATGCGCTTGCGCGTCCACCGCAGTCGCGTGGCGAGGAATTGCGCGTCGCCGTGGCAGACATCCTCGCCTCGGTGCGTGCGCGCGGCGACGCCGCCTTGCGCGAGTACGCCGCCCGTTTCGACCGTGCCACGCTGGCGGCCATCGAGGTGGATGGCGCGGCGAGCGCGCAGGCGTCGTCTTCGCTCGACGCGGATTTGAAAATCGCGATCAGCGAGGCGGCCGGGCGCATCGAAGCGTTCCACCGCGCCTGCATGTTGTCCGACGTCACGTTGGAAACGGCCCCCGGCGTGCGGGTGGAACGCGTGTCGCGTCCGATCGGGCGCGTGGGCTTGTACGTGCCGGCGGGCAGTGCACCGCTGCCATCCACGGTCCTGATGCTGGCGATTCCAGCGCGCCTCGCCGGCTGTGGGGAAGTCGTGCTGTGCTCGCCGCCGCGCGTGGATGGAACCTGCGATCCGGCGGTGCTGCATGCCGCGCGCCTGTGCGGCGTGCAGCGGGTGTTCATGGTGGGCGGCGCGCAGGCGATCGCGGCGCTGTCCTACGGCACCGAATCCGTGCCACGTTGCGACAAGGTGTTCGGCCCCGGCAACGCGTACGTTACCGAGGCCAAGCTGCAGGTGTCGTCCGATCCAACGGGCGTCGCCATCGATATGCCGGCGGGGCCATCCGAGGTGCTGGTGATCGCGGACGCCGCGGCCAATCCCGTGTTCGTGGCGGCCGACCTGTTGTCGCAGGCCGAGCACGGTCCGGATTCGCAGGTGTTGCTGGTGAGCGATTCGCCGGCGCTGCTGGAAGCCGCGGCCCGCGAGGTCGAGCGCCAGTGCGCCGAGTTGCCGCGCAGTGCGATCGCGCGGCAGGCGCTCGCGCACAGCCGCCTGGTCCGGGTGGCATCGCTCGCGCAGGCGTTCGAGGTGAGCAACTGCTACGCACCGGAACATTTGATCGTGCAGGTGCGCGAGCCGCGCCAATGGCTGGACGCCATCCGCAACGCGGGCTCGGTGTTCCTCGGCCCGTGGACGCCGGAATCGCTGGGCGATTACTGCAGCGGCAGCAACCACGTGTTGCCGACCTACGGCTGGACGCGCAGCCTCAGCGGCGTGTCGGTGGCGAGCTTCCAGAAACAGGTCAGCGTGCAGGAATGCAGCGCGGAAGGCTTGCGCGCCATCGGTCCGTGCGCGGCGACGCTGGCCGTGGCGGAACGGCTGGATGCGCATCGGCGCGCGGTGACGTTGCGACTAGCTGCCATGCAAGCGGACGAGCCGCAACAAACGGCGGAGGCTTCCCCCGCATGAATCCGCTCGATCTCGCCCGCCCGGAAATCCGGGCGCTGCAGCCGTATTCCTCGGCGCGGATGGAAGCGCGCGGCGCAGCCGTGATGCTGAACGCCAACGAGTCGCCATGGCCGCCGTTCGGCAGCGATGCGGACTGGAACCGCTACCCCGATCCGCAGCCGCAAGCCTTGATCGGGCGGCTGGCGGAACTGTATGGCGTTGAACCCGGGCAGCTGCTGGCTGGGCGCGGCAGCGACGAAGGCATTGACCTCCTAGTGCGCGCGTTCTGCGCGGCGGGACGCGATGCCATCCTGGTTTCGCCGCCGACCTTCGGCATGTACGCGGTGAGCGCACGCGTGCAGGGCGCGGGTGTGATCGAAGCACCGTTGCGTGAGGATTTTTCGCTGGATGTGGAGGCGATCGTCGCGGCGGCCACGCCGGCGGTAAAACTGGTGTTCGTGTGCGTGCCCAATAACCCGACTGGCGCGGGCGTGCCGCGTGAGGCGATCCTGCGACTGGCCGATTCGCTGCGAGGGCGGGCATTGGTGGTGGTCGACGAGGCCTACGTCGAGTTCGTCGATCCGGCTGGCGAATGTGCCAGCGTCGCCGACTGCATCGGCAAGCGTGAAAACCTGGTGGTGCTGCGCACCTTGTCCAAGGCGTGGGCGCTGGCCGGTGCGCGCGTCGGCACATTGCTGGCCGATGCACGTGTGGTCGCGCTGCTGCGCAAGATCATGCCGCCGTACCCGTTGCCGACGCCAGGCGTGGACGCAGCGCTGCGCGCGCTGTCGCAGGCAGGTGAGCGGGCGATGCACGAGCGGGTTGACGTCACCCTGCGTGAGCGTGCACGGATGCGGGACGCGCTGGTGCAACTCGCTGGCGTGCGCGAGGTGTTGCCCTCGCAGGCCAATTTCCTCACGGTACGTTTCCACGATGCGGGTACGGTGCTCGATGCGTTGCTGGCTGCCGGTGTCGTGGTGCGCGATGTGCGCCGCTATCCCATGCTGGGTGATGCGCTGCGATTCACGCTGGGCACGCACGGCGAAAACGACCGCGTGCTGCAGGCGCTCGGTGCCAACGCCAATGCGCTGCCGTCCGTGCGCGGGCAAGCCGCTGCGGTGTTGCCGGCATGAAGCGCAAGCTGTTGTTTCTCGACCGCGATGGTTGCCTCGTGGTCGAACCCGCGGACGAACAGCTCGACGCGTTTGAGAAGTTCGACCTGATGCCGGGCGTGATTGCCGCATTGCAGCGCTGCGTCGCGTCAGGTTACGAACTGGTGATGGTTACCAACCAGGATGGCCTGGGTACGTCGAGCTTTCCCGAAGCCGATTTCCACGGGCCGCAGGAACTGTTGCTGCGGATCCTCGCTTCGCAGGGCATCCGTTTCCGCGAGGTGCTGGTCGATCGTAGCTTCGAGCGCGAAGGCCTGGATACCCGCAAGCCCGGCATCGGCCTGCTGCGGCACTGGCTCGCCGATGATGGCTGGAGCCGCGCGGAATCGGCGGTGGTCGGCGATCGCACCACCGACATGC
>JAFEDX010000129.1 GCA_018241365.1 Pseudomonadota bacterium
CTGGACACCGTGGCCAAGGCGGCGCCCGACGGTTTGACGCTCGGCATCGGGCCTGTCAGTAGCATGGCGATCATGCCTGCGGGTGGCGTCAAGCTGCCCTACAAGGTGGAGCGTGACTTCAGCATGATCTCCATGCTGGCGACCCTCAGCGGCGCGATCCTGGCGCATCCCGATGCGCCTTTTTCCGACCTGGCTGGTCTGCTGGCCTATGCCCGAGCCAATCCAGGCAAGCTTGCCTACGGCAGTTCCGGGGTCGGCACCTCCTCGCATCTGGCGGGCGAGCTGCTCGCATACCGTGCCGGGATCGAGATGGTTCATGTGCCATATCGAGGCACCGCGCCGGCGGTCCAGGACTTGCTGGGTGGCCAGATCAAGGTGCTGTTCGAGACCTCGATTACCTCCGCCGTGCAGATGGTCAGAGCAGGCAAGGTAAAGGCCATTGCGCTGACCGGCTCCACGCCATCGCAGCTGCTGCCGCAGGTGAAAACGGTGGCAGAGCAGGGCTATCCGGGATATGACGTGGCCCCTTGGATGGGGCTGGTTGCACCTGCGGGTCTTGCCCAAGCACGGGTATGCCCCTATTCGGTGCATTGGTCGTTTGAAGCAGCCAAGCCCTACTCGAACCGATAACCTTGAGTAATTCGTCGTCCCTCCACGCCCTTCTGCGCCCTTGCACGCCCATGCGGGTTTTGCCTGCGCGCGCCGCCTCGGACAATTTGGTCTGAGCAAGGCCGACCGCCCCCCTTTCTGCGTCGATGGCCTTTTTGAGCGGAGTCATTGCCATGGGCTATGCCAATCAATGGGTACTCATCAAGCGCTTTGCCGAAATCACCGGCTATAGCGAGAACGCGGTACGGCACAAGATCAAGGGCGGCGTGTGGATCGAGGGGCGCATTTGGCGCAAAGCACCCGACGGACGCATCTTCGTGAATCTTGGCGAATTCGAGCGATGGGTTGAAAGCGATGCCCTGGTCAGAGCCTTCTAGCCCCTTCGGAGAGCAAAGGCGGCGCGAAGATCAATTGAAATTTCATACACTCAATGAGTGTATAATGCCAGCCGTTAGCACCTCCCGACCGCGCTCGCGGATCAGGCTTTCGCTATCGGCGCCATGAACGACCCGAAACCTCACAACCCTACGCCCGACGCCATCCGCAAAGCCCGCCTTGCCGTGGGATTCACGCAAACGGAGGCCGCGCACATCGTGCGGGCCTCGATGCGTGGATGGCAGCAATGGGAGGCCGGCGATCGAGCCATGCCACCTGGGTTGTTCGAGCTGTTCATGCTCAAGACCGGCCAGTGGCCACTCGATGGCGTAGCGGAGAAATCAACGGTGAGGTAAGAAAGATGGCGAAGACAGTGGCAACCAATACGGGGTATCCCGGCGTCGAAGTACGCGGGAGTTCGATCCGCGTCTTCTTCATGTTCAAGCGCGCCCGTCATACCCACACGCTTCGGCTGGAGCCGACCCGCAACAACATCAAGCACGCCGTCCAGTTGCGCAGCGCCGCGATGTTCGCGCTGAGGAGCGGCAGCTACAACGAGTCCGAGTTCTTCCCGCACTCGCGCTCCGCCGCGACCATGGCGCCCGGCAAGCGCGTCGGCGAGCTGTGCGACCGCTACAAGCCACTCAAGGCTGTGGACATCACGCCGGAAACGCAATCGCGCTACGAAGTCGCGCTCGACATCTGCGTGGACACGCTCGGCCGCAGCCGCATGGTGGATTCCCTGCTGCCTGAGGACATCCAGAAGCTGCGCGTGGATCTGATCGCCACGCGCGCCGTCTCCACGGTGAACCACTATCTGGCGACCTTCTCCGGCTTCCTCTACTGGTGCGAGAACAACAAATACTGCTGCGAACTCGGCAAGCACTGCGTGCGCTTCACCAAGAGCATCAAAGACCCGGACCCGCTGACTTACGAGGAATACCTGGCGCTCATCGAGAAGGGTTGCCTGCACCCGATCGACAAGGCCGCCGTGACGGTGGCCGTCTATGCCGGGCTGCGGCCGGGCGAACTGTGCGCCCTGGCCGTTGAGGACATAGCGCCGGACTTCAGCAAGATCACCGTGCGCCGCTCGATCACGCAGTCGGTGACGTTCAAGGTGCCCAAGACGAAGAAAGAGCGCACCGTGCTGCTGCAGCCGCCGGCACGCGATGCCTTGAAGGTGCTGGTCGCCGACGCGGAGAAGCGCGAAGCAGCCGATCTGACCGTTTGGCTGAACCGCCACGAATCGCGCACCGACCATGTGCGCGTGCTGCTGTCGCCCAAGACGCAGGCGCGCAAGGCGGTCGTCAACGACTACTTTGTGCCGAGCGCCTGGAACACCAAATGGGCCAACCTGATTCGGCGCGCTGAAATCCGTGCGCGTCCGGCCTATCAGACCCGGCACACCTACGCCTGCTGGAACCTCACGGCGCGGGGCAACCTGGCCTTCATCGCCAACCAGATGGGGCACAAGGACTACTCCATGCTCGTGACGGTCTACGGTCGATGGATAGACACGGAGTCCTCCAAGGAGCTTGAGCGCATCTGGGAGGGCATGCAAAACATGGCTCAAATTACACCGAAATTACACCAAGAACTGGCGGAGTGATTTCTAAGTTATTGATTTTAATGACAAAAATAGACTTCTCCGCGCATACCCCCATGATGGCGCAATACCTGCGCCTGAAGGCCGACTTTCCGGACACCCTGCTGTTCTACCGCATGGGTGACTTCTACGAGATGTTCTATCAGGATGCCGAGCGCGCCGCGGCCCTGCTGGACATCACGCTGACCGCGCGCGGGCAGTCGGCCGGCCAGCCGATTCCGATGGCGGGCGTGCC
>JAFEDX010000012.1 GCA_018241365.1 Pseudomonadota bacterium
GGGCGGATGCCGGCGTTGAACAGGTCGGTTTCCAGGAAGATCTGGCCGTCGGTGATCGAAATCACGTTGGTCGGCACGAACGCGGACACGTCGCCCGCCTGCGTTTCGATGATCGGCAGCGCGGTCAGCGAACCGGTCTTGCCCTTCACCGCGCCGTTCGTTTCCTTCTCGACGTATTCGGCGTTGACGCGCGCGGCGCGCTCCAGCAGACGCGAGTGCAGATAGAACACGTCGCCCGGATACGCCTCACGGCCCGGCGGACGGCGCAGCAGCAGCGAGATCTGGCGATACGCCCAGGCCTGCTTGGTCAGATCGTCGTAGATGATCAGCGCGTCTTCGCCGTGGTCGCGGAAGTATTCGCCCATCGCGCAACCGGCGTACGGCGCGATGTACTGCATGGTCGCCGATTCGGACGCCGAGGCCGCGACGATGATGGTGTGCTTCATCGCGTCGTGTTCTTCCAGCTTGCGCACCACGTTCGCGATCGAGGACTGCTTCTGTCCGATCGCGACGTAGATGCACTTCACGCCGGTGCCCTTCTGGTTGATGATGGTGTCGACCGCGAGCGCAGTCTTGCCGGTCTGGCGGTCACCGATCACCAACTCGCGCTGGCCGCGACCGATCGGAATCATGGAGTCGACCGACTTGTAGCCGGTCTGCACCGGCTGCGACACCGACTGGCGCCAGATCACGCCCGGCGCGACCTTTTCCACCGGCGACGTCGTGTGCGTGTTGACCGGGCCCTTGCCGTCGATCGGATGGCCCAGCGCATCGACAACGCGGCCGAGCATCTCGGGACCGACCGGCACTTCGAGGATGCGGCCGGTAGTCTTGGCGGTGTCGCCTTCGGACAGGTGCTCGTATTTGCCGAGCACCACCGCGCCCACCGAATCGCGCTCGAGGTTCAGCGCCAGCGCGAACGTGTCGCCCGGCAGCTCGATCATTTCGCCGGCCATCACGTCGTTGAGGCCGTGGATGCGCACGATGCCGTCGGACACGCTGGTCAGCGTGCCTTCGTTGCGGGTTTCGGCCGACAGCTTGAACTGCTCGATGCGGCTCTTGATCAGTTCGCTGATTTCGGAAGGATTGAGTGTGGTCGCCATGATTTGATTTCCTGTTTGGCGATGCCCGGAGCATCGACCTCGCTTTTGATTTTCGTAGGAGCCTGCGTGCAGGCGACGGCCGCGAGCACGCTCGCGCCTACATTCCGTCCCTATTGCGTCAACGCGGTTTCGAGCTTGGCCAGCCGGCTCTTCAATGAACCATCGATCACGGTTTCGCCGACATCGATCAGCGCGCCACCCAGCACCGCGGGATCCACGCTGCGCTCGAGCTCGATGTCGCTGTGGTAACGCCGCTTCAGCGCATCCACCAGCCGTTGCGCCTGCGCGTCGTCCAGCGGCACCGCGCTGCGCACGCGCACTTTCAGCACATGTTCCGCATCGCGCTTCATCTGTTCGAACAGCGCGGTGATTTCCGGCAGTTCACGCAGGCGGCGGTTGTCGGCCAGCAGTTCGAGGAAATGCGTGAAGTCCGGGTCGGCGGCTTCGCCGCCTTGCTGGAACAGCGTCACCAGCTTGCGCGGCTCGATGCGCGGGTCGCCGAACAGCGCACTCACCTGCGGCTCGACCGAGACTTCGGCGGCGTATGCGAGCTTGCCCGCCCATTCCGCCACCACGGCGTGCGCGCTGGCGTATTCGAACGCGGCGCGGGCGTAGGGGCGGGCGATGGTCAGCGGCTGCGTCACAGCGTGACTCCTCGCGGCACGACGACCGCGGCTGTCGCGCGTGACAGCTCCATTCCTCCACAACCCTCGCGAATCCTGCCGCGCAGGATTCGCAGCCCCCTTGACTCAAGGGGGCTGAAAGACGATCGCGCCATGGAATGTGTCAAGGTCATGTCAGATTCCGGCAACCAGCTGGTCGAGCAGGTCCTTGTGGGTCGCGGCATTCACTTCGCGACCGAGGATCTTCTCCGCGCCCTGCACCGCGAGCGTGGCGACCTGGCCGCGCAATTCGGCGCGGGCGCGGTGCGCCATGTTCTCGATGTCGGCTTGCGCCTGGGCCTTCTGCTTGGCCGCTTCCAGCAACGCATCCGCACGCGCCTGGTCGACGATCTGGCCAGCCTGCTGGTTGGCCCGTTCGATGATCACGGCGGCTTCGGCACGGGCCTTCCTGACCTCGTCGTCGGCGCGGGTATTGGCGTCGGCCAATTCCTTGCGCGCACGATCGGCGGCTTCCAGGCCGTCGGCGATGCGCTTGGCGCGCTCTTCCATGGCCTTCAAGATCGGCGGCCAGATGAATTTCATCGTGAACCAGACCAGGATCAAAAAGACCAGCATCTGGGCGATGAGCGTGGCATTGATGCTCACGGTCGCAATCCTCTCGCGTAACTCTCGGGGTTCAACGTCGCGTACGTGGCGGCTTACTTGCCCGCCGCCGCGGCGGCGTGTGCCAACACGTGGCCGGAGAACGGATCCACGAAGATCACGTACAGCGCGATGCCCACGCCGATGATCGGGATCGCGTCGATCAGGCCGACCAGCAGGAACATCTTGCCCTGCAGCATCGGTACCAGCTCGGGCTGGCGCGCGGAACTCTCGAGGAACTTGCCGCCCATCAGGCCCATGCCGATGGCGGCGCCGATGCCGGCGAGGCCGAGCATGAAGCCCGCAGCCAGGGCGGTGAAGCCTTCAACACTGGCCAGTGCTGCGCTGATATCCATGGTGTGTCTCCGTAGTACTTGGGTTGAACAACTGGTGAAGGAAAACGAACGCTTAGTGATGCTCGGCCGCCATCGACAGGTAGGCGACGGTGAGCACCATGAAGATGTAGGCCTGCAGCGCGATGATCAGCCAGTGGAAGATGCCCCAGCCGGTCGCGAACAGGATCTGGTAATAGGTTTGTCCGCCGACCGCGGGCAGGAAGCCCATGATGCTGCCCGCCGCGATCACCAGCATCAATACCAGCGGCAGCCAGCCGCGCAGCCACTTGCCCTTGCCGTAGGCGAACAGGCCCACGGTCAGCACGGCCAATGCGGCGAAGATGAAGAACTCCGCGCCGGTGGACACGGCGATGTGCGCCGGCGCGCTGTAACGCAGGGTCAGCGCGGCCAGAAGAATGAAGATCACTTCGCCCGCGTACATGTTGCCGAACAGTCGCAGGCCGAGGCTGAGCGGCTTGGACAATTCCTCGACCACCTTCAGCACGAAGTTGATCGGCATCATCCATTTGCCGAACGGGTGCAGCAGGGCTTCCTTGGCATTGGTCATGAAACCCTTGCAATAGAAGCTGTACCAGAAGCACAACAGGAACACCGTCAGCGACATCGACAGCGTGATGTTCGGATCGGCCGGCGGCAGCACGCGCAAATGCCCGATGCCCATGGCTTCGGCTGCGGTCGGCAGCGCATCCACGGGCAACAGGTCCATGAGGTTCATGAACAGCACCCAGAAGAAGATCAGCAGCGCCATCGGCGCCACGAACTTCGATTTCTGGTGGAACGCGTCCTTGACCTGGCCGTCCACGAATTCGGTGCAGACCTCGACGAAGTTCTGCCAGCTCTTCGGCACGCCGTTGCTGGCGCGCCGCGCCACCGGCCAGAACAGGAACACGAACAGGAGGCCCAGCAGGATCGAGAAGAACACCGAGTCGATGTTCAACACCCAGAAGCCCTGGGAGTTCTCGACGATCTTCCAGGTCTTGAGATCGAGCTGGAGATACGTCAGGTGGTGCAGGATGTATGCACCACTGGTGATAGGGCCTTCTGCCGCCATGCCTTGAGTCCCAGCCTAATTCCGATTCAAGCCAACGATTCAAATGTCGAACCGCAGAGCCAGCCAATTGACCAGGGTCGCCGCGAGCGCTCCGACCAGCGTGGGCAGCAGCGGCAACCGCATCCGCACCAGGATCAGGAACAACCCGCCCAGCACGACCAACCACTTCAGCAAGGTTCCAAGCGCGAACCGCCGCGCAGTGACGCCGCCGCCTGCCAGTGGCGGCCGGAACACCCGCAGCGCCAGCAAGGCATTGCCGAGCGCCACCACCAGGCCACCGCCCAAGGCCGCGATCGCCGCCGCCATCCCGGCGACGAGGAACACCAATCCTGCGATGACCGCTGCCGCAACCTGCGCCAGCACCATGTGCGAAGCGAGTCGTCGGCCAGCGGCGAGCGAGTTGTCCACGTCCAGCCACCCGTGCGCGCCCTGCGGCCCGCCCGAAACCTTGCAATCTAGCTTTGGAATTGTAGCAGTGGCCCAAACGGCGTAGCAACCGGGAACGGCAACTCCTGACGGCGGAATTCCAAGGGTTTTTCACTGCCCCAAGCCGGGGGCGGGCGCCTTGGACGCGCCCGTCATTTCCCGATGCAGAACGTGGAGAAAATCGCGCCCAGCAGATCCTCGCTGGTGAACACACCGGTGATCTCGCCGAGCGCGCGCTGCGTGACGGAAAGTTCTTCGGCCACGAGTTCGGCTGCGGTGGATGCCTGCCCCGCGCGTGCTGCGGCCAGATGCACGCCTGCCCGTTCCAGCGCCAGCACATGCCGGGTGCGGGCACTGAACACGCCGTCCGCCGCAGTGCCCACCACGGCGTGCCGCAATGCTTCGCGCAACAAGTCCAATCCGGCGCCGGTGCGCGCGGACAACGCGATCGTCACCACGCCGTCGCGTTCACTCCGTTGCGGCAGCCGATCCGCAAGATCGATCTTGTTGACGATCAGGATGCGCGTCGCGCCCGCAGGTGCGCCGACGAACAATTCGCCCGGCGCGGCGACGGGTTCATGCTCGACCACCCGCAGCACGATGTCGGCACGCGCCAGTTCGGCACGGGCACGACGAATGCCTTCGCCCTCGACCACATCCGCCGATTCGCGCAAACCCGCGGTGTCGGCAAGCGTCAGTTCGACGCCGTCGAACACGACCGCTTCGCGCAACACGTCGCGGGTGGTACCCGGTATGTCGGTGACGATCGCCCGCTCGCTGCCAGCCAGCGCGTTCATGAGGCTCGACTTGCCGACGTTGGGTTCGCCGACAATCACCGCGTGCAAGCCATCGGTCAGGCGCACGCCGCGGCGCGCCGCCGCCAGCAGCGCCGCGTGCTGCGCCGTAGCGTCGACGAACAGACGCGCCAGCGTTTCGCGCGAAGCGCTTTCCGAAGCATCCTCGGCGAAATCAATCGCCGCCTCCACTTCCACGCGCAGCCGCACGACGACTTCGACGAGTGCGCGCACGCGTTGCGAGAACTCGCCCTCGAGCGAGCGCTGCGCCGCACGCGCCTGGGCCTCCGAGCGCGCCGCGATCAAGTCCGCGATGGCCTCGGCTTGTGCCAGATCGAACTTGCCGTTGAGGAACGCGCGTTCGGAAAACTCGCCGGCGCGCGCCGGCCGCGCGCCCAGTTCGCAGACGCGCCGCACCAGCCGGTCCAGCACCACCGGACTGCCGTGCGCATGCAGTTCCAGCACGTCTTCGCCGGTGAACGAATGCGGCGCCGGAAAATACAGCGCGAGCCCGCGATCGAGCGTGGCGCCATCGGCAGCGCGGAACGCGGCGAAGTGCGCGTGTCGCGCCACCGGCTCGATGCCACACAAGGCGCTCGCAATGGTGCGCACTGCGGGACCGGAGACCCGCACCACTCCGAGTCCGCCGTGCCCGGCTGGCGTTGCCACGGCCGCGATGGTGTCGGTCGCCGCGCGCATGCGCCTCCGCGTCAGGCGCGCGCGTGCGCGTCCGCCCGCTCGATCTTGCGCGTGATGTACCACTGCTGCCCGAGCATGCAGATGCCGCGCACCGTGTAATACAGCGTGAGACCCGCCGGGAAGAAGAAGAACAGCACCGAGAACAGCACCGGCATCACCTTCATCATGCGCGCCTGGTTTGGATCCATGCCCTGCATCGGCGTCAGGAACTGGGTACCGAGCATGGTGAGTGCATACAGGATCGGCAGGATGAAATATGGATCGGCCGCCGACAGGTCGGGAATCCACAGGAACGGCACGTGGCGCAATTCGACGCTGAAGATCAGCACGTAGTACAGCGCAAGGAAGATCGGCATCGTGATCAACGCCGGCAGGCAGCCCGCCATCGGGTTGACCTTTTCCTTCTTGTACAGCTCCATCATCGCCTGCTGGTATTTCTGCTTGTCGTCGCCGAAGCGCTCCTTCAGCGCTTTCATGCGCGGCTGCAGCTTGCGCATGCGCGCACCGGACTTGTATTGCGCCTCGGTGAGCTTCCAGGTCGCGCCCTGGATGATCAGCACCAGCACGATGATCGCGAGGCCCCAGTCACGCACCAGCGTGTGCAGGAACGACAGCAGCTTGAACATCGGCGCCGCGATCACGGTGAACATGCCGTAATCCACGGTGAGGTTCAGGCCCGGCGCAATGTCGGCCAGTTCGTTCTGCAATTTGGGGCCGATGTACAGGCTGGCCGTGCTGGTGGTGCTCGCGCCCGGTGCGACGGTCAGGCTGGGCCCCATCTCGCGGATCAGGTAACGCGGCTTGCCATCCGTGTCTTTGGCCGGCACTTCGACGCTGCTGAATCGCTCGGCCTGCTTGCTTTCCGGTATCCACGCGCCGAGGAAGAACCGCTGGCTCATCGCGATCCAGCCGTCCGTCACGGTTTTGTCGAGCGGATCCTTCTGGAACTTGTTGAAGGCCAGCTTCTGGAACTTGTCGTCAGGGCTGTACCACGCCGCACCGGTGAAACTAAGGCTGTCGGGGTTGTAGAACTCCAGCAGGTGCTTGGGCGGCGGCGGCGGCTCGACGCGGTCGAGTTGCTGGTAGGCGTTGCCATGCCACGCCTGCGCGCCATGGTTGTCGATCTGCTGGCTCACGCCGACCACGTAACTGCCGCGGGTCAGGGTGTAGCGCTTGACCACGCTGACGCCGGTCGCGGCGTCGCGCCAATCCAGGCTCACCACGACCTGCTTCTGGCCGGGCGCCAGCGAATACTGTTTGGTACTGGCCGTGAACTCGGCGAGGTGATTCGGTGCCGCGCTGCCCTCGGCGCCGACCAGCCCGCTTTGGGCTACGTAGTAGTGCGCGGAGGCCTCGTCCAGCAAGCGCACCGGTGGACTGCCGCGCTTGACCTGCTGCGGGTAATCCAGCAGGTCCGCGCCGACGATGGTGCCACCGCGCGGATCGATGCTCAGCCGCAGCACGTCGCTGCTGGCCGTGATCAGGTCGGCTGCGGGCGTTTGCACCGGCGTGTTCACGGTTTCAGGCACGCTGGCGGAGGATGGCGCTGCAACGGGAGCGCTGGCAGCCTCCGGAACACTCGCCGCGGACGAGGCCGAAGCCGCCGCCGCCGGTGGCGGCGGCACGGCGGGATAGTCGTGCTGCCATGCCTGCCACAACAGGTAAGCGACGGCCAGCAACGCCACGACCAGCAGGGTGCGTGTTTGATTGATCACAGGGGGAACTCGAATGGACTGCGAGGCCGGCTTGCGCGGGTCAGCCGCCGATTGTGCCGGGAGCGGACACGGGCTTCAACGCTTGCAGCTTGCGCCATGCACCATCGAGGTCGCCGCGCAGGGCCGCGGCTTCGGCCGTGGCGGCGGAAGGCCGCGCGATCACCAGCACATCCACGGCGGGCAACCGTGCGCGATGCAGCCGGAACGATTCCCGTACGATGCGCTTGATCCGGTTGCGGTGGACGGCCCGCTTGCTGACCTTGCGGGAAACCGCGAGTCCGAGACGGGCTTCCCCGGCGGGTGCCGCGATCCAGCGCAGCAGGAAGTGGCTGGCCTGGACCCGCCCATGCGCATTTTTCAGCGCGGCGAATTCGGCGGCGCGGCGCAGCCGCGCGGAAGGCGGCAAGCCGGCCATGCACGGCGTGCTTACGGGATCAGACGCTTGCGGCCCTTGGCGCGGCGCGCAGACAGGACCTTGCGGCCATCCGCGGTCTTCATGCGGGCGCGAAAACCGTGGGTGCGGGCGCGCTTGAGCACGCTGGGCTGGTAGGTGCGTTTCATGGGTGACTCCGCAGCGGGACGCCCGCGCGAGGCGGGTCATGCATGGAAAAAGACTGCGAATTCTACGGTTGCGACCCGGTATGCGTCAACGGGATCATGCTGCGGCGTGCATGCCGGGATACCACGATCGCAGCCTTCCGGCAGCCTGTTAGACTCACTCGTTCAGCCGTTGCGCACGACGCGTATCGGCATCTGATCCGCCGCGGGAATCCATGAGCGACCTCTGGCAACGTTGCCTCGCCAGGCTCGAAGGAGAAATCGAGCCTGGCGTGCTGCATACCTGGCTGCAGCCGCTGCAGGCGCGTTACGACGACGGTGTGCTGCGCCTGTTCGCGCCCAATACCTACACGCTCGATTTCGTGCGCAACGGCTATCTGGCACGCATCGAGGGAACCCTGTCCGTGCTGGCCGGGCGACCGGTCCCGCTCAAACTCGAAGTCGGCTCGCTCACGCCGATGGCGAAACCGGCCGTAGCCCAGGCCGCGGTGACGGCAGTTCCGGTTCCACAGCACAACCTCGATCCGCACTACACCTTCGACAATTTCGTCGAAGGCAAATCCAACCAGCTCGGCAAGGCCGCGGCGATGCAGGTGGCCCAAAACCCGGGCCGCGCCTACAACCCGCTGCTGCTGTACGGCGGCACCGGCCTCGGCAAGACCCACCTGATGCAGGCGGCGGGCAACCTGATGCTGGCGCACAACCCGTCGATGAAGCTGCTGTACGTGCATTCCGAACGCTTCACCGAAATGATGATCACGGCGCTGCGCAACAAGAACATGGACGACTTCAAGCACCGCTTCCGCTCGGTGGACGCGCTGCTGATCGACGACATCCAGTTCTTCGCCGGCAAGGACGCGACCCAGGAAGAGTTCTTCCACACCTTCAACACGCTGTACGAATCACGCCAGCAGATCATCCTGACCTGCGACCGCTATCCGAAGGAGGTGGACAACCTGGAGCTGCGGCTCAAATCGCGGCTGGGCTGGGGCCTGTCGGTCGCGATCGAGCCGCCGGACTTCGAAACCCGTGCGGCGATCCTGCTGGAGAAGGCGCAGACGCGCGGCATCCCGTTGCCCAGTGACGTGGCCCTGCTGCTGGCACGCCGGATCCGTTCCAACGTGCGCGAGCTCGAGGGTGCGCTCAACACGATCGCCGCCCAGGCCAACCTGTCCGGGCGCGGGATCACGGTGGAGCTGGTGCAGGAAACCCTGCGCGACCTGTTCAACGTGCACGCGCGGGCGATCACCATCCAGAACATCCAGAAGACGGTTGCCGACTACTATCAGCTGCGGATTTCCGACCTGCTTTCGCAGCGGCGACTGCGCTCGCTGGCAAGGCCGCGGCAGATTGCGATGGCGCTGGCCAAGGAACTGACCGAGCACAGCCTGCCCGAGATCGGCGAGGCGTTCGGCGGCAAGGACCACACCACCGTGATGCACGCCTGCAAGAAGATCCGCAGCCTGTGCGACACCGACATGCGCTTGCGCCAAGACTGGGACAAGCTGATCCGGATATTGACTGGGTAAACTTGTGGACAGATTCTGGATGTCACGGCACTGGCAAATCATCCACAACTCATGCACCGCTGTTCCGCGACTTTCTTTTTTGCATGTTTTAACGCAAGCACTTGATTAACATAGCAATGTTTGTACTATTGGCTTATCAACACGCCCTGCTTCTACGATCTTATCTACAAGTAACATCAAGATAGAAAACCGACTCGGGGACCAACCATGCGCTTCAGCATTCAACGCGAATCCTTGCTCAAACCCATGCAACAGGTCGTGGGGGTGGTGGAACGCCGACAGACCTTGCCGGTACTCGCCAACCTGCTGGTCCAGGTCAAGGAAGGGCGCCTGTTCCTGACCGGCACCGATCTTGAAGTCGAGATGCGCTCGAGCGCGGCCGTGGATCTGGGCGAAGATGGCGAGACCACCGTCCCGGCCAGAAAATGGTTTGACCTGGTCAGGGCTTTGCCGGACGGTGTCAAGCTCGACGTGCAGATCAAGGGCGACCGGGTCGTCATGCATGCAGGCCGCAGCCGCTACACGCTGGCCAGCCTGCCTGCGGACGAGTTCCCGACGACCGACGAGATCGAGGTGACCGACAAGGTTTCGCTTCCGGAAGGAACCCTGCGCCGGTTGATGGAACGCACGGCTTTCGCCATGGCGAATCAGGACGTGCGCTATTACCTCAACGGATTGCTGCTGGACTTGCGCGCCGCCGAGCTGCGCTGCGTGGCGACCGACGGACACCGCATGGCCATGTCGGAAACCGCGCTGGACGTTGCGGTCAAGGGCAGTCGTCAACTGATCATTCCGCGCAAGGGCGTAACGGAGTTGCTGGGTTTGTTCGAATCCGGCGACGGCAGCGTGGGCATCGAGTTCTCCGCCAACCACATTCGCGTGCGTCGCGGCGAAGTGGTGTTCACCTCCAAGTTGATCGACGGCAAGTTTCCGGACTACGAAGCGGTGATCCCGCTCGGCGCGGACAAGATTATCCAGGTTGGGCGGGACACCCTGCGCAACGCCCTGCAGCGCGCCGCCATCCTGTCCAACGAAAAATACCGAGGGGTCAGGCTGGAAGTCAGTCCCAACTGCCTGCGGATCATCGCGCACAACCCGGAGCAGGAAGAGGCCTTCGAGGAGATCGAGGCGGACACCAAAGTTGGCGATATCGCCATCGGGTTCAACGTGGGCTATCTCCTGGATGCGCTGGGTTCGCTCGATGACGAGCGTGTGCACCTGCAACTGCGCGATGCACAGTCGAGCTGCCTATTGCGGGGCGCCAACGACCCCAAGACCCAGCACGTGGTGATGCCGCTGCGGTTGTGATGGCCTTCGCCAGCCGGGCGCGGCGGTGAACATCAACTTGTTGCGGCTTTCCAACCTGCGCTGTTTCGAGAGCGTGGAGTTCTCGCCGGGCCCTGCCCTCAATTGGCTGGTGGGTGGCAATGGCGCCGGCAAGACGACCGTACTCGAGGCGGCGCACATCCTGTCACATGGACGGTCGTTCCGCGCGGGCGGGCGTTCTGCGCCACGGCGCCAGACGGCTTCAGAATTCACCCTCTACGCCGAACTGTGCAGGGGAGGCGCAACGCATCGGCTGGGCATGACGCGCAGGGATGAGCAATGGCAGGCGAGGCTGGATGGATCTGATCTGTCCACGCTCGCTCCGCTGTTTGAAATCAGCCCAGTGGTCTGTTTCGGACCGGAAAGCCTGTCGTTGATCACCGGCCCCGCCGAGGAGCGCCGGAACTTCCTGGATTGGAGCGTGTTCCACGTGGAACACGAGTCGCTCGAACTGTGGCGACGCTGGCGGCGTGCGTTGCGTCAACGTAACCTGCTGCTGCGAACCGGAGCACCGGATGTCGAGTTTCAGCCTTGGGAACAGGAATTGGCGTCTTTGGCAGGCAGGATCCATGCCATGCGCAGTTGTTGCCTCGCCAGCCTTGAGTCGTTTCTGGCCGAAGAAGCAGAGTGGCTGACCCCTGAGCTCGGCAGCATGCGGATCAGCTACCGTCCGGGCTGGGACGAGGCCGCAGGGTTGTTGAACGAATTGGCGACACATCGTCCACGAGACCGCGAACGCGGATATACCCAGCAAGGTCCACACCGGGCCGATTGGTCGCTGCATTTCACGCGTGTCGCCCAGAGGGAGCATTTGTCGCGCGGTCAGGCCAAGGCCGTCGCACTGGTTTGCGTCTTGGCGCAGGCGCGCTGGCTGAAGCAGAGGATTGGCGAGTATCCACTGCTGTGCCTGGATGACCTGGGCTCCGAGCTGGATACCGCACACGTTGGCAAGGTCATCAGCTGGTTGGCAGACAAGCCGATCCAGTCGTGGCTGACGTCCACGAATGAACCGAATTCAAGCGAGAGTACAACTCGAGTGTTCCACGTGGAACACACGGGAATCACATCGGTTTGAGCGTCTACCGATTGCGCGTGTCCAGTATAATGAACCGTTTGCATCGTGTGTTTCCTCGACGGCGGAACTGTGACCATGAATGACGTTTACGATTCCAGCAGCATCAAGGTCTTGAAGGGGCTGGAAGCGGTCCGCAAGCGTCCCGGCATGTACATCGGAGACACCGACGATGGCACCGGGCTGCATCACATGGTGTTCGAGGTGGTGGACAACGCCATTGACGAAGCGCTGGCGGGATTTTGCGACCACATCGAGGTCACGATCCTCGACGACGGCACCGTCAGCGTCACCGACAACGGACGCGGCATTCCGGTGGACATCCATCCGGAAGAGGGGGTGTCCACCGCCGAAGTGGTGATGACGGTGCTGCACGCCGGCGGCAAGTTCGATGCGAATTCCTACAAGGTTTCCGGAGGCCTGCACGGTGTAGGCGTTTCGGTCGTCAATGCTCTTTCCGAGCATCTGTGGCTGACCATCTACCGGAACGGCAAGGAATATCTCCAGGAATATCGGTTGGGCGAGCCTCTGTTCCCGCTGCGCGAAGTTGGCCGCTCCGATCTGCGCGGCACGACGGTACGGTTTTTGCCGAGCCCGGGAACTTTCAACAACATCGAGTTCCATTACGAGGTATTGGCCAAGCGCCTGCGCGAACTCGCGTTTCTCAATTCCGGCGTCAAGATTACCCTTGAAGATCAAAGGGTTGGAAAGAAAGATGTGTTCCAGTACGAAGGCGGGATCCGGGCCTTCGTCAAACACCTGTCACAACTCAAGACGCCATTGCATCCCAATGCCATCAGCTTCAGCAGCCAAGTCGAAGGCATCACGGTCGAACTGGCGATGCAATGGACCGACGGCTATCAGGAATCGATTTTCTGCTTCACCAACAACATCCCGCAGAAGGATGGCGGTACCCATTTGACAGGATTCAAAGCCGCCTTGACGCGAACGCTCAGCAACTACGTCGAACAGTCAGGATTGGCCAAGAATTCGAAGGTGGCGTTGTCGGGTGACGACATGCGCGAAGGCTTGATCGCCGTGCTGTCGGTCAAGGTTCCCGATCCCAAGTTCTCCTCGCAGACCAAGGACAAGCTGGTTTCCAGCGAGGTCAAGGGTGTGGTCGAACAAGTCGTCAACGCCAGGCTCGAGGAATACCTGCAGGAGCACCCGGCCGACGCCAAGGTGATCGCCGGCAAGGTGGTTGACGCGGCGCGCGCCCGGGAAGCTGCGCGCAAGGCGCGCGAGCTGACCCGCCGCAAGGGCGCGCTCGATATCGCGGGCCTGCCGGGCAAGCTGGCCGATTGCCAGGAACGCGACCCGGCTCTCTCCGAACTGTTCCTGGTCGAGGGAGATTCGGCCGGCGGCTCGGCCAAGCAGGGGCGCAACCGCAAGACCCAGGCCGTGTTGCCGCTCAAGGGCAAGATCCTCAACGTCGAGAAGGCGCGCTTCGACAAGATGCTGTCCTCGGCCGAGGTCGGCACCCTCATCACCGCGCTGGGTACCGGCATCGGCAAGGATGAATTCAACGCCGACAAGCTGCGCTACCACCGCATCATCATCATGACCGACGCGGACGTGGACGGCTCGCATATCCGCACCCTGCTGCTGACGTTCTTCTACCGGCAGATGCCGGAATTGATCGAGCGCGGCCACGTCTACATCGGGCTGCCGCCGCTGTACAAGATCAAGCAGGGCAAGAGCGAGCTGTACCTGAAGGACGACGCGGCACTCAACGAGTACCTGATCGCCAGCGCGGTCCAGGACGCCGCGTGGGTGCCGGGCGGCCATGGCGTGCCGGTGCAGGGTGCGGCGCTGGAAACCCTGTTGCGTCAGTACCAGGCTGCGCTCGACCAGATCGGGCGGTTGGCGCAGCGCGGCGATGCGAGCGTGTTTACCGCGATGCTGGAACACGCACCGCTCGAAGATTCGATGTGGTCGGACCCGGCCGTCCTGCGCAACTGGGCGGACGTCTTGACGTCCAAACTGAACGCGACCGGTCTCGGCCGTCCGCAGTTCGCGCTCGAATTGCGCGAGGCCAGCGAGCAGCATCCTGCCGCGTGGTTGTTGCGCCGCGCGCAGCACGGCACCGAACACACCTGGGTGTTGCCGCGCAGTTTCTTTTCGGGGGCGGATTTTCGCCCCCTGCTGGAGTTCGCGCGGGCATTGCACGACCGCGTCGTGGCAGGTGCGGAAGTCAGGCGCGGTAATGCCGCGCAGACTGTCGGCAGCTTCGCCGAGGCGCGCACGTGGCTGTTCGATGAGGCCAAGAAGGGTCGCCAGATCCAGCGCTTCAAGGGCCTTGGCGAAATGAACCCGGAACAGCTTTGGGAAACCACCGTCAATCCCGACACTCGCCGCTTGCTGCAGGTGCGCATCGAGGATGCGCTGGAAGCGGATCAGATTTTCTCGACGTTGATGGGCGATGTGGTGGAGCCGCGGCGTGAATTCATCGAGAGCAACGCGCTCCGGGTTGGCAACCTCGACGTGTGAGTCACAAGGCGGACGACACTCAAATCGTATTGGCCGGTACTTGAGCTTTGCGCATCGACCGCGCTACTCTCACTCTCCCCGTTCGCGACCTGTGCGGCTTACCGCAAGAGGAATTCCGATGAAGCCCGAGTCTCGCTGGCTGGTTTGCGGCATGTGTTCCGCACTTGCCCTGGTGTTCCTGCCCGCCATGGCGCTGGCACAGACCGCTGGCGAGCAGTGCTCGGACATCCAGATGCTGCAGCACAAATGCGGGCAGCAGCAGCCCAAG
The DNA here is from genome assembly GCA_018241365.1 of Pseudomonadota bacterium. Taxonomy (GTDB): domain Bacteria; phylum Pseudomonadota; class Gammaproteobacteria; order Xanthomonadales; family Rhodanobacteraceae; genus 66-474. The sequence goes on from JAFEDX010000012.1 coordinate 14,653, forward strand.
CAGAATGCCAAGCAGGGCAAGCGCGAAACCAAGTTCCCGAATGCAACCCGCAAGGAGCCCGCCAAGACCAGCGTCAGCGCTGCGGAAGGCAAGACGCTCAACGAGGGATTGCAAGCAGCCAACAGCGGCGACTCCGCAACCGCGCTCAAGGACCTGCAACCGATTGCCGATGGCAGCAGCAACGCCTACGCGAAGTCCCTGGCAATGCTCGGCCTTTCCCAGGTCAAGTACCGCAGCGGTGATACCAAGGGTGCCATCGCGCTGCAGAAGCAGGCGCTGGATTCGGGCGCGCTCGACAACGACAGCTACTTCCAGGGACTGGAAGCGCTGGCCCAGATGTACATCGCCGACGAGGACTACAGCGATGCGTTGACTGCGCTCGACAGCTGGTCCAGCCAGAGTGGCGCGCAATCGGCGGACGTCGATGCGCTGAAGGGCAACGCCTACTACCGCCTGCAAAAATATCCGGAAGCGGTTGCCGCCATCCAGAAGGCCAAATCGCTGAGCGACAAGCCGCAATCGAGCTGGGACCAGATCGAGATGGCCAGCTACTTCGCGATGGACAAGTACGACGATGCCGCCAAACTCGCCGAAGCCGCGCTGGCCAAGGATCCCAACAACAGTACGCTGCTGCAGAACGTCATCGCGATATACATCAACGCGCACCAGGACCAGAAGGCGCTTGCCTTGCTTGAGCGTGCGCGCGCCAACGGCCAGATCAAGGACGCGGCCGGCTACATGAACATGGCCAAGATGTACGACAACCTTGGCCAGAACAGCACCGATCCCAAGGCCAATGCGCTGAAGGCCGTCGCGGTCCTGAAGGAAGGCATGGACAAGGGCATCGTCCCGTCCGATACCGACAGCAACAAGTTGCTCGGGGATTCCTACGCCATCGCGGGTGACTACAAGAACGCCGTGATCGCGTATGGCAAGGCATCGCCTGGCGCCAAGACCGGTCAGATCGATTTCACGCGCGGACAGCTGCTCGAAAACCTGGGTCGCCACGAGGAAGCGCGGAATGCGTTGAAGCAGGCGATCGCGAAGGGTGGTTTCAAGCGCGTTGGCGCCGCTTACCTGACATTGGGCAATGCCGAGCTGGCATTGAAGGACAAGGCCGCGGCGATCGCCGCGTACCAGCAGGCCGAACAGGATCCGGAAACCCGCGCGGATGCGCGCCGTACCCTGAAGCAACTGGGGCACAAGTGAATAGTCAGGGTCGCAGGATGCGTCGATGAAAATGCTGTGCCGGCATGACCTCTGCCCCCTAGGCAAAGGTCTCATGCTGGTGTAACGTTCGCAACTTTATCCGCCGCCTTGGATGCGGTGCCGTCGGGATAGTGGACGGCAACCGCGTGGGGCCCAACAGGTCAGCGACTGGTTCAATACACGATGGCACGCACGTCGGCTCAAGACCGCAAACGGTTCAACTGGTGGCGCACGATAGCGATCGCGTTCGCGATCGCGCTGCACGCCGGCATCATCATCATGCTGCTGGCCCCGGCTGCGCCTCCCGGCGCCAAGGCGAAGCAGAAGCAGAACATCGTGCGTGTCGAGTTCATCCCGCCTCCGCCACCTCCCCCGCCGCCGCCGCCGCCGCCGCCGGAACCGCCCAAGCAGCCGCCGCCGAAGGTGATCAAGCTGGAGCGTCCGCCGCCGTTGCCGCCGCCGCCCGCGCCGCCGCCGCCGCAGGAACAGTCGATCATGTCGACGCCCGCCGCGCCGCCGCGCCCGCCGGCGCCGCCGCCGCCGCCCGCGGACGTCGCGCCTTCGGTCGACATCAGTTACAAGCAGGCGCACCAGCCGCAATATCCGATCCAGGCATTGCGTCAGGGGCAGCAGGGTGAGGTCATCCTGGACGTCACCATCAACGCCGCGGGCGAGGTGGTGGATGTCAAGATCGAGAAGTCGAGCGGTTATCGCATCCTCGATCGCGCCGCTGAAGAAGCCGCACGCAAATGGCGCTTCAATCCAGGCGTAAAGGACGGCAAACCGGTCGGTGGTGTCGTGCGCATCCCGGTGAATTTCAGTCTCAGTGGTGTCGAATAGAAACTTCACGCTCGACCGGTCCGAATCCGTTAGAGTCCATCAATCAACGTTCCGCTTGCTACAAATGAAGGAAGGGTAGCGCCATGATCCAAGAAGCAGCCTCCGCCGCCGCCGCACCAGTCGGCAATGCCAACGCGCAAGCCCTCCAGCAGGTTGGCGCGAGCCATTTTCTCCACGAAATCCTGACCCACCCGCTCGAGCACGCGATCGACTTCATCGTGCTGATCGTGCTGGTGGTGATGTCGGTGTCCTCGTGGTATTTCATCATCGCGATCGCGATCCGCAACGCGCTGATCCGTTCGCGCATGGACAAGGTCATCCAGAAGTTCTGGGACACTCCGTCCGCGCAGGACGCGGTGCGGGTCATGGAAAAACAGCCGCGGAGCGAGCCGTTCTCCAAGATCGCGCTCGAGGCGGCGTCCGCTGCGGCCCACCACCAGCGCCACGAAGGCAGCCGCATGGTCGAGGCGCTGAACCGCTCCGAATTCGTGGATCGCGCGCTGCGCCAGGCGGTCGATCGCGAGAGCCGCAACCTTGAAGGCGGCCTCACCCTTCTGGCCACGGTCGGTTCCGCAGCCGTGTTCGTCGGCCTGCTGGGTACCGTGATGGGCATCTACTACGCGTTGATCAATTTGGGCGCCAGCGGCGAGTCCTCGATTTCCGCGGTCGCGGGCCCGGTCGGCCAGGCGCTGATCATGACTGCCATCGGCCTGTTCGCGGCCATCCCGGCGGTGATTGCCTACAACGCCTATTCACGCGCCAACCGCGTCACCATTGCGCACTTCGACGAATTTGCGCACGACCTGCACGACTTCTTCGCGACGGGCGCGCGCATCGAAAGCGCATCGTCCAGCGCGTCCGCGCGCCCGGCTGCGGCCGTCACCCCGCCGCCGGCTGCCAAGAAGTAAGAGGGCGTCATCATGGGCATGAGTACCAACAGCGGCGGCGGCCCGGTTGCCGACATCAACATCACGCCATTGATCGACGTGATGCTGGTGCTGCTGGTGATCTTCATGATCACCGCGCCGCTGGTGCAGCACAACATCAAGATCGACCTGCCGCAGCCGAACCCGAACGTGAAGCCGCCGGAGAATCCGCCGACGCCGCATTCGCTGTTCATCCGGGCGGATGGCACGATGACTTGGGACAACCTTCCGATCAGCAACATCGAACTGCAGGCCCAGCTGGCGACGATTGGTGCAAAGGGGCTCGATCAGCAGCCGCAGGTGACCATCAAGGCCACCGACGATACCCAATACAATTATCTGGCCGAAGTCATGGCCGAAGCACGCCGCTACAACGTGCAGAAGATCGGTTTCGAGAAGTGAGGGACTGACGCCATGTCAATGAGCGTAGGCGACAATACTGGCAGCGACATCCCCAAGGCAGAAATCAACGTAACCCCGTTGGCTGACGTGATGCTGGTGCTGCTGATCATCTTCATGATCACGGCGCCGCTGATGTCGCACAAGGTGAAGGTCGATCTGCCGCGTGCCGATCCCAATACCAAGCCCACCACCATCTCGGTACCGCCGATCGACCTCGCGGTCGAACCCGACGGCACGCTGTACTGGAATGACAGTCCGGTCAGCGATGCAGTGCTTACCGCACGGTTGCGCGCAGCCGCGTCCAGCAATCCGCAGCCGGAGTTGAACATCCGGGCGGACAAGACCACGCCGTACCGGGTGATCTGGAAGGTCATGCAGGATGCCAAGGGTGCCGGCATGGTGCATCTTGGCTTCATCACCCAAGGCAAGGCCAGGAACGGCTCAGGCTCCTGAGCTGTGTTGCAAAGGCAAGAATGGAGAATGCCGCGCGATGCGCGGCATTTTTTTGCGTGCTCAATCGGACTGCGCAAGAATCGCAAGATAGTTGCGAACGGTTGGGTCCAGTGCAGCGTACAACGCCTCGCTGATCAACGCGTGTCCGATCGAGACTTCGGCGAGCCAGGGAATTGCACGCCTGAATGTGCCGAGGTTCTTCTGATCAAGGTCGTGACCGGCGTTCACGTCGAGTCCGGCAGCGCGCGCACGTTCCGCCGTGGTGACGCAACGCGCCAATTCATGGGTGTAGTCACCGGATGCGAACGCATGTGCATAGGGTCCGGTGTAGAGTTCCACGCGCGCCACGCCGATCGCACGCGCATCCTCCAGCCCCGTGTTTGTACCCGCATCCACGAACACCGAGACCCGGCAGCCGGTGTCGCCGAGCGCAGCGACCAGCGGCGCGAGCCTGGGAATGTCGCGGCCGAGATCGAAGCCATGGTCCGAAGTGATTTGACCATCTGAATCCGGCACCAGTGTCGCCTGTGCCGGCTTGGCCAGGCGAACCAGTTCGAGGAAACCCGGATAACCGGGACGCACGGGCGCAAACGGATTGCCTTCGATGTTGAACTCGACGCGTGCCCGGGTGAGTTCAGCCAGCATTGCCACGTCTTCGGCCGTCACATGACGGCGGTCCGGACGTGGATGCACGGTGATGCCGCCGCAGCCCGCCGCGATGCAGGTCTCGGCCGCGGTGGCGAGGTTCGGTTCGCTGCCGCCGCGCGCGTTGCGCAGCACCGCGATCTTGTTGAGATTGACGCTGAGTACCGTCATGGGATGACGATGATCGCACAGGCCGCGCACAAAAAACGGCGCGGAACGGAGTCCGCGCCGGAGAGTGCAATCCGCCACGAGGGTAGGGTGGCGGGGGTACGGGGAGACTGCCCGTACTCAATCTGACCACCGGCGACGCCGCAAGTTCCAGCGAAGGGATCACGCTTCACGTGCCGTCCTGCGCCGGGCGCAGCGCCACGATTTCGCGCGGACCCCCGCGCCATGCGAGCGCCCCGTGATAGCCGGATGCCGGATCGAACGCCTGCAGGTTCCAATGGCCGGGCGTGCCCAGCGCCGGATCGATTCGTGCGAGTGACCACCCGTCGTGGTCATTGTGCGAGAACTGCAAGCGCGAGAGTCCGAATGCGATCCCCTCGCCCGATTCCTTGAGCATCGCTTCCTTGGCGCACCACAGCGCAATGAAAGCATCGTCACGTGCTTGGTCGTCGAGCGCGGCGAGGGTCCTGGCCTCGGCAGGATCGAAGAACCGCTGTGCGATTTCGAGCGCACGCAGGTTCTTGCCGAGGCGCTCGATGTCCACGCCCAACGCGCTGCCGCGGCCCAGCGCGACCAATGCATAATCGCCGCTGTGCGACCAGTTGAACTCGAGGGAGTGCTGGTCGAAGGGTGCGGCCAGCCGCGGTTTGCCGCGCGGATCGGTCTCCAGCGCCAATTCCGTGGCCGGCATGTCGAGGTATGCGGCCAGCAGCGCGAGCAGGGGCGCACGTCCCTGCGACAAGGCATAGGGGATGCGCCAGAGATGGATCGTGCCGGCATCCAGCCGGGCCGCGGCGGCTTCGGGGGCAGCCTCGGCAAAGGCCAGCGCGCGTGGCATCAAGGTGCGAACCGGACGTCAGTGCCGCACGCGCTCGTCATACAGTCGCTTCACCACCGAGGGATCCGCCAGCGTCGAAGTGTCGCCAAGTGCAGCGAGATCGACTTCGTTCTTGCCGGCTTCGGCAATCTTGCGCAGGATCCGGCGCATGGTCTTGGCCGAGCGGGTCTTGGGCAGCGCGGCGGCCCATTGCAGGTACTCGGGCGCCGCGAACGCGCCGATACGCTCGCGGACGTCGGCGACCAGTTCTTTCCTGAGTTCATCGCTTGGTGCAACGCCTTCCTTGGGCGTCACGAAGGCGTAGATCGTGGTGCCCTTGATGTCGTGTGGACAGCCGACCACGGCGGCCTCCGCGACGCGGCTGTCGGCCATCATCGCGCTTTCCACCTCGGCGGTGCCGATGCGATGACCGGACACGTTGATGACGTCATCCACGCGGCCGGTGATCTTCCAGTCGCCGTCGGCGTCGCGCAGCGCGCCGTCGCCCGAGAAATACATGCCCGGGTAAGCCTTGAAATAGGTGTCGATGAAGCGCTGGTGGTCGCCATATACCGTGCGCATCTGGCCGGGCCAGGAATCGAGGATGACGAGGTTGCCTTGGCCTTCGCCTTCGACGCGCTTGCCGTCGGCGTCCACCAGCGCCGGCTGCACGCCGAAGAACGGTTTCATCGCGGCACCGGGTTTCAGTACCTTGGCGCCCGGCAGCGGGCAGATCAGGGTGCCGCCGGTTTCGGTCTGCCACCACGTATCGACGATCGGGCAGCGGCCTTCGCCGACCACGTTGTAGTACCACTCCCAGGCTTCGGGATTGATCGGCTCGCCGACCGATCCCAGCAGGCGCAGCGACTTGCGCGAGGTCTTGTGCACCGGGTCGTCGCCTTCGCGCATCAGTGCGCGGATCGCGGTCGGCGCGGTGTACAGGATCGACACCTTGTGCTTGTCGCACACCTGCCAGATGCGCGACGCGTCGGGCCAGTTCGGCACGCCTTCGAACATCAGCGAAGTGGCGCCGTTCGCAAGCGGCCCGTACACGATGTAGCTGTGTCCGGTGACCCAGCCGACGTCGGCGGTGCACCAGTAGATGTCGTCCTCGCGCAGGTCGAACGTGGCGGCATGGGTCAGCGACACCCACACCATGTAGCCGCCGATGCTGTGCAGCACGCCCTTCGGCTTGCCGGTCGAGCCCGAGGTGTACAGGATGAACAGCGGGTCCTCCGCGTTCATGGGTTCCGGTTGGCATTCGCTGGACTGGCCGTCCATCAGGGTGTGCCACCAACGGTCGCGCGGCGATTGCATGGCCACCGCGCCGCCGGTGCGGCGCACCACCACCACGGTTTCGACGCTGGTGGTGTCGGGGCGCGCCAGGGCCTCGTCCACGTTGGCCTTGAGCGGAATCTTCTTGCTGGCACGCAGGCCTTCGTCGGCGGTGATCACGAGCTTGCACTGCGAGTCGGCGATGCGCCCGGCCAGCGCATCGGGAGAAAATCCGCCGAACACCACCGAGTGGATCGCGCCGATGCGCGCACATGCGAGCATGGCAACGGCCGCTTCCGGGATCATCGGCATGTAGATCGCGATGCGGTCGCCCTTCTTCACGCCGAGGTGCTTCAACGCATTGGCGAACTTGCATACTTCAATGTGCAGTTCGCGGTAGCTGAGCTTGCGGGAGACGTTCGGATCATCACCCTCGAACAGGATCGCGGTCTTGTCGCCGCGCTTGGCGAGATGCCGGTCGAGACAACTCGCGGTCGGGTTCAGCACTCCGTCGGCGTACCAGCGGATGTGCAGGTCATTCGGGTCGTAGGAGACATCCTTGATCTGCGTCGGCGGCTTGATCCAGTCCAGCCGTTTGGCGGCCTCGGCCCAGAACGCCTCGGGATTCCTGATCGATTCGGCGTAGCGGCGCGTGTAGTCGTCGGGCTTGATCTGCTCGGCGGCGGCAAATGCGGACGGAACGGGATACACCTTGCTCATCGCGGGATCTCCTTGAAGTCGACAGGTGTTGCGGTCGGCGCAAGGGTTCAAGCGTAGCAAATCGCCGCACGAAGCGGCGTGAAAATAACGTCAGGGCGCAGGCGGCAACTGGCGTTGCGGATCGGACGGCTTGCGCACGGTTCCGCGCAGCGCCGCGATCTCGCGATCGGTCATGTGTTCGGGCCGCGAACTGGCGCGCATGTGGCGATCAATGAACACCAGCGCGGCCGCGATGCCGCAAATGAAGCCCACCACGATGCCAAAGCCCATCCAGCCGGGCGAGTGGCTGGCGAACGCCAGTGCGAAGGCCAGGATTGCCGCGATTGCCAAACCCCAGATCATGCCGTGGTCCCCGGTATTGCCCGCGCCGATCATAGCGCGAGGCCGGCCATCGGGCGTATCGTTGGCAGCGGCGAGGCCGGGAATCCGTGACCATGATCGCAAGCTCCTCCATCGCGTTGGCGGGTGCGCTGTCCTGGGCTTCGGGATTCCGGTTGTACGCAGCGCTGTTCATCGCCGGGATGCTGGGGCGTTTCCAGGTCGTTGCCCTGCCCGACAAGCTGGCGGTGCTGTCGCACACGCCGGTACTGGTCGCCACCGGCGCACTGCTGGTGGTCGAGTTCCTCATCGACAAGGTACCGGTGATCGACAGCGCGTGGGACAGCGTGCAGACCTTCGTGCGCGTGCCGCTGGGCGCCTTGCTGGCATGGGGCGTGTTCGCGCACGCGGCACCGGAAACCCAGGCGGTCGCGGCGATCCTCGGCGGTGCGCTGGCCGCCGGCACCCATGTCGCCAAGGCCGGGACCCGGGCCGCGGTCAATGCATCGCCCGAACCCTTCTCGAACTGGGGCCTGAGTTTCTCCGAAGACGGCGTGGTGTTGCTGGGATTGTGGCTGGCGTTCCGGCACCCGGTGGCCTTCCTGGTGCTGCTGGCCCTGTTCGTGTTGTTGCTGATCTGGCTGATCCCGAAACTCTGGCGCGGCGTCATGGCGCTGCGGCGCGGATTGTCGAGACTGTTGGCGCGCGGGGCGACGCGCCAGGCCGATTAGCGCAGCTTCATGGCGCGTTCGCGAGGAAGGGCTGTGGCCGATGCTGCAGCGTTCGCCATGCCAGGGTCGCTCGCCACGCCGCCGATGCAATCAAGGCGAACCAGACCAGCACGACCAGCCATTGCGCTTGTGTCGCCCATGTGCCCAGCTTCGTGACTGGCGTCACGATGCCAATGACCGCACTCACGTTGATCAATACCAGTACCACGATGCCGAGGATGGCCGCAGCGGGTACGCCCAGCGGCCGTCCGGCCATTGCCAGTAATACGGCAGTAGCTGCGAGCGAGGCCATCCCGGCCATGATCAGGGTGCACAGCAGCAGCGCCATCGGTCCGCTGTGCAGCACCACCGCAGGCACCAACATGCACAGCCACAACACCACGAACGCGATGGCTGGCTTGGTGAAGACCGCCCGTGCGATATATGACGCAGAGTGTCCGCCTTCGATGCCCGGCAGCAAGGCCAGCAGTGCCATCCCGGCGTGGTGTTTCCAGCGGCGTTGCAGCACGGCGATCGTCATGAGCGCCAGCATCGCGCCGCCAAACAAGCCCACCCACAGGCCACCGGTTACGCCGATGATTTGCCACGCCTTGCGCAGCGAATGCTCGTGGCCGATGTTCATGAACAGCATCACCGGTATGACCAGCAAGGTCGGCAGGATCACCCGTGTCAGCGAACCGGTCCGGCTGGCCAGGGTTTGCGGGACGTACCAGCCACCCAATGCCACTTGAATGGCCTCGGCGGGCTTGGCTGGACCGACCTCGCGGAAATCCACCGCGGTTTTCTTGTTGCCGGCGCGCCGCCACGCCCAACGCTGATCGATCGACCACCAGCCACCCTTGCACATGCTGCCGCGCATTTGCGACAGCATCGTCCGGCTCCAGATGCCGTCGCCGTCGCGATCATCGCGCAGGATTTGCCACCAACGGACTACATCGACCACCACGAGGATTGCCAGGACCAGCCAAGCCCAGTGCTGGAAACGCGGATCGAACGGTGAGGGCACGTGGAAGGCGTTGCGCAGGCCGATGTACAGCGCCGGGATGAATCCGAGCCAGCCGCCGATGACGAGCGGCAACAGCATGTAGCCGAGGCAGGCGGCGATGGCCAGCGCTGGAAACAGGATGGCGGTCGCGATGTCGCCACCGGTTGCGGCGACCACTACCGCCGGCACCGCAACGATCGCCAATACAAGGAAGCACATCGAGCAAGCGGCGTTGTGCACGACACCCGGCAGGCGCAGCCGGCGGCCATCGCGCGCCACCAACAGCAGGGCGGCCAGCCACATCGTCAGGAATCCCGCGCCGAACGAGTAAATGAACAGTGCGAGCTGGGTGCTGCGCGGATCCCGTATCGCAATACCGCCAGCCATCGCGCCGGCTGCCATCAGCACGAAAAATCCGAGCGCCCACCAGCGCGATGCACGTGAACCGGCGAACTTTGGTGCGGCGAGAATGTCGAGGATGCGCATGCGAGCCTCCTTGCGGGGCGCGGAAATAACAATGGTGTTCATGGCGGACTGGCGAGGAAGGGATGCGCGCGCAGGCGTAATCCGCTCCAGCCTTGCCATGCATGCAGACCCAGCAAGGCAAGGTAGATCGCCCACAGGACCCACGCCCAAACCGGCGGAATGCCGAAGGTCGCCTGATGCGGACCGTGGTATTCGTCCGTCGGCATGCTGGTTAACAGGACCAGGCCGGACAGCACCAGCAGCCCCACGGTGAACAACGCGTAACGGGCGGTGTGCAAGGGCTTGCCGCCCAACGACTCAAGATCCACCGAAGCGATCAGCGCGAAAGCGCCAATGCAGCTGAGCGCCATGGAAAGATACGCCCACACAGTGGTCTGCGTTTCGAACGCTCCGACGAACAGTGCCCCAACAATGACGGCAAGGAACACGACAGCCGGTGCCAGCAGCGCGAACACGGCGCGCCGCTTCACTTGTGAGGGTTGCCCCAGCCCGGGCAGCAACGCCAGCAAGGCAAGTTCCGCGTCCGGCTTGCGCCACATCAGCCAGCTGCGGCTGCCGAACGAATTCACTGCGATGTTGCAGGTCGTCAGGCAAGCAATGATCAGCAACGGGTGCAGCCAGTGCGTGCGAATCACCTTGGCACTCTCGAGATTGTGGTGCGGGCCGAGCCACTCCAGCGCGAGGATGAAAAGCACGAAAATCAGCACGGAACCGCAAACGCGCCCCATGTCTCGCAGACGCGGCCCCGATGGCTTGGGCGCGCCGAGTCCGCCGAAGGCCAGCCGCAGTGAAGCCACGGGCCGTGCGGGTCCCAGCCCGTGTGCATCCAGGTGCACCGGCGTTTCCGGGCGCTTCTGCATGATCGAAGACGCGAAGGTCCATTGGCCGCCGTGCCAAGCAGCGTACTGCTGGTAGCAGGCGAACACCGCGGGTGCATTCCAGCCTGTGGTTTGCACCGTGGCTGCGGTGCGCAGCCTCCACCAGCGCCACGCGACGAAGGCGATCAACGCGGCAAGCAGAATCCACCCGTCGCCTGGGTGCGTTCCAGCGCTGGGGGTCATGGCTGCGAGAACCAGACCGGCAGTGAAGGGCACGCCCAGATAAAGCGGCAGCAGCATGTAAGCCATGCCACTCGCTGCCGCGATCAGGAAGACCCTGACCGCGAGCAGGGGCGCCATGCCCAACGCCCAGCAAACGAGTGCCGGCAGGGCGATGCTGAGCACGCAATACAGAAGCAGGCTGAAGTCGGCGTTGCCGGCGATGCACGGCAGGCGCAACTCACGCGCGTCGCGCGCGAGCTGCAGGCTTGCGGACAAAAACCCGGCCCACAAGAACCAGATCGCGAACGCCAACACGAAAATGAAGGTCGATGACCAGCCCGGATCGGCGTGGCCTGCGCCGGACAACGCGACCACCGTGGCAACGAGCAGACTGCCGCCAACCACGACTGCTGCAATCAAGCGCGAGTATTCGGCGGACGCCACCCACGGCATCGTAAGCAGCCAACGGAGGCGGTTCATGGCAGCACGACCAGCAGCAAGACGAGCGGCAAGGCGCACAACGCCACGTGCTGCGCGTCACCCGCGTGCAAGGCACCGGCAAGCATGCCCGTGAGGCATATGGTCAATGCGCCGAGGAACAGGCACGCTTGCATCTTGTCGCGCCAAGACGAAGCACGCAGCCGCGGCAGCGGCAGAACGATGGCGTTCATTCGGCGATCTCCACGAACAGGTCTTCGAGGCCGAGCGTGTCGACGCGCGCACCGGGCAGCGTGGCGGCTTGCGGCCACGTTCCATTCGCCGCGCGCTCGATCACCACGCTGATGCTGCCATCGTCGTGGCGGCGCTTGCCGAACAGCGAAGCGGGGGCCGCGTAGGCGACGCTCGCCGGCAGCCACAGGCGCGCGTAGCGCTCCTTGGTGTCGTCCACCGCGCAGCGCAGCAGCAACTTGCCGTCGTGCAGGAAGGCGATGTCCGAGGCCACGCGTTCGAGGTCGGACACGATGTGGGTCGAGAACAGCACGGTGGTGCCGGCCTCGCCCGCGCGCAATGCGATCTCGCGCAACAGTTCGCGTCGCGCCACCGGGTCCAGCGCGGACGCGGGTTCGTCCAGTACCAGCAGTTCCGGACGCGGCGCCAGTGCGCGGATCAGGTCGACGCGCTGGCGCTCGCCGGGCGAGAGTTTGGCCATTACCTTGCCCGAATCGATCTTCCAGCGTTGCAGGGTGTCGTTGGCGAAGTGGTGGTCCCAGCGCGGGTAGAAACGCGAGAGGTAGTCGAACATTTGTGCGGCCGTGAGCCAGGCCAGCGCGTCCGGCTGTTGCGGCACGTAGCCGAGTCGTTCCTTCGCCGAATCGGAAAGTTTCAATGCCGGTTCGCCAAACACGAACGCGCTGCCGGTGTCGGGCTCCAGCAGGCCCAGCATCGCCCGGATCAGCGTGGACTTGCCCGCGCCGTTGCGTCCGATCAGGCCCAGCACGCTGCCTTCGGCGAGTGCCAGGCTCACCTGGTCGAGCACGATCTTCGAATCGTAGCGATGGCTGAGGCCGCCGACCTGCAACGGTGCGGCGGATGCGTTCGCGACTTCCCGGACGACGGCATTCATGGTGAGTCTCCTGTGGTGGCGTGTGCAGGCGCGCGCACCAGCAGTACGCGCAGGTCGATCAGGACATGGATGAACATGGGCCACAGCAGGCTGCCGCTGGCCCAGAACAAGGTTGCGAGCAAGGCACCGATCACGGCGGTGGCGAGCACGCCGATGGCACCTTGATACCAATGCGCAAAACCGAACGCGAGCGCCGCCAGCACGATCGGTACGGCGGGATGCATGGTTGGCAGCAGCGCGAACAGCAGCGTCAGGCCGAAGCCGCGCCACACCACTTCCTCGCCAATGCCGGCGGTGACGGCGAGCGCGGCGAAGCCGAAGCGTTCATTGCGCGTGCGCGGCAGCATCCGCAACAGGTCGCGGTTGCCGGCCAGCTTGGGCGTGCGTTGCGTCGCGGCATCCGGTGCGCCACCGCTGCGCCGGCGCTTGCTGGCCACGCCGATGCCGAGGATCAGGCCGATCACCAATGCTGCACCGATTGCACCGCCTACCGCGAAGCCGCCCAATGCGTCGCTGTCCAACGCAGGAAGATACGGCCAGTCCGGCAGCTGCAGGCCGAGGCGTGCCGGTGCCCAGCCCGCCAATACCAACGTCACCAGCAGGGTGACGGCCACCAATGCCCAGCCCTGCCAGATCCAGCTCAGGTAAAAACGCAGCCGCGCGCCCGTGTCGCCGGCATTCAGCGCGGCCAGCATGCGGCGATACGCAGCGCGACCCAGCCAGGGTTCGACCAACAACAGGTACAGCGCGAGCAGCGCAATGGAGATTGATCC
>JAFEDX010000130.1 GCA_018241365.1 Pseudomonadota bacterium
ACCCACCCGCGTGCCGGTCTGGTGCATCTTCACCCACGCCCATTGCGCCTTGGCGCGACGCAGCGCGACCTTGTCACCATAGGTGCCCTTCAGCTCGCCCCAGATCGCGTCGGTACGCGCGAACTCGGATCGGCTCAAGACGGTGACCATCAGGTCGCGCGCCCTGACGTAACACGGATCACCGCGCTCCGCCGCCAGCACCATCCATGCCGTACCGCGCGGGCGATCGACCGGCACACCTTCGCCCTTGAAATACATCACCGCGAGATTGTATTCGGCGGGTTTGTACGCCCACGAAGCCGACACCTGGTACATGTCGAGGGCGTGCGCGTAATCGCCTCTGCGAAATGCCTGCACCGCGAGCGTGAAGAACTTGACCCCGGGGCGGCCGTCGGACTCGGGCGTGTTGAAACCTCCATTCGACAGGGCGCCGGCCACAGCGCCGGAATCGTAATCGGGCACGGTGAGCATGCTGGTGGTCGAGTCCGTTTGTGCCCCTGCGGGCAACACCGTCACCATCGCCAGCAAAGCCGGCAACGCGAATGTCCAACCCCGCCTGAGCTTGCTCATGCCGGCACTCCTCGTGCTGCGAACATGCATTGCGTTCTACACCCGGCCTGCGCCCGGGTACAAGTGCTTTGCACGCCCGCTATCGGTATTGCCTGACAAGTCTCCACGGCGGATGCCGATGGCCGCCATCCGGTGAGTCTTCCAGCATGGATGCACCCATCGCGGAGTGAGCGCCATGACGATTCGCACCCACCATGCACAACCCGCTGCCGGCAGATTGCCGGCGCTGCTTCCGCGCGCGGCATGCGCCATGCTGCTGTGGTGCGTGGCCAGCAACGTGCACGCCGCTTCCATCTACCGTTGCACTGGCGTGCACGGCGAAATCACGTTCCGCGACACGCCCTGCGCCACGCAGGCACGGCAAACGAAACTCGATGTCGCCGGCCAGCCCCTGATCGACGCGAATGCGCCACCGCCGGCGGCGCCGACGCGCGCTGCCAAACGAACGGTCTCGCGCACGCGCAACCCGCGCGCCGTCGCGACCACGCTCCGTGGCAAGACCAAAACGGAAACTTCATGGGAATGCCGTGCCGCAGACGGCGAAGTGTTCTATCGCCACGCTCGTTGCCCGGGCTCGGTGCCCGGCGACGGGACGGTGCGCAACGGTGATGCCGAAAGGATGTCGAGCCAGCGCACGCGCGGGCGCCACGATGCCTGGAGCAAGGTGTCCGTGCGCGGCAAGCCGATCCCCCGCGCGGAAGCGTGTCGGCGCATCCGTTCGCCCTCCGCGGCCGGACGCGACGGGAACCAGCGCGACGATCGCGTCTCGACCTACGACCACCTCATGGGCCGTGATCCATGCAGTGGCGCGTGACGCGGAGCGAGTGACCCTGCCTACACGGCCCGCGCGCGGCGGCGCGGCACGGCAGCGGTACGTCCACGCGATCTCGGCATGGCCAGGCCGATCGGCGGCACGGCTCGGAAACGCGCCGCCTCGTCCAGCAGCCACTCGCGAAACGCCATGAAACCCGCGTGCTTGCGCGAGCGTTCCGGGTACACGAGGTAGTGCGCCCGGTTCCCCTTCATCATTTCCGGAAACAGCGTGACCAGTTGTCCGGCCTCTATCAGCGGACGCACCATCGTCGTGCGCCCGAGCGCGACACCCAGGCCTCCCAGCGCCGCACGCTGGCGCGATTCGGCATCGTTGAATGACGCCACGTAGCGTCGCGGTGCACGTCCGCCATGCAGTGCGAACCAGTTCTGCCAGATGTCCTCGGGCCCCAGCAGTGGCAGCTTGCCGAGTTCTCCCTGCTTCGGCGGTTTGCGACCGGCCAGCAATGAGGGGCTCGCGACCGGCGTCAGCCACTCCTCGATCAGCAACTCGGCGACGAGCCCGGGCCATTCCCCCATGCCGTAGCGCAACGCAGCGTCGCAGCGGCCATCGGCGAAATCCACCAGCTCGACCGAGGAATCGAGGTTCAATTCAATCTCGGGGTGCTGCGCAACGAACGCCGGCAGCCGCGGCAGCAGCCAGCTCGAAGTCATCGACGGCATCGCCGACAGCGACAGAGTGTTGTCGCGCCGCGCGCACAACGGCTTCAAGGCGTCCTCGATCGCTTCCAGATGCGGCGCGACGTTGTCGAGCAACCGCTGGCCCTCGGCGGTGAGTTTCAGGCCACGCGGACCGCGCAGGAACAACGTGCAATCGATGCGCTCCTCCAGCAGCCGGATCTGGTGGCTTAGCGCGCTCACGGTGAGGTGCAAGCGCTCGGCCGCGCGGGTGAGGTTCTGCGCCTGCGCGGCCGCAACGAAGGTCTGCAGGGAGTTCAGCGGGGCGCGTGCCATGTTCGAAATTCCTCAACATGGGATTGAATATTCATCGCTACTTGCTGCAGCGAATCCGGCCTAATGTTGCACCTCCCAGAGCCACGTCGCAACCCGTCCTGAGGTGCCACATGTTGAACGTAATATCACAGTTGTCAATCGGCGTGTTGTTCCTGAATGAGCCGATCGCCTGCATGGACGTCGCGCACCTGGCGTGCGGACGTGCTGCCGTCGCTTCCACACCGTCAACCGGACCCCGCACCCGCGGCACCGCAGTGCATGCGTCCGACGCGGCCCGCAAGGCGGAGGGAGCGGCGCTCGCCGCGATCCAGATTGGCGTGACCGTACTGCTGGTTGCGGGCATCGCGTCGCTGTTCGCGCCTCTCGCGGTCTGAAGGGTCCCGTTCCATCCCCGGGGGTGCGGCGGACCACGTGCCGCCGCACCCCATCACGCATTGCAT
>JAFEDX010000131.1 GCA_018241365.1 Pseudomonadota bacterium
CGACGGGTCGGCTACCAGCTCATTCAGGATCGCGAAGGTATTGACCGGAATGATGTTGACGCCGGTGCTGGCAAGCCCGGTGTTCAAGGCATTGTTGTAGATGATCGACAGTCCGGTCAGTTGCGCGGCCGCGGCCGGGCCCTGCGCCAGCGCCGAAGGCGTCACGCCGATGTTGGGCAGGTTGAACACCATCACGTAGCGCGCGCCGGCCTTGGCGAGTTGCCCGATCATGCCGAGTTCGGTCGTCGCAGCCTGCTGCAGGTAGGCGGTGATCTGCGCCTGGTTCATCAGGCTGGTAACGCCTGCTGCGGCTTCGACCTGCGCCACCACCTGCTGGGTCACGATGGGTGTGATCTGGGCCGTGAACGCGGCGATCGCGGTCGGATCGTTCGGGATCACGCCGCCGGCAATGGCCTGCTGGACCTGCGCCGCGATCGTTTGCTGGATCAGCTGTTGCGCGGTGGCGGCCGCCACACCGGATGTCGCGGCATAGAAGATGTCGTTGGCGCCGCCCCACATCGAGTACAAGGTATTCGGATCGGCCTTGCCGCCGGTGGCCTGCAGGTACATGCCGAGCTGGGTCGGCAGCAGCGGCACGCTGGAGGGCGTGCCCGGCGAATTGTTGAGGATTCCGGCACCGCCGAAGGCAAAGTCGGTGCCGCCGAGGAGGGCTGGCGTGATGCCGATGCCGAAGAAGTCGGCGATGTCCTCGACGCCGACCTGACCGGGATTGGTGGTGAAACGGCTGAGGTAAGTGGGAGTGGGTAGTTCAATGATGTCTGACGGGCAATTCACGACCAGGGAACAGGCGAGGTTGCCGTCGTCGCTCAGGCTGTCGCCGAACACCACCATGTGGTCGAACAGGCCGGCATGGGCGGAGGGTTGCGCAGCGGGGGGTGCGGATTGTGCAAACGTGACGGAGCTTGCAAGCGCCAGCGCCACGGCGCAGGCGAGATGACGGGGGCGAACCATGGCGCGAATCTCCCAATGCCGAACGGCGAATGCGCCAAGCCTAATACAAGCGTTTGAATTCTTCCATCCGTCCGCGTATGGGTGAGAAGCGGCGTTTACGCGATGCCAGTGGCATCGCGTGCCGCTTCGAACGGGCGGCCAAGGATAGCCGCACCGGCGCTCGGCACCATGGATGGTTACTTGCTGGTGTTCTGTTTGCGGAACGGGCGGAAGCAGGCCGGAGCAAATCAGGCAGCGCGCGGGTCGTGTTGCCGGCGGTGCAGGTGCACCAGCAGCAGCGAAATCGCTGCGGGCGTGACGCCACTGATGCGGCGTGCCTGCCCCACCGTGGCGGGCTTGACGCGCTTGAGCTTTGCCGACACCTCGGCGGACAGGCCGCGCACGCAGTCGTAGTCGAAATCGGCCGGTATGGCGGTGGCCTCATGGCGGCGCTGGCGTTCGATCTCGTCGCGCTGGCGCTCGAGGTAGCCGGCGTACTTCGTTTGCACTTCGACCTGCGCGGCAACGTCCTCGCGCTCCACCGCGGGGCCAAAACCTGGGATGGCCGTCAATGTCGCGTAATCGAGTTCGGGGCGGCGCAGCAGATCCAGCGCGTGGGCCTCGCGCGTGAGGGTGATGCCGCGTTGCGCCAGCAGTGCCGAACCGAGTGCGTTGGCGGGCGTGGTCCATAGTGATTGCAGTCGCATGGTCTCGCGTTCCACCGCATCACGCTTCGCGCGCATGGCGTCGAAACGTGCCTGCGGCACGACGCCAAGTTCAAAACCTGTTCCGGTCAAGCGCAAATCGGCGTTGTCCTCGCGCAGATGCAGGCGATATTCGGCGCGCGAGGTGAACATGCGGTACGGCTCGATGGTGCCGTTGGTGGTGAGGTCGTCGATCAGCACGCCGGTGTAGGCTTCGTCGCGGCGCGGCCACCATGGTTCGAAGTTGCGTGCGGTACGCGCTGCGTTCAAGCCCGCGATCAGCCCTTGCGCCGCGGCTTCCTCGTAACCGGTGGTGCCGTTGATCTGGCCGGCAAAGTACAAACCGGCGATGGCCTTGGTTTCCAGCCACGGGTTGAGGCCGCGCGGATCGAAATAGTCGTATTCGATCGCGTAGCCGGGCCGCGTGATGTGCGCACGTTCGAAACCCGGGATCGAGTGCACGAGATCCTGCTGCACGTCGAATGGCAACGAGGTCGAAATGCCGTTCGGGTAAATCTCGATGGCGTCGAGGCCTTCCGGCTCGATGAAGATCTGGTGCGAGGCCTTGTCGGCAAAGCGAACCACCTTGTCTTCAATCGACGGGCAGTAACGCGGCCCGGTGCCTTCGATCTTGCCGGTGTAGAGCGGCGAACGATCGAGTCCGGCGCGGATGATCTCGTGGGTGCGCGCCGTGGTGTGCGTGATCCAGCACGGCACCTGACGCGGATGCTGGTCGCGCGAGCCGAGGTACGAGAACACCGGCAGCGGATCGTCGCCGGGCTGTTCCTCGAACACCGAATAATCCAGCGTGCGCGAATCGATGCGCGGTGGCGTGCCGGTCTTGAGGCGGTCAGCGCCCAGCTGCAATTCGCGCAAACGCGTGGCCAGCGTGGTCGCCGGCGGATCGCCCGCGCGCCCACCCACATGATTCTCGAGGCCGATGTGGATCTTGCCGGCAAGGAAAGTGCCGACCGTAAGCACCACGC
The DNA here is from genome assembly GCA_018241365.1 of Pseudomonadota bacterium. Taxonomy (GTDB): domain Bacteria; phylum Pseudomonadota; class Gammaproteobacteria; order Xanthomonadales; family Rhodanobacteraceae; genus 66-474. The sequence continues at coordinate 2,642 of JAFEDX010000131.1, forward strand.
GCGCTGCGCGGATCGTCACGCCCATCTGCGTGATGACGCCTACGACGCGGCCGCTCTCGATCACAAGGTCATCAACCGCCTGCTGGAAGATTGCGAGATTGGGTTGGCGTT
>JAFEDX010000132.1 GCA_018241365.1 Pseudomonadota bacterium
TGGCCCTGACGTGGGCCGCACTCACGGGCTTCCTGCGCGTGAGCACGATACGGGGCGTGCTTGCAAAACAACTTTCGGTGGAGGAGGCGCTGCGGTTCGTGGACGAATGGCTCGCACACCCGCGCGCCCGCATCATTGGCCCCACGGATCGCCACGCGCCGGTACTGGCACGCCTGCTGATCGGCGCGGGACGCGCCGGCAATCTTGTCAGCGATGCGCACCTCGCGGCCATCGCGATTGAACACGGCGCGACGCTTGGCACGTTCGATCGCGATTTCGAGCGTTTCGCCGGCTTGCAAATGGACTGGTTGCAAGCCGCTGCCGTCCACGAGCGTTGACGATGGCGCCACGACCCGCAAGCACGACGACACCAGGTTTACGCCACTGCGGCCACTCCGCGATGGCCTGCGCTGACCCCGGCAGGATCAACCAGCCCGCATGACCGCCGACATCAGGAAAATCTGGGCCATCCTCACGCCCGCCGAAAGGCGGAAGACGGCGTGGATGCTGGTGTTGATCGTGCTGATGGCGATGGCCGAAACCGGCGGCGTGTTGTCGATCATGCCGTTCCTGTCGGTGCTCGGCCGTCCGGATGTCATCCACGGCAACGCGCTGCTCAACGGCGTGTACGACTTTTTCGGATTCCGCTCGACGCGCAGCTTCATGATCGCGCTGGGCCTGGCCTCCATCGTCAGCGTGCTCGTGGCGTCGGCGTACAAGACGGTCGCACTGCACCTGGTGAACCGTTTCATCCACCTGCTGCGGCACTCGATCAGTGCACGCGTGCTGTCGCGCTACCTGCGCCAGCCCTACGAATTCTTCCTGGGCCGCAACACGGCGGAGTTGAGCCGCAACGTGCTGTCGGAAGTGGATCAGTTGCTGTTCAACCTGATCCAGCCGCTGTCGCAACTGCTGGCGCAGGGTGCGGTGGTGCTGGCGATGCTGGTGCTGATCTTCTGGTACAACCCGGTGATCGCCCTGTGCATCGTGGCCGTGGTCGGCCTGCTGTATGGCGCCATTTACGGGCTGGTGCGCAAGCGGCTGGTCCGCATCGGCATGGAACGCCAGGCCGCCGACAACGAACGCTACCAGTCCTGCAGCGAAGTGCTGGGCGGCATCAAGGACGTCAAGGTGACCCAGTCGGCCGCCGCCTACCAGGACAAGTTCAACCGCGCCTCGCGCCTGTTCTCGCGCCACATGGCCAGCGGCGAAACCCTGGCGCAATCGCCGCTGTACCTGGTGGAAGCCGTGGGTTACACCGGCCTGATCGCGTTGGCCCTGATCCTGATGCTGCGCCGCGGCGACATCGCGCACGTGCTGCCTGCGCTCGGGCTGTACGGCTTCGCCGCGTACCGGATGCTGCCCGCGGCCCAGATCATGTACCGCGGCTTCGCCAAGCTGAAGTTCTCGTCCGCGGCGCTGAACACGATCCACCGCGATCTCGCCTTGCCCGACACGGCGCCGGACGGCAGCATGGAACCGCTGCGACTGCAGCGCGAAATCCGCCTGCACGACGTCAGCTACGCCTATCCTTCCACGCCCGGCAAGCCGGTGCTGGATCATTTCAACCTCGCCATTCCCGCCGGCGCCAGCCTCGGCATCGCGGGCCGCACCGGCGCGGGCAAGAGCACCCTCATGGACATCCTGCTGGGATTGTTGCAGCCGCAGGCCGGCAGCTTGAGCGTGGACGGCACCCCCATCGATGCCGGCAATGCCACCGCGTGGCAACGCGCGATCGGCTACGTGCCGCAGCACATCTACCTTGCCGATGCGACCGTCGCCGAAAACATCGCGTTCGGCGTGGCGCCGGATGCCATCGACACGCAGGCGGTGGAACGCGCCGCCCGCGCCGCGCAGATCCACGATTTCGTGACGGATGAACTGGACCACGGCTACGCCACGAAGATCGGCGACCGCGGCATCCGCCTGTCCGGCGGCCAGCGCCAGCGCATCGGCATCGCCCGCGCGCTCTACCGCGACCCGCCGGTGCTGCTGATGGACGAGGCCACCAGCGCGCTGGATGCGCAGACCGAACAGGCGCTCAACGAGGCGATCGGCAAACTGTCCGGCAGCAAGACCGTCATCATCATCGCGCACCGGCAGGCGAGCCTGGACGGTTGCCAGCAGATCGTGATGCTGGAACCGGCCCGCCATCCCGTCACCGACGGGACGCAGCCGGCGGCTTCGGCGCGCTAATCCGACAGCCCGGGCCACACCCTGCCTACGCGGATCACGCCGCAAGCTCACGCAGCACTTCAGGATGCGTCACCGCCACCCGCAGCAAGGTTTGCGCCGCACCCGTGGGCTCACGCCGGCCCTGCTCCCAATCCTGCAAGGTACGCGTGGATACGCCCAGCAAACTCGCAAACTCGGATTGCGATAGTCCGCTGCGCGCGCGCGCCTGCGCCGCGGCCGGCAACTCGACAGCCGTAACACGGGCGGCCTCGCCACGCTTCATCTGTTGTACCGAACGCAACAGTTTTTCGCCCAGTTGTTTGCCAGTCATGCTTTTCATAGTGCCTCCTGGATGGACTTCAGGATGTACGCCGGAATAACGCCGGTTTGCGTGAAAGCGACCCCGTTGCTGCGGCACGCACGCGCTGAAAGCTGCCTGACGTTTGATGGTGATCGCGCATTAGAACGGATTGGCTCGCTGCATCAGCGCCAATCCGGCACGCCCAACGAGAACCAGCCATGAATACACCCATTGCT
>JAFEDX010000133.1 GCA_018241365.1 Pseudomonadota bacterium
AGGGCGACTACAACCTCGACGGCAAGGCTCGCACAGCATCCGAAGCCTCTGCACTAGCGACCCCTTTCCAGGTCAGCGCCACGGCCAGTGACGGCAGCACGCTTCAGTGCCCCGCCGGCCTCGTCTGCCACCTGCAATACGTGCAGCCCACCCAGCGCTGCACGCCATGGACCGTCGGCGGCGGCACCTTGTACTGCCCCAACTGAAGCCGAAGCCACGTTGCCGGAACCCGTCATGCCACGTCTTTACACCCCAATCGCGGCCCAAAGGGGCGTCACCCTGATCGAGTTGATGGTCGGCATCGCGCTCGGCCTCATGGTCGTTGCCGTGGCCAGTGTTGCCTTGATGAGCACACGCAGCATCACCGGCACGGTGTCTGAGTCCACCACGCTCCAGCAGCAAGCCTCCTATGCCTTCAACGTGATCGGTCGCCAGATTCGGCAAGCGGGCAGCATCGAATTGAATCTGAACCCTAACTTCTCGATGGGCACCGGCGGCACCTTCACGGCCATGGAGCCGGTTGCATTCGACGCCCCTGATCCCACAGGCGCACGCCCCACATTCAACCGCAACGCCAGCACCGTCACGGGCACCAGCACCCCAACGCTTCTGGTCGGCTACCAAAACTACATCGAAAAAATCGTCAACCCAAGCAACCCGGCTCAAACCATCACGGAATCCCTCCTGCGCGACTGCCTGGGCCAGAACCCAGGCAAGGCAGACCCGGCACTGGCACCCGTGATCGCCAGCCAGTTTCAGCGCAACACAAGCACCAACGAACTGGCTTGCGTGGGCACCGGCGCCACAGCCGCCCAACCCATCATTGAAAACGTCACCGATTTCAGGGTGCGCTACGCCCTGCAGCCGGCCGGCGCAGTCAATATGCAATACACCACGAATCCCGCCACGATTGCCAATTGGGGCAGCGTCTATGCCGTGGAGGTTTGCCTGGAACTCACCGGCACGCAATCGATCGGGGGCCTGGATGGCCAAACCTACAAGAACTGCGACGGCAATGACACCAGCTACGGCGGGCGGCTGAAGATGGTCTTTCGCAGCACCTACCAATTGCGCAGCCAGGGGCTTGCGGGCTGACCCGTGCTCACCATGATTTCAACGGCTTCCTCACGCGTTCCAGCCATGCCCATCCATCGCACGTTCGCCCCTCGACCCCCGCTGCCCGCGCGTCAACAAGGCGTCGCCCTGTACGTCGTTCTGGTGCTGGTGCTGCTGTCCATGCTGCTGGCTCTGTGGGCCGCGCGCAGCGCGCTGTTTGGCGAAATCATCGTCGGCAACGACGCCGACCACCGCCGCACCTTCGAGGCCGCGCAGGCCATGCTGCAAGACGCCGAATTCGACATCCGCGGCGTTCGCCCCGATGGCGTGAGCTGCATCGTGGACGCCACCAAAGGCGACGTCTGCCGCCGTACAACCTCGGTTTACTTCGATATCGAGGCCAAAGACCTTGAAAAAACCCTGTCCACCATCGCGCAAAACAACGCAACGGTGAATTGCTTCAAGGGCATGTGCCAGAAACGCGCCGATCCCCAAGACTTCTGGAACGCGCCGACCACGCTGGCCGCCATGACGGCAACCGACGTGGGCGCCCGCTACGGCCAGTTCACTGGCGCCGATGCCGCTGCCACCGCCAACCCCATCCTCGCCAACACCGCTGCGGGCCAGGGCGCCTGGTATTGGGTTGAAATCATGCCCTATGTAGACCCCAACGTCTCGCTACTGGGGGGCTTGCCTCCCGGTTCGAACGTCGCGCGCTTTGCGCCCTCGCGCAAAAAACCCTGGGTCTACCGCATCACCGCGCTGGCACGGGGCAGCAAACCGAACACCGAGGTCATCTTGCAGTCCACGCTCTCGTTGCAGGCGCTGGAATAGCACAAGGCACAGAAACCCTTTTACGCTGAACAAATTCCTTGGGAGATGGACGTGAAACAAATCAAACCGCCGCAAATCACGGTTCTGGCCGCACTGATCGCCGCATGGTGCGCGCAAGGCGCCTTGGCCGCGCCGCTGGCCCTGGCCCAATACCCAGCGGGTACCGCCTACAACATGCCGATCCCCAACGTCATCCTGAGTGTGGATACCTCTGGCAGCATGAGCAGCAACAAGGATGGCACATCTAAGACTCGCATCGACTGGGTGAAAGCAGGACTGCAAAATACTCTGATCAACCAAAGCAAATACGACAACAAGTTTCGCTTGGCATGGCAATCATTTGCGTGCAACAACATTCCGTCCAACAGCGGCAACTGCGGCAACAAGAACGCCATTGGACTCTTCTCATCGACACACAAGACCGACTTCGGGACTTGGGTCAATGCGCTCAGCGCGACTGGTTGGACGCCCTCGCATCAATTGGTCTGGAATGCCGGTCAATATTTGATGACGACCGGCGCCAACAGCCCTTGGAATACCACGCCCGGAACGGCGGACAACAATCCGCTCACCTGCCGCAAGGCCTATCACATTTTCTTGACAGACGGCGGTTGGAACCGATACAAGGAGGACATCATTCCTTCTTATAACGCTTTCAACTTCCAAACTAAAATGATCACCACTTCGGCCGACAGGATCGGAGATGCGGATCAAACCTCCATTACTCTCCCAGACGGCAAACTGTACAGCATTACAGATCCGCAAACACGCGTGTACCGAGGCGCAGGAGGCAGTGACACGCCTGGCGTGTGTCTGGC
>JAFEDX010000134.1 GCA_018241365.1 Pseudomonadota bacterium
CAAGCATTTCTGCTTGCATCGACGAGGAGACGAGAACGTAGCGGAGAAAGCGAGGCCAAAGAACCTTCGGGTCAGGTCGAATGATCGCGACGTGCTGATTGACACGGGCGGGCAGCACGTCGGATGCAACTTGGCATGACCGAGCTACAGAGTCTCCGGTGATGTTCAGCAGGACGTCATCGACTTCGACTTCGACGTTCGCCAACTCGGCGGCGTGCTTGTCGGTAAGGTAGACCAACCCCTCGCGACGGAAACCGTCGTTGTAGACGTTCTGGCTTCTGATTAGCGCAACCTCTCCCTTGTCCAGGTAGACGCTGTTTCCCCCACGTGGGGTGGCCCCGCTGCCGATCTTCTTGCAGACCGCGCCGAGGCGAAGCATATGCCACTCACCCGCCATAGCCCAGCCTCGCCAAGTTCTCGCGAATCACCGTCTCCAGCCGCGCGCTCTCGCCGAACCGCGCATTGAGCTGCGCCGTCAACCGCGTCATCTTCTCCTCAAAAGGCTCGCCGTCCGCCTCCTGTTCCGCTGCGCCCACATAGCGGCCGGGCGTGAGCACGTGGTCGTACTTGCGTATGTCGTCCAGCTTCGCCGCCTTGCAGAAGCCGGGTTCGTCGGCGTAGCCCTCGCTACGCTTCCACGCGTGGAAGGTGCCGGCGATCTTGCGGATGTCGTCGACGCTAAAGTCGCGCAGCACGCGGTCCTTCATGTAGCCCAGGTTGCGGGCATCGATGAAGAGAGTTTCGCCATTTCGGTCGCACGTCCCGTTTCGCGCTGATTTGCTGCGAGTGAGGAACCAGATGCAGGCGGGAATTTGGGTGTTGGTGAAGAGTTGGCCGGGCAGCGCGACCATGCATTCGACCAGGTCGGCCTCGATAATCGCTTTGCGAATTTCGCCTTCGTTGTTGGTGTTGCTACTCATGGAGCCGTTGGCGAGCAGCAGAGCCATGCTGCCGTGGGTTGCCAGGTGGTGAATCATGTGCTGCATCCAGGCGAAGTTGGCGTTGCCCGCGGGGGGGATGCCGTACTTCCAGCGCGGATCGTCGTCCTTCACGCCTGCGTTCCACTCCTTCATGTTGAAGGGCGGATTGGCCATGATGAAGTCGGCGCGCAGATCGGGGTGCTGGTCACGCGTGTAGGTGCTGGCCGGCTCCTTGCCGAAGTCATAGTCCATGCCGCGAATGGCCATGTTCATCGACGCGAGCCGCCAGGTCGTGGGATTGGATTCCTGCCCGTAGATGGAGAGCTGGCCTACGCGGCCACCGCGTTCTTCGACGAACTTTTCCGATTGCACGAAGAAGCCGCCGGAGCCGCAGCAGGGGTCGTACACGCGGCCCTGGTAAGGCTCGAGCATTTCGACAATGAGAGTGACGATGCTCTTGGGCGTGTAGTACTGCCCACCCTTCTTGCCCTCGGCCATGGCGAACTCGCCGAGGAAGTATTCGTAGACGTGGCCGAGGATGTCTTTGGCGTGGAGCGTGCCGTGCTTGAAGGGGACTTCGGCGATGAGGTCGATCAGCCCCGGCAGCGCGGCGTCGATCTGCTTGCGCGCGTAGTCCCTTTCCAGCACGCCCTTGAGCTTGGGATTCTCCTTCTCCACCGCCTCTAGCGCGTCGTCCAACAGCCGGCCGATTCCCTTGAACTCATACTCTGTGGTCTTGCCGTTCTTGACCTGCAGCGTCGTGCCGACTGCCACCTTGGCATGTGACTGGATGAAGTCCCAGCGAGCCAGAGCCGGCACCCAGAAGACGTTCTTCTCGGTGTAGTAGTCGCGCGCTTCTAGTTCCTCGTCGATCAGGTCGCCGGCGCCATCGCCTAGGTAGTAGTCGTGCTCCGGATTCTTGAAAGCGGCTTCCAGTTCGGTGCGGCGTTGCTTGAAGGCGTCGGAAACGTACTTCAGAAAGATAAGACCAAGCACCACGTGCTTGTAGACGGCAGCGTCGAGCATGGGCAGCAACTTGTTGGCCGCTGTCCAGAGCTTCTTGTCGAGGTCGTTGAGGAATTGCTGTTCTTCAGGCTTCATACGTGTTCATCTTTGTCGACCAGTGCTCCTTGCCTATGCGCCTGACCAATTTAGCGAAGCGGCCGCCGCCGCGATCTTACCGCAAGCCGAATCACGGTGTGCCGGCAGCGAGGTATTCTTGGACCCTCATAACATGATGTGCGCACCGTGGTTCGTTCCATGTTTTTGCTCCTGACGACGAGATCTTGCCCGAAAGGTCCGGCGCATACTGTAGGCTCTGAAGAACTTCATCTTGCGTGCCGGTTTAAGTCGACCGCGGCGCTCGTTTAATCTTGCCGCACTTGCTGGTTTCGCTCGGCAGCGCCAACTTCCATGATTCGGCCGGTAGAATCGCATACTGCACGCATTTGTGGACGTAACGGATGTCGAGGTAAAGGTCCTCGAGGTTGCAGAGGGCGCGGTGGTACTCACGCCGAATGAGCGCCGCGACAGGCGCGACTGCTTTTTGGCTTTATGTCGTCGCGAACTGCAACACGACGCTAGTGTTGCAAGAGCCGATCCGCGACCCGGCGAAACACGATTGGACCGATGTGACGAAAGTTGCGCATAGCTATCTGTCCGTAGACGCCATGAAGAAGCCCTTGCTGCTAAATCTGGATTTGCCACACTACGGAAACAGGAGATGACCTAAT
>JAFEDX010000135.1 GCA_018241365.1 Pseudomonadota bacterium
GCGCCCGATGCAGGTTTCACATCACGGGGCCCGCCTTTCTGGGCGGGCTGGTCGCGAAGTTCAACACCAAGAGCTTGGAGCGCGACTCCGCACGGCGCGAGTACGAACCGGCGCGCACGGGCTTGCGCCAGCTGGAGGACGAACGCGTCGAGGTCGAAACCAAAGGCGGATCGTTCGACCAGGGGGCCATCGAGCGAGCACGCGACCGGCTCGACCGCGCCGAGGTTCGTCTGGCGTCGGTCTGCGAGACGATGCAGGCGTTGTACGTGCTGGTCTTGCGATGCCGGGATGCCATGAGCAAGAACGCCGGCGGGCTGAACCTGCTGGCCGTGGGTTCGGAGACCGATCTGCGCGTGGCGATTCGAGCCACCTCGGACATCGACTTGGCCGATCGCGTGTGCCAGGTCGCAGACATCTACCCGTCGCTGGAAACCGCTGATGCCTCCATGCGTCGCGCGCGGGCCATCGATCGAATGGCCATGCGCCACGGCCGCGCACCGGTGATGCTGCCGTTGTCGGAGGAGGAAGCGTTGCGCGCCGGGAATGAAATGCTGCGCCTCATGGAGCGGCAGTTCGGCCGCGAACGGTCCATCGAAATAGTGGCCGGCGACGGCATCGAGGAGGGGGCCGCCCGTGTGTTGGATGACTGGCATAGCAGCAGGCTCTCGATCGCGCCCCCGCCCTCCGGCATGCCGGCATTGGAGCACCAAAAGTGAACGACGCCGTGCCAACGAAGGAAACACCGGACGAGGTGCTGGCGCGCCTTTGCGACGGCGCCGACCCTCGGCGCGTGCGGTCGCTCCGGGCGATTCACGCCGTGTGCGAAGCGCAGCGCGAGCACGGCAGCCGGGACTACAGCCTAGCGACCATTGGCCGTCTGGCTCGGACAACGGGCGGCCCGTCGGCCGCCGCCTTGGGCAATCCGACCGGAAAAGCGTACCGGCTCTTGATCGCGAGCCACCGCGATGCCTACGCCGCGGCCCCGCGCCAAAGAAAACGGCAATCGGACGACGTGGACGCGTTGCTCGTCGGCATTCGGGACCCGCTGCAGCGCGCGCGCATCGAGCAGCTGCGCGACGAGGTCCGGCGGCTGCGGGTGCGCGCGGCGGACCTTCAGCGCTTGGCCAACGGTGCGGCGCGGGTGACCGTCGTGCGGGGCGAGGCGAACGAGCCCGATCGCGTGCTACAGGATGTGCGCGCGCCCGATTTGTTGCCGTACGAGCGCGAAGCGCTGGTCCGCGCTTTGGAGCCGCGCAGGCTCAAAGCGTTGGGTCTGACGGCCGGCCCCACCGGGCGCGTCGAAACCGAGGACGGGCACGAACTGTTTGCGGCCGGGTTTGCCACGGGTCTTCGAAAGTTGCTGCTGGCTTTGGCTTCGCCCCAACCCGCCCGGGCCCATCCTGTGGCATTTGGTGGGTCCGAGATCGGTTGGCCCACCGAGACAACCCTCTGATAGATCAGCTCTTGTGGGTACAGTTCTACCTAAAATCTTCGTTTTAAGTAGAACTCGGAACCCACCGATGCAAACCGGACATTCCCGGTGAGCCAGACCTACCAAGCTACTCGGAGTCGGCGCGCCCTTTCTCGGAATGCGCGCTCTCCGCCTTCTAATATCTCGCAAACCGTCTGACGCATTTTTTCGTCGTCCAACCCGCCGCTGCGGTATTCGATTGGCGGGAGCGCACCCGGGACGTGATCCCCGACCTTCGCGACGATGATTTGGTCTGCGTCCGTGTTCACCACGAGGTTGGCGTTGTGGGTCACGATTATTACTTGTCGCCTGTTTTTCGCTTCCACGAAAAGCGGGACCAGTTCGTCATAAACCGATTTCGGGTCGAGATTTTCCTCTGGCTGGTCGATGATGAGCGGCCTGTCGTCGGCGTCGTCCAGCGCTAGGTAGAGAAGCAGGAGCACGATGCCGCGAGTCCCAGGAGAAAGCTTTCGGATGTCCACGCCGTCGTATTCAATCTGGTATTCGATTCGGATGTGCTGCGTCCCGAACAGCCACTGGGCGAACTTCTTCGACCAAGCCCTGTAGTCTGCCTGCTCGGTTCTGGGAACGGGCGCTTCCTTCAGAAGGTCGGCCTGGTGTTTCTCGCGGAAGCCGTTCATCGCCGCGGCAACCTCCTCGGCAGTCCCTCGCTCCCATGCGGGGCCTAAAGTCTCTTCGGCGTACTCGACCAATCGACCTTTGCCGCGAAACGGGCCTTGTTTGCGCCGGTCGAGAAACAGTTCCTCGCCCTCTTGAGCCCATTTCTGGACGTCCGCCGTTCGCCGGACGATGAACGACAACTTCCTCAACGTACCACTAGATGCTGCAAGCCGCGCTTTGAGGGGAGCATACAGATCCTCCAACACCGCTTGCTCGGCCAAGATGGCATCGAAGGCCCGTTGGTAGGCCTGCTCGCGCGATCGGGTCAGTTCAACTGCGCGCCCGCGCGCGCCCTGGGCGTCCGTCAGTTTGGCGGTGCTGGTTTGAAGCACGGCGCATTCGGCGGAGATTTTCGATGTGACCGCGGCGTATTGCCGCTGCGTCTGCACGTCCGCGCTCATTAGTTTCTCGATGCGTTGCCTCTCCGCTTCCAACAGCCCAAGCGCCAAGCCGTCCAAGGAAGAATCCTGCAGCACGTAGGGTTGTCCGGTGGCCACCTCA
>JAFEDX010000136.1 GCA_018241365.1 Pseudomonadota bacterium
CACGATCTTGAAGCGACCCGGCGCCACTTCCAGCCGCGGCGGGTCGAACCTGCCATCCGCGGTGAAGGTCAGCGTGTGCGTGGGCAGCTCCGCGCGGGCCGCTGCCATGGGCATCAGGCATGCGGCCAACACGGCCAGCCAACGCCATGCGGAGCGCATGTCAATATCCGCCCTTCTTGCCCGTTCCGGCATAGACGAAGTCGTATTGCACCTCGAAGGGCTTGAACCACGGCGCCACGCCGGTTTCCTTGTCCACGTGGCGGCCGAAGTGCTGGCCCGGCGCGGCGATGCTGAGCGTCAGCTTGTACTTGCCAGGGCCTTGCAGCTTGACGTTGTCACCGTAGTGCGGCCCGTCGTTGGCGACCATGGGCATCAGGTCGCCCTGCACGGGCTTGCCTTCGCCCTGCTTTTGCAGCGTGTACTTGATGACCAGGTACGGCGCCCAGGCGCCTTCGGGCAGGCCGTTCTTGTTGTCGGCCGTGGCGTGGATGTCGGCCTCCAGATGGATGTCCGAGTCCTTGGCCGCGCGCATCATGCCCGGCGGGTCCATCTCGATGGGTTGCAGGTAGACGGCGGCCACTTCGAGGCCGTTCATGTCCTTGGGCTTGCCGATGGGGTATTCGGCGGCCAGCGCCGCGGTGGCCACGGCCGTGCCGACCAGGCCGGCGATCAGGGTTTGCGTCAAGGTCATGGCTCGAACGAATGAGAATGATTATCAAAATCATACTCCTGTCTGGCCCTCGCACAACCCCGATCACATCAAGGATTCAACCGAAAACCGCCGCTCGACTGAAACCGCCGGGCGCACCGTGCCGCGGCCTGCGGCGCGCGCTCAGGGCGTCGCGCCGACGATGACGGTGACCATGCGGTCGGGCTGGAGCACGCGCGCAAACGCCGTCTTGATGTCGGCCGCGGTGACGGCGGCCACATGCTCGTTCCAGTGCTCCAGATAGTCCAGCGGCAGGCCGTTCCAGGCGATGTTGGCGACGTTGCCCAGCAGCTTGCGGTTGCTGTCCAGGCGCAGCGCAAAGCCGCCGATCAGGTTGTCCTGGGCGGCTTGCAGCTCGGCGGCGGTCGGGCCGTCGGCCACGAAGCCGGCCAGCACCTGCCGCGCCAGGCGCACGGCCTCATTGGCCTGGTCGGGGCGGGTTTGCAGGCCGATGGTGAAGGCGCCGGCGTGCCGGCCGGGATCGAAGCTGCTGCTCACGCCATAGGTCAGGCCACGCTGCTCGCGCAGCACGCCCATCAGGCGCGAGGTGAAACCGCCACCGCCCAGGATGTGGTTGCCCACCAGCAGGGCAAAAAACGCCGGGTCGTCGCGCTTGTAGCCGGGCTGCCCGATCAGCACCTGCGCCTGCGCGGCCTGCATGGGGATGCGGATCTCGCGCGCGGCCGCGAGGGGCGCCACCTCGGGCACCGCCGGCAGCGCGGCGCAGGTGCCCGTCTGCGGCAGGCGGCCCAGCAGTTGCGCGACCAGCGCGTCGGCCTGCGCGCGGGTAACGGCGCCCACCAGGCTGACCCGGGCGCGGCAGGGCTGGATGTGCGTGGCGTAGAACGCCTTCATGTCGGCGATGTCGATGCGCGCCAGCGACTCGGGCGTGGTCTCGTAGCCATAGGGGTGATTGCCATACACCGCCTTGGCAAAGGCCAGCGCCGCCACCGTGCCGGGGCGGGTGCGCGACTCGGCGATGGCGGCCGACAGGCGCTGGCGCTCGCGCTGCCACACGGCGTCGGGCCAGGCCGGCTGGCCCAGCTGGCGCGCGGCCAGGGCCACGGCCTGCGGCAGCAGCGCCGGGTCGGTCAGGGTGCGCAGGCCAAAGCCCATGCGGTCCATGCCCGCGCTGGCGCCAAAGTCGGCGCCCAGGTCGGCCCAAGCCTCGCCCAGCTGGTTTTCGTCCAGCGCCGGCAGGCTGCCGGAGGCAGCCACGCCCTTGCCGGCCATCAGCGCGGTCACGTCGGCCAGGCCGGCCTGCGCGGTGGGGTCGCGCCGGCTGCCGGCATCGAAGTCGATCTGCACGTCCAGCATGGGAATGCTGGGGCTTTCCACAAACCACACCTGCGCGCCACTGGCCTGCGTCCAGTGCTGGATGGGGATGGCGGCGCGTGCCGTGCCCGATCCAAAAACAAACAGGGCCGCAGCGCTTGCCAGCAGGGCGCGAGCAGCTATTGATTTGATAGTCATCATGCTCGTGCCTCAACGAATCGCGTCGGACGGCGCCACATCGCCACCGCGCTTGACCGCACCCGGCTGCGGCACCAGCGTGCCCACGGTCAGTTGCTCGTCGCCAAAATACTTGCCGGCCACCGCCTGCACCTGCGCCGGCGTGATCTGGCGCAGCCGCTCGATCAGGCGCTCGCTGGCGTCGGGCGGCAGGCCCTGCACCCACATGCTGCCCAGCTCCTGTGCCTGGCCCATGACCGAGTCGCGCTTGTACACCTCGCTGGCCACCCACTGGGTCTTGACGCGGTGCAATTCAGCCTCGCTCACGCCCTCGCGCGCCACACGCGCCACCTGGGCGCGCAGGGCGGCCTCCAGTTGCGCGGCGGTCTTGCCCTGCGCTGGCACGCCGCTCAGGGTGAAAAGCTGCGGGCCGCGGCCGATCAGCCCGTTGCCGG
>JAFEDX010000137.1 GCA_018241365.1 Pseudomonadota bacterium
GAACAGACGCTGCGTTCCGGCACGCAAAACCACGACAATCTCATCGGCCGCGGCCACGAACCCGTCGAACGCCTGCGCGCCCGCATCGACGAGGCGCTCCACACTTATATATCCCGCATGCAGGACCGTGCCGATCACCCGCTGTTCCGCCGCCGCACGAACGACATCCGCTATCAGGGTTCATGGACGGCGCGCTTGCGCGATTGCGGCTATCACACCAACCACGTCCATCCCTTCGGCTGGATCAGCTCGTGCTACTACGTCTCGCTGCCCGACGAGATTGAAGACGAAACCCGGCAACAGGGCTGGATCAAATTCGGCGAACCGAGCTTCGATGCCGGCCTCACCGACCCCATCCGCCGCACCGTGAAACCGGTGGTAGGCCGGCTGGTGCTGTTCCCGTCCTACATGTGGCACGGCACCATCCCGTTCCGTTCGCAACAGCAGCGCACCACCATCGCCTTCGACGTGATCCCGCGCTGAGCGCAACATTCTTTCCGGCAAAAATTTATTGTCCCGAGACCCGGACAATCGCACCGCCCAAGCGCCTATCCTGATGTAGGCAGAAACCAGAATCCTCGAAAGCCAGGGACGGGGCAGGGGGATGACGGAAACAACAGACAGCGGTCGTGACATCACGCACCAGCGCCACGAAGGCACGGACATGGCCGCGCCCGAGCTAGACGCGTGGTTCGCGCGCGAAGTCCTGCCGCTGGAGGCGGTCTTGGTGCAGTTCCTCAGGCGCAACTGGCGCAACAAAAGCGACATCCAGGATCTGCTGCAGGACGTTTACGTCGGCGTGTACGAAGCCGCCGCCAAACAGCTTCCGGACTCCACGCGCTCTTTCGTTTTCACCGCCGCGCGCAACGTGCTCGTCAGCCGCGCGCGCCGCGAACGCATCGTGCCGTTCGAAGCGGTGGCCGATATGGAAGCGCTGGGTTTCGCGGCCGACATCCCCGGTCCCGAACAAACCACACTCGCCCGCGACGAGCTGCTGCGTTTGCAGGCCGGCCTCAACAAATTGCCCGCCCGCGCCCGCGAGGCGTTCGTGCTGCGCCAGATCGAAGGTCTCTCGCGCCAGGAAATCGCGCAGCGCATGGGCATCTCCGACAAGACCGTCCGCTGGCATCTCAACGAAGGCCTGCGCGCGCTTGCGGACTTCATGTACGGCGACGAAGCGGGAGAACACGCATGAGCGCCAACGAAACCGCCGCCGACATCCAGAAACGCGCCGCCGATTGGGTGTTCGAACGCCACGACGCCGAAAGCTGGACCGCCGAAGACCAATCCCGCCTCGACGCCTGGCTGAACGAAGCCATCGCCCATCGCGTCGCCTATGTGCGCCTCGAAACCGCGCTGCAGCGCAGTGGCCGCCTCGCCGCCCTTCGCAACGGCGCGCGCAAGAATTCCGAACCCGCAGTGTCCACCCCGCGCAGGCGCCCCTATCTCTTTGCTGCCGCCGCACTCTTTGCGGTAGCTGCGATTGCCGGAACCGGCGCGGCCATCCTCTCGCGCGACACGCAAACCCAAACCTTCGCCACCACGCTTGGCGCGCACAAGACCATCGTACTCGCCGATGGCACGCGCATAGACCTGAACACCGACACCGTTCTTCGTGCGAAAATCGGCGCGCGCCAGCGCCTGATCTGGCTCGAAAAGGGCGAAGCCTTCTTCGAAGTCAAACA
The DNA here is from genome assembly GCA_018241365.1 of Pseudomonadota bacterium. Classification (GTDB taxonomy): domain Bacteria; phylum Pseudomonadota; class Gammaproteobacteria; order Xanthomonadales; family Rhodanobacteraceae; genus 66-474. Next base: position 1,686 of record JAFEDX010000137.1, read on the forward strand.
CGATGCAGCGCGCCCCTTCGTCGTCGCCGCCGGCGATTACCGCGTGCGCGATCTGGGCACCCAATTCTCGGTCAGGAACGACGCCAATCATCTCGAAGTCGCGCTCGTCGAAGGCCGCGCCCGCTTCGAAGCGGCGAACGATCGCGTCCGCATGCGGCAAACCGATCTCACGCCCGGCGATGTCGTGGTTGCCACGGCGGAAAAAGTCACGATCAGCCGCAAGACCGAAAGCAAGCTCGCCAACGAACTCGCCTGGCGCCGCGGCCTTCTCGTCTTCAACTACACCACGCTTGCGGACGCCGCGTCCGAATTCAACCGCTACAACACCAAGAAGATCGTCGTTTCCGGCGCCGCCGCCGCGCGCCTGACCGTGATGGGCAAATTCCCCGCCACCAACGTCGATCTGTTCGGAAAAGTGGCCAAGGCCGTGCTCGGCGTGCGCGTCGAAGACCGCGGTAACGAAATCGTCATCACCAAACCGGGTGAGGAGTAGGGGCGCCGCAGCGAAAGCGGCGACCGCGAGGAACGAACGCAATTGAGCTTACGAGGGGGTAGGATGATCAAATTCCACAACACATTGCTCGCCGGAACGGCTTTCGCCGCGCTGTTCGCAAGCGGCGCGAACGCCACCGATTTCAACATCCAGTCCGGCGATCTGGGTTCCGCGCTCAACGCCTACATGGCGCAAAGCGGCGTCGTCCTCATCGTTTCGGGAGACGCGGTGAAAGGCATCAAAACCCGCGGCGTCAAAGGCGACCTTGCCCCCGACGCAGCCCTCTCCCGCCTCCTCTCCGGCACCGGCTTCCTCGCCCAACCCAACTCCGGCGTGATCGCGATAGTGCGGGAGGGACGTTCGAGCGAGGCGACGGACGTGCAATTGCAGCCGATGCAGCTGGCGCAGGCGGCTC
>JAFEDX010000138.1 GCA_018241365.1 Pseudomonadota bacterium
GAGTGCGGCAACGTCGAATCCGGGGCTTCCAAGTCTCTAGCGAACGTAATGGCGCATTCTTTCGCGAGGAAACCTGCGTCTGCTTCTGCAGCGCAGTCATGGCTTGCATCGGGCTATCGACGAACACTACCTCGGGAGGCCGAAGACCGAGGTACGCATAGGCGCGGCCTATGGCCGCGAGGCAAGTGGCGCGATCGATCGGAGAAGTCGACAAACAAGCCGTCACGATGTCCTTGCCAGCTTCAGCAACAAGCTTGTTTTGTTGAGCCGTGAGTTTGCTATTGGAGGCCATTCTGTTTTACCAACTTCCAAGGTGCGTTTGCTCCGACGTCCGATCGGCGAATCAAGAAACGCCTGCGCCGACGCATTACGCATCCGTGTGCGAAAGACTCTCGAACCGCGCTTCCGAAGACTCCGCCGGCTGCTAAATCAAACCGCGAACGGGCATAATATCCGCGGATCCTATCGACGGTAGCATCTGCGCCATCGCATGCGCGCCGACCCAGTGTTGGGGAAGCCGTCGATATCCTAACCCAGTGGAGATGCTGCATGACAGACGCCGAACTGGACGCGTTGCGCGCGTCCGTGGATGCTGCCCTTGCGCCTGGATCAGACGCCGATACCGACGCCGTCTGGAATGCGTTGAACGAGGCGATCGACGCCATGCCCGACGACGCGCGATTGCGCCGTCTACGCATCCGTATGGCGCGCGCCAGCTACGAACATCACCTAGAGCACGCCGACTTGCTGGCCTTGCTTCGGCTCGCGCCCGAGGACCGCGACAGTGCGATGGACCTCGCCTTGCTGCAGTACCGCTACGCTTCGATGCTGGTCGATATTCAAGCGAGTGACTTCGACGGCGCGTCGGCAGGCGATGGCCAGAGCGAAGCCGCGCAAAAGGCGCTGCAGCAGCAAGCGCTGACATGGCTCGCGGACATGTTGGACCAGTATCATGGCGACGCGGACTTCTGCGCACAGATTCTGGAGCGATGGAAGAGATCTGACATCTACGTGCCGTGGCTGCGCCTGCGCCTGGCCCTTCAGGCTGCCGCCGCATATCCCGACAACGCACGTCTGCTATTGGTGCTGGCCAGCGCATGGGATGATCTGTGCGATCAAGCGCCGGATAACTACGTTGCAGGCGAATCCAAGATTCCGCCGGGGTTCCTGGTCGACGCGATAGGCATGTTGCGGGACCCGTTCATGAGTGCACGTGCTATTGCCTGCTATACGGCGTTGCTGCAAGTACAACCGGATCACGCCGTCGCACTGAATGCCCGCGCGCGCCTGCATGAATCCTTGTATGACTATGAAGAAGCGGCGCGCGACTACGACGCGGCGGCCCAGGCCTTCGAGCGAATCGCGGCCAGCGTCACGCCGGAAGAAAAGAGCCTGGTGGAGCGCGGCGGGCTCGATGATACCGATCTTGCTGCCGCACTTGTTCTGGAACGCGTCAGCGCCGCTTCTTTTGCCCTTGCCGCTCGCGACCAGGCCGCACTGTGTCGCGGAGGGCGCGCAGCCCACCAGGCATCCATCCTGACGACCATGGAAGACGCCTTGGGCAAACTGCGAGAGCCCATGCGTCGGCCATCCGGCAACAGGCCCGAGATGCAGGAACTGATGGCCGATATGGAACGGCGGCGCAAACAGACGCTCGGCGAACTGGAAGCGCAGCTGGCCGAGATCAGACAAACCACGCTGCCAGCACAGCCCGATGCAAACCGCTTGGCGGAATTCCGCACGACGGCCCGGCAAGTCGCAGCGAAGATCATCAAAGCAATGCCTACCGAACTGCCGCAGATCCTTCCGCTGGCGCCAGAGCAGTTTGAGGGCGATTGGCTGCCGCATTTCGAGGATTTCCGTGCAACGCTGCGTGCTTTGGGTTGGCATGAATTGGGTTGGGTCGAGTGGCCGCACTATCGCGCCATGCTGGGTTACCAGTGCGTGTCGCAGATATGGGCCGATGTCGATGGCAGCATGGCGATGTGCTTCCGCGCTTTCGGCAGACTGCACATCGATGTGGAGACCGAACTCCAAGATGGTCGCCAGTTCATAACGAGCGTCAGCCGCGGCAGCAACTTTCTGACTTACGGCGATGCGTTGGACACGTTGTTCGTGGAGCGCTCACTGCCGCTACAGGACATCTGTGCTTTGCATCGGGCGCATGTCGCCTGGGCCTCAGCAACGACCAACCCACCCTCGGCGCCACGGCCCGTGCGTACACTGCAGGACGTCATCGACATGCAACAGCGCGCCGCACCGCTCAAGGTACGTTACCGATTGGAGCAGGGCCTCAATCATTACGAGGCATGCGGAATGCACAGCGACTATCCCGAAGTCTTCGGGCCACTGGTGCAGGCGGCAGTTCGCGAGCAACTCGATGAGCGGCGTCCGCAGTTCCTCGCGCTGCTGTCGAGTCAGGCCTGACCAACGACCGCTCGAGGGTGACCACTTCTTGAGGCCAACAGACCGCAGTTGGCCGTTTGCGGTCGGTGATCGGCCTTTGGCCTGCGCGTGATCATTTGCGGAATTGCGATCAAACCGACCGGCACCCGCAATTTTGCGTGAGCCATCCAAGAAGGAC
>JAFEDX010000139.1 GCA_018241365.1 Pseudomonadota bacterium
GGCCGTCGTGCCAGGCGCAATGGTCTTTCGCCCCTTTCTGCCGTAACAGAAAGGGGCTCGCTCGCTTGCGAGCGAAACCGCTTTTGAGTGAGGCGAGCGAAACCAGGCGAGAACGCTTCGTGGTCGCGAACAAGCGAGATGCGTCATGTCATCGCTGGCCATCGTGGTCATGCAAGTTCCACGCGCACGGCGGCGATCGCGTGCGGTGGCAGGTTCAACTGAATGTCGAAACCACCGTCGTGCGACACGATGGCAACGGATTCCGGTTTCAGTTGCGAAACTTCGTCCAGCTCAGCTACTTGGCGGGCGTCGAGATAATCGGGCGAGCCCATGTCCACCCACGCCTGGCGACTGTTGCAGTGTTCATCGTCGACGCGTTGCACGCTGGCCCGCACCGGCTTGCGCGAACTTTGCACGTGCCAGGTCACGGCTTCGTTGGCGATGGCGTGGCGCGGGAACGCATGGTTGGTCGCCAGCAGGTCCACGTGGGTGTCGTCGGCGCGTACCGCCCACGCATCGACGGTCGGGTGTGTGCCTTGCACCGGCAGGCGCGAGTGGCCGAGGCCGTGCAGCAACTGCATCGCGCGATAGCTCGGCTTGGCGACGCCATGGATGGTCTGCAGGCCGAAGCTGCCGTGGAATGGCGTCGAGGAAAAGTAGTTTTCCTCGAAGATGTCGGAAAACGTCCACCAGCTGTAGCAGTGCACGAGGTCGGCCACGTCCAGCATGTTCTTGAACAGGAACGCAGCGGCGTAGGGTTGGTCGTGGAATTCGAAGAACGGATTGGAGGACGAGTTCCACTCCGTGTAGCAGAGTTTCCGGTCGCCGACGGTCTGGCGCATCTTGCGCACGCGCTGGATCAGCACGTCGCGCGGCGCGTCGGACAGTTGCGTTGCGGTGTCGTCGCCCGGCTTGCCCAGCGAATCGGTCGGGTAGTGGTGGGTGGAGACGAAATCGACCGGCAGCTTGTTGCCGTCACAGAATTGCAGGAAGTCCGGCACCCACTCGTCGTTGGCGGTGGCCGGGCCGCCCACGCGGATCTGTGCGTCCACGCCCTTGATCGCATTTGCGGTGTACTGGTAGAGCTTGAAGTAATCGGCCTGCTTGCCCTTCCAGAACGCGTCGAGGTCGGGTTCGTTCCACACTTCGAAGTACCACGAGCGCACCTCGTCGGCGCCGTAGCGTTCCACCCAGTGTTTCACCAGCCGCGTGACCAGGTCGGCCCATTTCGCGTAGTCGCGCGGCGGGGTGACGTTGGCCCGATAGAAGAACACGATATCGCCGCCCGTCTGCAGCGCGGTCGGCATGAACGACAGTTCCACGAACGGCTTCATCCCGATCGAAACCAGGAAATCGAAGATCTGGTCGGCGTTGAAGAACGAATACAGGTCCTTGTCGCACTCGATCAGGTAGGTGCACATTTCGTCGTTGAGCAGGCCGTGGAAGCGCACGTGGCCCACGCCGAGTTCCACGTGGGTCTTGCGCATTTGCGCCTGCCAGTCGGCGCGCAATGCCAGCAGCGCACGGCCGCTGCCCACGGTGTGGCTCCAGACGTGCGCGAGTTCGCCGCCGGGCGTATCAAGGCGGGTGGTGAAGGTGGTTGGCATGCGCAGATCCTTGTGGCAAACCCGGAATTTCCCCGATGTGCCGTGAGCGTGGCGTCAACGTGGTGCGGGATCGTCGCGCGCCGCGTGGGCCGCCAGGGCGCCGATGCCGACGTTCGCAGCCGCATTCCTGCGACCGAAGCGCACCAGCACCTCGTGGAGCTGGCCGTCGTCGATCAGCGTGATCGCGGAGCCGGGATGCAGCGCGCCGTCCACGCTGACGTCGGCGATGCCCGTGTCGCCCGGCCTGCGCACGAATTCGATGTGGTAGCGCGTACCGCCGTGATGCCAATCGGCCGTCCAGCGCTGCCAATCGTCCGGCACGCACGGCACGAACGACAAGGTGTCGCCTTCGCGGCGCAGACCCAGCAGCGATTCGACCAGCAGGCGGTACATCCACCCGGCCGAGCCGGTGTACCAGCTCCAGCCGCCGCGGCCGAGGTGGTCCTCGGCGGCGTACACGTCGGCGGCCATCACGTAGGGTTCAAGGCGATAGCGCTGCAGCGCATCCGCGTCGTCGGTGTGCGACAGCGGGTTCAACATCCGTGCGATCCGCCATGCGTCATCCGCGCGGCCCTGTTTCGCCAGCGCCATCGCCAGCCATACCGCGGCGTGGGTGTACTGGCCGCCGTTCTCGCGCACGCCCGGCACGTAGCCCTTGATGTAGCCGGGATCGAGCGGCGTCTTGTCGAATGGCGGGGTGAACAGTTTCACGACGCCCGCCTCGGCGTCGACCAGGTATTCCAGCGCCGAGTCCAGCGCACGCTCGCGGCGTGGCGCATCACCGATGCCGGCCAGCGTCGACCAGCTTTGCGGGATCGAATCGATCCGGCATTCCCGGCTGGCTGCGGAGCCGATCGCGACGCCGTCGTCATTCCATGCGCGCAGGTACCAGTCGCCATCCCAGGCGTGGCGTTCCAGCATGCTCTTGAGTTCGGCCGCGGTAGCCGTGAGATCCGCGGCGTCCCTGGCGTCGCC
>JAFEDX010000013.1 GCA_018241365.1 Pseudomonadota bacterium
GCATCTGCGGTGGTGTCGGCATTTTCATCGCGCGTTTGGCGTCGCGCAGCAGCAGGAACTCGTCGTGCGCGGCCGGCACGCAGATGGGCGGCGGGTTGTCGCGCCAGCCCGGCAGCAACGCATCCAGCGGCGCGGGTTCGATCACCGCGCCGGACAGGATCTGCGCGCCGACCGCCGAGGCTTTCTCGATCACGCACACCCGCGTATCGGGCTTGAGCTGCTTCAGGCGGATCGCGAAGGCGAGCCCGGACGGCCCGGCGCCGACCACGACCACGTCGTATTCCATCGTTTCGCGTTCGCTCATGGCAGGCTCTCCAGCGTACGTAGGAGCCTGCGTGCAGGCGATCGGTCGCGAGCACGCTCGCTCCTACATGGGTTTTCCAATTGTCATGGGTTGGCGGTCATCCGGCAAACCCGGCGCGCATCCCGCATAATCCGCGCATGAGCGCCATTGAAGACGGGGAAGTACTGGGGCCGGACGCGCTGCGGCGCGGCGGGGTCTGGCAATGCCTGCACTGGCTTGCCTCGGGGCGCGCCTCGGCCGAGGCGCTGGCCGAAGCTTGCCTCGACGCGATCGAGCGGCGCGATTCCGTGTTGCACGCATTCGTGGACGTGCGCCCCGACCTCGTGCGCGACCAGGCTGCGAGCGCCCAGCGCCGCCGCCGCGAAGGTCCAATCGGGCGGCTCGACGGGATTCCGGTCGCGATCAAGGACAACTTCGACGTGGCGGGCTACCCCACGCGCGCAGGCTTGCCCTCGCGCGAACACCACGTCGCCCGCAATGACGCGCATGCCATTGCGCGCCTGCGTGCGTCCGGCGCGGTGCTGCTCGGCAAGACCAATCTCGACGAGGGCGCGCTGGGCGCGGCGACCCGCAATCCGCACTTCGGCGCCACGCGCAATCCGTGCAATCCGGATTACGTCGCGGGTGGATCATCCGGCGGTTCCGCGGCAGCGGTCGCCGCGGGCATGGCGCCGGTTGCGCTCGGTTCGGACACCCTGGGTTCGGTGCGCATTCCCGCGAGTTATTGCGGCGTGTTCGCGTTGAAACCGACCCACGGCGAGATTTCCGCGCGCGGCCTAGTGCCTGCGGCAAGGCGCCTTGATGCCGTCGGCGTGCTCGGACGCAGCGTGGGGGATCTGGTGGTAATGCTGCAGGTGCTGGCCGGTTACGACGCCGACGATCCGCGCTCGCGTCGCCGTCGCGTCGCCTTGCAACCGCCGGACTGGGATCCCAGCCACCTGCGCTGCGGCGTGCTGCCCGATCTCGCCGGCATCGGCGTCGAAGCGCCGGTGATCGCGGTGTTCGAACAGGCACTGGCCAAGCTCGAGCGCGAACTCGGCGAACGCCAACAGCTGGATTTCTCCGACTGGCCGTTCCAGAAGATGCGCCGCGCCGGCCTGCTGTTGATGGAAGCCGAGATGCGCAACACGTTCGCGGACGACCTTGCCGATACCGCGCACCCGGTGTCGGACGAATTCCGCCGGCTGCTGGATTACGCCTCACGCAAATCTGCGGCCGACTACGCACTCGCCGATCGCATCCTCGACTTCGCGGTGCTGAAGGCGCGCCGGGTGTTCTCGCGCGTGGACGTGCTGGTGCTGCCGACCACGCCGCAGGGCGCGTTCCCGGTGGATGCGCCGGCGCCCGCCTCACAGGCCGACCTCACCGCCTTCGCCAGCCTGTCCGGGTGCCCTGCGGTCAGCATCCCGATGGGCAGCTTGCCGGATGGCTTGCCGATCGGCATGCAGTTCGTCGGTGCGCCGGGTTCCGACCTGCGCCTGCTGGAGCTCGCGGAAGTCTGCGCCTCGGCGCTGGATGCTGCGCCCGCGTATCCGGTCGAATCGGCGCGTGCGTGACGCCGCCCGATCGCAATCACCTCACATTTCACCTTTCGCCAAACGGATTGGCCGTGGACGTCTACGCGTGGCGAAGGATTGCCTTGTGGCTCAAGCCGATCCGAAGTGGCCGTTGGGCCGGATCGTGCGAGCGGCGGCGTTTACGCGCCCGGATTCGACCTGATAAGGCACAGCACCATGTTTGGCACGATATGCACGGCGATTGTGCTGGGCACACGCCACCGACGCCATGACCGGAGTCCTTGATCCAGTAGGGATTTCCTGATTGACAAGTCCGCGCAGGCCGCTGAACATCCGTTGCTATACCCCGGGATCGGGGTCTACTTGGCGTTGGGTTTTTCAATGCAGCCATTCTGCTTTTCCATAAGAGCTGTCCCATCTGCAGGCAGCCCAGAGCATGCGGGCATCCGCGTCGCGATAGCGATCGTCTTTGTCATTGGTGAGGATCTTGCAACTGCGGAACAGGTGGCACTTGGCTACGTTCTTGATCAGGGTTGGCTTGTCGAAGAGGTTCAAGCGCGGCTGTCACCAACTCCTCAGCAACTTGAAGGCTTGGGCACAGATATGCTGGCACTTCTCCGCAAGGCCCGGAAACATGGAATCGCGGCAATCTTTGCAGGAGCTCCGATAGTCGAGAGGCACGACGATGTTGTGGAGGTCCGTCCATTGCTGCAGCCCTCGTTTTCAACCAATTCAAAGGAAAAACCTAACTAGTCGTTCAAGCGGACGCTCGCCTACGGCTCGCGCCGCTTAACTCCAGCGTTAGGTGCCAAAGGAATGTTTCGAGTCCCTACAATTTTTTGCGTCATTGGTAGCATCCTGTTACTCGTAACGGCTGTGCTCCATGGTTTGGGCTATTCGCAAGTCAGTGATGCAATCTCCAAATCAAACGTCTCAGCATTCCTCAAGCATGTTGTTCCAGGTCTATGGGCACATTTCGTCATTCATCTCGTCATTCTTGCCGCTTTCGGCCTCGTCTTGGCGTTTTCCATTCAGCGCGTACGCATCTTGCAGGCACTGTTAGCTCTCGCAGCAGCAGCGGATGCCGCGTGGGCTTTCTCATTAGCTGGTTTCTTTGTGGGTGTTGCTCTTCCCGCCGCCGCAGCACTGTGTTTTGCTTTTGCGGCGTTGGCACCTAACAACTCAATCCAGCCGACGCGATAGTTCCTACGCTTTGGTGGACACCCTGAATTAAATCCGGGCGTCAAGCGCAAAAGCAGCCATTCCCGCGACTTCACCGAATGGCTCCTTGGGGCCGGGAGGAGCCGGATTGCTACAGCTGGCTCATGCGCGTGCGGTTATCACCACCAGCGGTGCCAGGGCAGGAAAATCGCGGCGAGGACCACCGCGAACAACGCCCACTTGGACGCGTAGTACAGCGTGCGGTTGCGTTCTTTCAGTGCCTTGCCGACGCGCCGCACGGCGTAGAAATACTTGAACGCATGGTTGACGCCGCCGGTGCGGTCGCCTTCGGCGTTGGGCGAGGCGCCGGCGTGCAGCAGGGTGCGTGCGACGAAATGGTTGACCGCCGCGGCCCAGCGGTACTTCATCGGGCGTTCGAGGTCGCAGAACAGGATGATGCGATCCTGCGCGGTCTCGTTGGCGGCCCAGTGGATGTAGGTTTCGTCGAACACCACGCCTTCGCCGTCGCGCCAGCTGTAGGGCTTGCCGTCCACCTTGATCCAGCAGCGGTCGTCGTTGGGTGTGACCAATCCCAGGTGGTAGCGCAGCGAACCCGCGAACGGGTCGCGGTGCTTGTGCAGCATGCTGCCGGGCGGCAACTGGGTGAAGGCCGCGGCCTTGATGTGCGGCGAGCCCTTCAGGATTTCCACCGTGCGCGGGCACAGGCGCAGCGCCGAGGGGTGCGGCGCGTCGTCGTACCACTTGAGGTAGAACCGTTTCCAGCCGGCACGGAAAAACGAATTGAAACCGGCATCGTTGTACTGGTCGGAGGCCTTGATGTGGCTGGCCCTGGCGAGCGCGATGGCCTCGTCACGGATGGTCTGCCAGTGGCTGCGCAGGTTCTCCAGTTCGGGGAAATCCGAAGGCGTGAGATACGGGGTCGCCGGAACCCGCGAGAACGCGTACATCAGCATGTTGACCGGCGCCATGAAGGTCGAGTGGTCGGTGAGCTGGCGCAGGAAACCGTGCCGCACCTTGCCGCGGAAGTGCACGTACAACGCGCACAGCACGAAGATTGCGAGGACCACCCACTTGATCATGACTTTTGCGCAGCGAGTGTTTGACCGGACGTGCGGATTTTACTCCGCACCGGCCGATTGCAAACCGCCGCTGCCGACGTGCGTCAACGTGATGATCAACACGCCAAGCAGGATCACGCCCATGCCGATCAGTTCCGGCATGCCGACGTGCTCGCCTGCGATCAACGCGCCCAGCAGCACCGCCACCGGCGGGTTCACGTAGGCGTAGCTGGCGGTAAGCGTCGGCCGCGCGTGCTTGACCAGGAACAGGTAGGCGGAAAAACCGATGATCGAGCCGAACACGGCGAGGTATGCCAGCGCCGCGATCGAAGCCGCCGGCGGATGTGCGGGCAGCCGCTCGCCGGTCAGCCAGGCGGTCAGGGCCAGCGCCGGCGCCGCGCACAACATCTGCGCGGCCACGTTCATCGGGCCTTCGGGCATGTCCTGGCGGCGGCTCCAGATCGAGCCAAATGCCCATGCCGCAGCCGCGACCAGCAGCGCCACCGCGGCCCACGGCGCTGCGCGCATCGCGCCGCCGCTGTTCAGCACCAGCACGCCGAGGAATCCGACCACCAGTCCGACGACTTCGCCGCGGCTGGGCCGTTCCCGGTAGGCGAACAGGACCAGCGCGATGAACAGGGGCTCGCTGGCGACGGCCACCGCCGCCACGCCCGATGCAACGTGTTGTTCGGCGTAACACACGAGGCCGTTGCCGAACAGCAGCAGCAGCACGCCGGTAATCGCCGCGTTGCGCCATTGCAGGCGGGTGGGCGGCCTGACGCCACGCAGTCGCAGCCATGCGTACATCGCGATGCCGGCTGCCGCGAAGCGCAGCGCCGCCAGCGTGAATGGCGGAAAGCCGGTCAATCCGATGCGGATGCCAAGGTAGGTCGAACCCCAGATCACGTACACGGCCAGCAGTGCCAGCGGGATCAACCAGCGGCGCTCTGGCGTGACAGCTGCGGATGAGGGAAGGGCGGTGTCGTGCATGACTGGTGGTTGCTGCGGAAGGATGGCGTTGTGACGGACTGGCCGGACGCGCAAGGGATGCGCGCGGGAAAACCTTCGCGATGGCGCCTTGCAACGAACGACGCCTCCCAGTGGGAGGCGTGTGTTCATTCTACTTTCCGCTGCCTGCTGCGGTTGCCGATCCCGTCATGAAAGTTTCGGCAGGCTGTGTTGAAGGATGTTCAACGTGCCGGGTGGCTGCGTTCACGTGCCAGCAGCTTTTGCTTGCGCGCCACGCCCCAGCGCCAGCCGCCGATAGATCCGTCGGCGCGCACCACGCGGTGGCAGGGCACGATCAGCGCCAGCTTGTTGCTGCCGCAGGCGCGGCCGACCGCGCGTGCCGCACCAGGTTCGCCGATGGCGCGCGCGATGTCCGCGTAACTGCGGGTTTCGCCGGCCGGGATGCGGGTCAGCGCTTCCCAGACCCGCCACTGGAACGCGCTGGCGGTGACGTCCAGCGGCGGCAGCTTGGCGACGTTCGCGGCATCGCGACCATCGAATTGACGCGCGACGCGTTCGACCACGTTCGCCAGCCATTCGTCGCGGCCTGCATCGACACGCGTCAACGTTGCGTGTGGAAACTCCTTGCGCAGCGCCGTGCACAGCGAAGCATCGTCATCGCCCAGGGTGACTGCACACAGGCCGCGGGTGGTAACCGCAATCAACACGCGCCCCAGTGGGCAGCGGACCGTGGTGTAGCGGATCGCGACCCCCGCACCGCCATCGCGGTAACGCGCGGGCGGCATGCCGAGCAGGCGATCGCTGTGCTCGTAGACGCGGCTGTCCGAGCCGAAACCGGCTGCGTACACGGCGTCGGTCACCGCCGAGCCGTTGCGCAGGGCCCGCTTGAATTCGCCGAAGCGGTGCGCCCGCGCGTATTCGGCGGGCGATACGCCGAAGCGTTGCCGGAAACGGCGCTGCAGCCAGGCGGGCGACAGGCCCACGCACTTGGCCAGTGCCGACAGCGATGGCGCCGGATCACTGCGGTCGAGGATGTCGCGCGCCTGTGCCAGCGGATCGGGCGTGCTGGCAACGCCGGGGGATTTGGTGTGCATGCGTGCAGGATGATGGCGGCGGCGCGGCCCCGCACTCCGGATCTTGCAGTGCAGCCCTACTCCCCGTGCGGCAACGAAGCACGCGGGCGCGGCGGCACCACGGTGAATTCACCTTCGATGATCGTCGGATCGACACGCTGTTGCCGGGAGCCGGGCAGCCAGCGCCGGATCAGCAGCACCAGCGCGGTGACGGCGACCACCGCCGCGCCGAGCAGCAGGCCTGCCGCGACCAGGCCGGCCAGCAGCAGCACCCCGGCGAGCACGGCCAGCGCGCGCAACAGGGGGTGGCGGGGCAGCGAAAGATACAGGCTGGTGACGCGCATGGATTCGGCCTGCGTGGCAGAATGTCTGCTTCAACCATGTGGGCGACCGCGGTCCTCCACAAGTGCCAGGAGTCGAGCATGGACATGGCTGCCCCCAACGAGGTCCTGTGCCGCCTCGATGACATCCCCGATGGTGGCGTGCTGGGCGTCGATCCGCCCGATCCCGAGGGCGAACCGTTGCTGCTGGCCCGGCGCGGCAATTCGGTGCAGGCGTGGCTGAACGTCTGCCCGCACGCGGGCCGCCGCATGGATTACGCGCCGGGCCTGTTCCTCGTCAAGGACGGCATGCTGACCTGCGCGGTGCACGGCGCCACGTTTGCGCTGCACGAGGCCGGGTTGTGCGTGGGCGGCCCCTGCCGTGGCCAGTCCTTGACCGTGGTAAGGGTGCAGGTGAAGGATGGCGTGGTTACGCGGGCGTAGGACGACTCAGAGATACAAAAACACGCCCCACCCGTTGTGGGTCCGCGCGACGCTCACGATGAACAGGAACACGACCAGTGCCGCGCCGAAGCACGTCGCGCGGATCGCGCGGGTGCGCCCGCGCCGCAGCGCGAACACGCCCAGCACGATGTAGACCACCAGCAGGACCACCTTCACCGTCAGCCATGCCTGCACGAACGGGTATTGGTGGATGATGGTCGTCAACACGATCGCCGCAAGCAGCAGCAATGAATCGATCGCGACCGAGAGCTTCCGCAGCAGCCTGTGGTTCGCCAGCGGCAGCCCCGCGAGCATCATGCAGCCGCGCGTGAAGAACAGGCTGCCGGAGGCGATCACGCAGCCGATGTGCGTCCACAGGATTTGCAGGTACCAGGCGGCCATGGCGGATCGTCAGGGAACGTCGCGGTGGAGTATCGCGGCCGCGCCCGGAGGCCGCGTTGATCTTGCTCAGAGCCATGAGCCCGATCGAAGCGGCTGTTGTGAAAAGCCAGGAACGGAGCTCTTGGCCATGGACGGCGGCTTCGAAGTCCGTTCTGGACCTCATGGAGTTGAGCCGTTCCCGCCAGACGCAACCTTCATGATGCGGCGATCAGGGATGATCGCACGATCAAACGTTGAGCACGCAGCGCGCCAGCTCGCGCAGCCGTGCGGGATCCAGCAACTCCACGCTGCGACCGTCGATCGCGATCATCTTCTGCTCGCGGAAACGTCCCAGCACGCGGCTCACGGTTTCGGCAGCGAGCCGCAGGTAGTTGGCGATGTCGGCGCGCGCCATGCTGAGGCGGAAACGGGTGCCGGACAGTCCGCGCGAGGCGTAGCGGTCGCCGAGGTCGATCAGGAACGCCGCCATGCGTTCGTCGGCGGAATGATCGCCGGCCAGCAGGCTGGCCGAACCCAGTTCCTTGCTGAGCAGTCGGAACAGGTGCTGCTGGACCTTGGGCTGGCGCGCCGCCAGCGCGCTCATCGCGGGGAACGAGAAACGGCAGCACTGGGTCGTTTCCAGCGCGATCGCATCGCACGGATAGTGCTCGGGATAGATGGCGTCCAAGCCCACCAGCTCACCCGGCAGGTAGAAGCCCAGCACCTGCTCACGCCCCTCGGCGTCCACCAGCGTGGTCTTGATCATGCCGGAACGCACCGCATACAGGGCGCGAAACGGATCTCCGCTGCGGAACACGCGTTGACCGGGCTCGAACGGCCCGACGTGTTCGACCAGGCAATGCAGTTCGGACAGTTCCGTATTGCCATAGCCGGCGACCGAGCAGGCCTCGGCGAATGCGCAGGTCGAACAAAAGCGCTGGGCGTCGCCATCGTTCGCCGGGATGCCGGCGGGACGCGGCGCCGGCAAAGGTCCGCTGGATTGTGTCGGGCGTGATTCCATGCTGGATCCGGCGCCGGGCGCCACACTGTACCGATGCGTACAGTTTAGCGCAGAGGCGGCCACTTTCGGTTCACGCGGGTTTGGGTTCCACGCGCTGTTCGATCGCGCCGAAAATGGAATGGCCATCGACGTCGTGCATGTCGATCTTCACGCTGTCGCCGTATTTCAGGAACGGCGTCATCGCCTCGCCGTCGCGGAGTTTCTCGACCGTGCGTTGCTCGGCCAGGCAAGACGCGCCGCGCGAGGTGTCCTGGTTGGCGATGGTGCCCGAGCCGACGAGGGTGCCGGCGGTCAGGGGCCGCGTCTTCGCGGCGTGCGCGACCAGTTGCGCGAAATTGAACTGCATGTCCTCGCCGGCTTCGGCTTCGCCAAACCACTGGCCGTTGATCCAGGTGCGCATCGGCAGGTGGACCTTGCAGTCCTTCCATGAATCCCGCAACTCGTCGGGCGTGGCGAACACGGGCGAGAGCGCGGAGCGCGGTTTGGATTGCAGGAAGCCGAAGCCCTTGGCCAGTTCCGCCGGGATCAGGTTGCGCAGCGAAACGTCGTTGACCAAGCCGACCAGCTGGATGTGGTGCGCAGCCTGCGCGGGCGTCACCGCCATCGGCACGTCGTCGGTGACCACCACGACTTCGGCTTCGAGGTCGATGCCGTAGTCCTCGCTTGGTACGACCACCGGATCGCGCGGACCGAGGAAGCCGGCGCTGGTGGCCTGGTACATCAGCGGATCGGTGTAGAAACTCTCCGGCACCGTGGCGCCGCGTGCCCTGCGCACGCGCTCGACGTGCGGCAGGTAGGCGCTGCCATCGACGAATTCGTACGCGCGCGGCAGCGGCGCAGCCAGCGTCCGCACGTCAAGCTCGAAGGCGTTCGCGACCGCCTTGTGGCGGTGCATGCACAGGGCGTCGTACAGTGCGTGCAGGCGCGGTGCGATCTTTTGCCAGTCGTCCAGCGCGGCTTGCAGGGTCGGCGCGATGCCGGTGGCGGCGACGCCGTGCGCGAGGTCGCGGCTGACCACGATCAGGGTTCCGTCTCTGCCGCCTTCTTTCAGGGAAGCCAGTTTCATCGCTGTTCCTCACGCGGGGCCGCGCGGCGAAGTGCCGGAGCCGGATTATCGGTCAACCGCAGCCTTCGACGTAGTCGATCTGCGGTGGAACGCCGATGCGCCATGCCTTCACGTTGCCCGCTGCGTCGATTTCGAAGATCAATTTGGCGTTGCCGCCATGGGGCGGATCCACGCTGAGGACCCGGGCGTCGGCATCGTACTTGCCCGGCGAACTGGTGACGCGCCCGGCATACAGCGTGTCGATCTGCCGCAGGGTCATGCCGACGCGCCCGCCACCGGGAGCCGTCGTGCCCGCCGCCGACACGTCGATGCGCACGAAGTGGTTTCCTTCCAGCATGAACAGCAGGTCGTGGGCATCCCTGCGCGGACTCAGGTAATGACATGCCGAAGGGTCATTCGCCGGTGCCTCGCCATACAGCGGCAAGCCCCACGCGGTGCGCATCTGCGTGGCCGTCATGTCGAAACGCAATGGCCCGATCCCGTTGAAATCCGGCATGGCGTCGAGCACCGGGCGCGCAGGCTGGGCGGGGCCGGCCTGCATGTGTCCGGTCGCCGTGGCTTGTGTCGTCGAGGCGCCTGTAGCGCCGGTGTGGCTGGCCTGTGATGGCGGCGCATTGCAGGCTGCCAGCACCACGGCAGCGCCCGTAATGAATACGGCACGGATCATGGCTTGCCGGGATCGAAATGCCTGGGCAGATCCTGCCAGCAGTGCGCGTAGTCAAGTTGGCGCTCGGGCGCCTCCAGCGCCTGCCGTGTTGGATGGATCACCGCGCGCGTCTCGAACATGATCGCCATGGTGTCGGTGATGTGCTGCGGTTTCGTGGTGTCGGTCGCCAGTGCCTTGGCATGGCTGGCAGCGTCCGGGCCGTGACCGGCCATGCAGTTGTGCAGGCTGGAACCGCCGGGCACGAAGCCGCCGCCGGCCTTGGCGTCCTTGGCGTCGTATTCGCCCTGCACGAGGCCCATGAACTCGCTGGCGATGTTGCGGTGGAACCACGGTGGCCGGAAGGTGTGCTCGGCCACCAGCCAGCGCGGCGGGAAAATCGCGAAGTCCATGTTGGCGGTGCCGGGCGTGTCGCTGGGTGAGCTCAGCACCGTGAAGATGCACGGGTCGGGATGGTCGTAGCTGATCGAGCCGATCACGTTGAAGCGGCGCAGGTCGTAGCGATACGGTACGTGGGTGCCATGCCACGCGACCACGTCCAGCGGCGAATGGTCGATCGGTGCGCGCCACAGGTTGCCCTGGAACTTGTTGACGAGTTCGAACTCGCCTTCGACATCTTCGTACGCCGCCACCGGCGCTTCGAAATGGCGCGCGTGGGCGTTGCCGTTGGATCCGATCAGTCCGAGTTCCGGCAGGCGCAGGTGCGCGCCGAAGTTCTCGCACACGTAGCCGCGCGCGCTGCCGTCCGGCAGCTCGACCCTGAAGCGTACGCCACGCGGGATCAGCGCGACCTGCTGCGGTTCGATCTCGAGCACGCCGAACTCGGTGGCGAGATGGAGGCCGCCCTGCTGCGGCACGATCAGCAGTTCGCCGTCGGCATCGTAGAAGTAGCGGCCCTGCATCGGCCGGTTGCAGGCGTACAGGTGGATGCCGACGCCGGCCTGTGCCGCCGGCGAGCCGTTGCCGGCCAGCGTGTACAGGCCGTCGATGAAATCGGTCGGCGCGCTTGGCAGCGCGAACGGGTCCCAGCGCATCGGATCGGGCGGCGTCGCGACTTCATCGAAGCGGTTGTGGAAGCGCGCCTGCGCGAACGGCGTATAGGGCGCCTGCACCGCTGCCGGGCGGATGTGGTAAAGCCAGCTGCGGCGGTTGGCCGCGCGCGGCGCGGTGAACGCCGTGCCGGACAATTGCTCGGCATACAGGCCGTACGGCACCTTCTGTGGCGAGTTCTGGCCGACCGGAAGTGCTCCCGGCAGCGCCTCGCTCGAATGTTCGTTGCCGAAACCGGTGAGGTATGCGCGCGTCATGGCAAATTCCTCAGAGCACGCCGCGGCGCATCTGGTCCCGTTCGATCGATTCGAACAGGGCCTGGAAGTTGCCCTCGCCGAAACCCTCGTTGCCCTTGCGCTGGATGATCTCGAAGAAGATCGGGCCGATGCAGTTCTGGGTGAAGATCTGCAGCAGCAGTTTCCTCTTCGTTTCCATGTCGGCGTCGATCAGGATCTTGTTTTTCCTAAGGCGCGGCACGTCTTCCCGGTGGCCGGGAACGCGCACGTCGATCACGTCGAAATAGGTGTCGGGCGTGTCGAGGAATTCCACGCCGGCCTTGCGCATGGCCTCCACGGTGGCGTAGATGTTGTCGGTGAACAGCGCGATGTGCTGGATGCCCTCGCCCTTGTATTCGTCTAGGTATTCGTTGATCTGCGACTTGGGATCGTTCGATTCGTTGAGCGGGATGCGCACCATGCCGTCCGGTGCGGTCATGGCCTTGGAAACCAGGCCCGTCTTCGCGCCCTTGATGTCGAAATACTTGATCTCGCGGAAGTTGAACAGCTTCTCGTAGTAGCCGGCCCACTTGGCCATCTCGCCGAAGTAGAGATTGTGGGTCAGATGATCGATGAAGGTGAGGCCGAAACCCTTGGGATTGCGCTGGTCCTGCGGCACCAGCCATTCGTAATCATCGAACATCGAGCCCGCATCGCCGTAGCGATCGACCAGGTACAGCATGCAGCCGCCGATGCCTTCGATCACCGGCGCATCGATTGCGCGGGTGCCGGCCTTGTGCGTGGCTTCCTTCGCGCCATTGGCCAGCGTGGCCTTCAACACATCCTTCGCGGGATGCGAAAAACGGATCGCGAAACCGCAGGCGCAGGGGCCGTGCTTTTTCACGAAGTCGGATGCGAAAGAATCGGGCTCTGCGTTGACCAGCAGGTTGCAGCCGCCCTGGCGGTACAGGGTGATGGCTTTCGTCTTGTGTTTGGCGACGGCGGTGAAACCCAGCTGCTTGAACAGGTCGTGCAGCAATTTGGGATCGGGCGCGGCGAACTCGACGAACTCGAAGCCATCAACCCCCATGGGGTTGGCGAACGTGGTCGGGTGCATGCCGGTATTGGGCTGGGCGTTCATGATTGTCTCCACAATTGATGCCGATCGCACTACAATAGTTTCATTTGTAACCATTTGCAAGTTGCGTTGAACCATGCCTAGACACGCGCCGATAGAACTGGAAAAGTTCGTTCCCTACCAGTTGTCGATCGTGTCGAACACGGTCAGCGAGGACATCGCGCGCGAGTACCGTGAACGCTTCGACCTCGGCACCACCGAATGGCGGGTGATGGCGGTGCTGGCGCGCTACGACGGCGACGGGCTGTCGGCACGTGCGGTGGCGCGACTGACCGCAATGGACAAGGTGGCGATCAGCCGCGCGCTGGCGCGCCTGGTGGCGAATGGGCGCGTGCTGCGGCGCACCCACCGCGGCGACAAGCGGCGTTCGGTGCTGCGGCTGTCGGCCGAGGGCTGGCGCATCCACGACGTGGTCGCGCCGCTGGCGCGCCAACACGAACGTGCATTCCTCGAGCGCCTCGATGCCGATGAACAGCGTGCGTTGGCGCGCATCCTCGACAAGTTGCTGGCGACGGACGCTGCCGTCAGGTAACGCCGTGCATCAGCTTCACGATGGCGGGAGCGGCCAGCAGGTACACCAGCGCGACGGCAACGCCGCCAATCAGCAGCCATTCGAATACCCGTGCGTAGGCCTCGATGCCGCCGCTGGTGGTGAACGCGGCGATCTGGCCTGCCATCACGTAGGACACGGCGACGCCGGCAAACCAGCCGCCCATCGCCAGCGAAGCCTCGTCCGGCGCCGCCAGCTTGCCGACCAGGCCGTAGCCGATCGGTGACAGCGCCAGCTCCCCGAGGGTCGAGCCGAGATAGCACACCAGCAGCGCCCACGCCGCGACCTTGCCGCCCGGCAGCTGCATGAATTCGACGGCGTACAACAATGCGCCGTAGCCCAGCGCGACCAGCAGCAAGCCGATGCCGAATTTGCGGGGAGTCGATGGGTTCGCCTTGTGACGATCGAGCCACGGCCACAGCATGGCCATGACCGGCGCGAAGATCAGGATGTACAGCGGATTCACGGACTGGAACACGAGGTAATTCGATGCCGGAACGTGCAGCGCGGAGCCGAACACGTGCAGCGTGAAGGCAGGCCAGATCGATCCCACGTAGTCGCGGGCGAAGAAATTGAGTGCGCTGGCAGAGAGCAGGCTCATGGCCCAGAACAGCACGACCGCGATGAACAGGATCAACAGCGCCAGATAGCGTTGACTCTGGATACGCTCGCCGCGCCGCACGCTGCTGGTTGCGAAGTACACGATCAGCAGGACGATCAGTACGTAGACGACGATTTCCATGATCGTTGGCTGCGACAGCAGCCACGCGCACGGGAAGGCCAGCGCGATCGCCACGACCACGACGGCCGGGGTCGACCAGGCACGCTGGAAACGTGGTCGCGCCACGGGCTCCGTGACCTTGCGGTGTTTCCACTCGAAGATCAAGGCACCGCACAACTGGCCGATGGCTGCGGCGATGAACCCCCAGTGATAGCCGTAATGTTCGGCGATCCACACCCCGCAAATCCATGGCGCGACGAAGGCGCCGAAATTGATCGCCATGTAGTACAAGGTGTAGCCAGCTTCGCGCCTGGGGTCATTCGTGGCGTAGTTGCGCCCGATCAGTACCGTCAGCGGGATGCCAAGGCCAATGGCCAGCACGAAAAACGCAAGGCCCAGCAGGAAGATGTAGAGGGTCGGGATCGACATTGCCACCAGGCCGGCAATCACCAGCCACAGCGACAGCCGCAGCGATTGCACTTCGCCCAATACATTGTCGGCGACCCAGCCGCCGAGGATGGCGAGCCCGTAATTGAGGGCCCCGAATCCGGCGAACAGGAAATTCGCCTGCTTCAGCGCTTCGTCATGCGGAAGGTTGGCAAAGAAAGTGTCGGCGGCATACGGCGCGAGGAACGCCCTGAATCCGTAGAACGCAAAGTTCGAGGCCGTCGTGACCCAAAGTAGCATCCACAGCATCCGAGGATGCCCCATGAACGAGCCGCCCTGCGGCAGTGGATACTCGCTGGTGCCCTCGCCGTGCATCGCCGGTCCCTTTGACGGCTGGCCGTTGCCAGTCCCGCGCGACCTTAGCCGCGCACATCCCGTGTCGGCAAGGCGCGGTGCAGCAGATCAGGCGGACTTGATCCTGGTGCGCACTTCCAGCAGCTCGGGGAAGAAGGTGAGGTCGAGCGCCTGCTTCAGGAACCCGACGCCGGACGAGCCGCCGGTGCCCTTGCGATAGCCGATGATGCGCTCGACCGCCTTCATGTGGCGGAAGCGCCACAACTGGAAGTTCTCCTCGACGTCCACCAGCGTCTCGCACAGCTCGTATTCCGGCCAGAATTTTTCCGGCGCCTCGTAGATGCGCTGGAACACCGGCAGCAACGATTCCTGGTGCTTCCAGCCTTCGCGCACGTCGCGGTCGAGGATGGCCTGCGGCACCGCATGCCCGCGCCGCGCCAGCCAGTGCAGCACCGCGTCGTACAGGCCCGGCGCCTCCAGCGTCGCGCGCAGCCGCGTCTGGATCGCCGGGTCGTGCGCGAACACCTCCAGCATGTCGGCGTTCTTGTTGCCGAGCAGGAATTCCACCGTGCGGTACTGCGCCGACTGGAAGCCCGACGACGGCCCCAGCGCGTCGCGGAACTTCAGGTACTCGTGCGGCGTCATGGTTTCCAGCACCGCCCATTCGTTGAACAACTGGTCCTGGATGCGTTTCACGCGCGCGAGTTTCTTCTGCGCCTGGTCGGCGCGGTCCGCGTTGATCTCGGCGAGCGTCGCAGTGAGTTCGTGGATCATCAGCTTCAGCCACAGCTCGGCCACGTGGTGCTGCACGATGAACAGCATTTCGTCGTGGTAGGGCGGATCGGATACCGGGCGCTGCGCCGACAGCAGCACGTCGAGCTTCAGGTAGCTCGCATAGGTCATGCGGCCGGAAAGGTCGCGCTGGATGCCCGCTTCGAGTTCGCGGCGGTTGCTTTCAGTCATGGGTGAGTCATTCGGGGCAGCTGTTGTGAAAAGTCAGGCCACGTACGGCCGCTCTGGTGTTGAAGGTTCGAAAACAGTCACGTGTCAAGCCGCTTCAACGAAGCAGCGATCAGGGATGATCGCACGAATGAAGCGTAGCGCGCCGGACGTCACGCCGGCGGGCATGATCACCGACGCGGCCGGGCCGCGTGCTGACCGAAGTCAACCGCGGCCGGCACGCGTTCGGTGTTGCGTTGCAACATGCGCGGTCCCGGTGCCGCGCATGCGTGCATGCGATAATGACCGGCCGCCTGCATGGACCGCATGCCGCGCGGGCGCAATGGCTGTCGCGCCACGACGGGCAGCCGCATCGATCCCACTGCTGGAGAACTCCGTGTCGATCGCCGCCTCGTTCGAAATCGAATACCTGCAATACCTGGATGCCGATGGCAAGCCGGTCCGCAAGGACCTGCCCGACTTCGCGCAGGACATGAAACAGATGGTCGAGTTGTACCGCTTGATGGTGTCCACCCGCGTGTTCGACACCAAGTCGATCGCGTTGCAGCGCACCGGCAAGCTCGGCACCTATGCCTCGTGCCTCGGGCACGAGGCGACCTACGTCGGCATCGGCTATGCGCTGAAGCCCGAGGACGTGTTTGCCCCGAGCTATCGGGAATACGGCGTGCAGTTGGCGCGCGGCGTGCGTCCGCGCGACGTGTACATGTACTGGGGCGGCGACGAGCGCGGCAACGTCTACGTCAATGAACCGGCCAAGCACGACTTCGCGTGGTCGGTGCCGATCGGCACGCAATGCCTGCACGCGGCGGGCACCGCGCTGGCGTTCAAGATCCGCAAGGAGAAACGCGTCGCCGTGTTCACGATCGGCGACGGCGGCTCCTCGAAAGGCGACTTCATGGGTGCGATCAACGTCGCCGGCGCGCGCGACCTGCCGCTGGTCGGCGCGATCGTCAACAACCAGTGGGCAATCTCGGTGCCGCGCCGGATCCAGTCAGGCGCCAAGACGTTGGCGCAGAAGGGCATCGCCGCCGGCCTCTTCTGCATCCAGGTGGACGGCAACGACGTCATCGCGGTCAGGCAGGCCATGACCGATGCGGTCGAGCGCGCACGCAAGGGCAAGGGCGGCAGCGTGGTCGAGTGCGTCACCTATCGCCTGGGCGACCACACCACCGCCGACGACGCGCGCCGCTATCGCGGCAAGGAAGAGGTCGAGGACGCGTGGAAGAAGGATCCGGTCAAGCGCCTGCGCGCCTATCTCGAAGCGCGCAAGGCGTGGAACCAGAAGAAGGAGGATGCCTTGCTGGCCGAGTGCGACGACCTGATGGACAAGGAAGTGAATGCCTACCTCGAAACCGGCGCACAGCCGGTCACCGCGATGTTCGATTACACCTTCGCGGAATTGCCGGCCGAGCTGGTGAAACAGCGCGACGAAGCCATCGCGCTCGAACCTCATCAATAAATCGTTGTAGGAGCGAGCGTGCTCGCGACGGGTCGCCTGCACGCAGGCTCCTACCGGAGAACAAGAATGGCAGCAATAACTTTGATCGAAGGCGTCACCCAGGCGCTTGCCTACGAGATGAAGCACGACCCGTCGGTGGTCGTGCTGGGCGAGGATGTCGGCGTCAACGGTGGCGTGTTCCGCGCGACGCAGGGCCTGTCGGAAAAGTTCGGCGAATGGCGCGTGTTCGACACCCCGCTGGATGAACTCAGCATCGCCGGCCTCACGGTCGGCTTGGCCGCGCAGGGCATGAAGCCCATCGCCGAGGCTCAGTTCGAAGGCTTCATCTACCCGATGATGGAGCAGATCGTCTGCCACGCCGCGCGCATGCGCAACCGCACGCGCGGCCGCATCACGTGCCCGGCGGTGTTCCGCGCGCCGTGGGGCGGCGGTATCCACGCCCCCGAGCACCACTCCGAAGCCAACGAGCACCTGTTCGCCAACGTTCCGGGCTTGCGCGTGGTGCTGCCATCTTCGCCCGCGCGCGCGTATGGCCTGCTGCTGGCCGCGATCCGCGATCCGGATCCGGTGGTGTTCTTCGAGCCCAAGCGCATCTACCGCCAGTACAAGGAGGATGTGCCCGATGACGGCGAGGCGCTGCCGCTGGACGTGTGTTTCGTGCTGCGCGACGGCACCGACATCACCTTGGTGACCTGGGGCGCGGAAGTGAAGGAGTGCCTCGAAGCTGCCGATGCGCTGGCGAAGGAAGGCGTCAGCGCCGAGGTGATCGACGTCGCCACGCTGACCCCGCTCGACTTCGACACCATCGCCGAGTCGGTGCGCAAGACCGGCCGCTGCGTGATCGTGCACGAGGCGCCGAAGACCGGCGGTTTCGGCGGCGAGATCGCCGCGCGCATCGCCGAGGAATGCCTGTACGACCTGCTGGCGCCGGTCGCACGCGTCACCGGCTGGGACATCCACACCCCGCTGTATCGCCTGGAGCAGAAACAGTTGCCCAGTACCGCACGCGTGGTCGCGGCCGCCAAGCGCGTGCTCGCGGCCGGTTGAGCCAACCCAAGGAATCCCGATCATGGCTGAGAAGAAAACGTTCCACCTCCCCGACCTCGGCGAAGGCCTGCCCGACGCCACCATCGTCGAATGGCTGGTGAAGGAAGGCGACAGCGTCAAGCTGGATGCACCGCTGATCTCGATGGAAACGGCCAAGGCCGTGGTGGAGGTGCCCTCGCCGGTGACCGGCAAGCTGCTCAAGCAGCACGGTGCCGCGGGCGACGTGATCGTGACCGGCGCGCCGCTGGCCGAGTTCGAGCTCGATCCCAAGGGCAAGCAGCGTGCCGAGAATGCCGCGGGCAGCCATCACCATGCACCTGCGCCTGCGGCAGCGCCTGAGCCTGCTCCGGCGCCCGTCGCGGCCAGGACCGCCGACCGCGAAGATGAAGGCACCGTGGTCGGTGCGGTGGCGAGCAGCAACGAAGTACGCATGGAACAGGCGGGCAGCGTCGGAGGCGTGAAAGCCGTGCCTGCGGTTCGCGCGATGGCGAAGAAGTTGAAGGTCGATCTCGCGCGCGTGCAGGCGACCGGCGCGGGTGGCGTGGTCACGATGCAGGACGTCAAGAACGCCGCGGCGGCAGGCACGGCTTCTCTCCCCTCGCCCTCCGGGAGAGGGGTTGGGGGTGAGGGTTCAGCGCGTGTCGTACCCTCACCCGGCGCTGCGCGCCACCCTCTCCCGATGGGAGAGGGAACCCGAAGCACGCTGTCGCAGGCCGGCAAACCCATGCGCACCACGCCGCCCACGGTGGCCGCGACCGGCCAGCCGGAGCAGTTGAAGGGCGTGCGCCGCAACATGGCGCGGGTCATGGCGCAGGCGCACGCGGAAGTGGTGCAGACCACCATCGTCGATGATGCCGACCTGCACCAGTGGCTGGGCAAGCAGGACATCACCTCGCGCACCATCCGCGCGATCGTTGCCGCCTGCAAGGCCGAGCCGGCCTTGAACGCCTGGTTCGACGGCCAGAACCTCACCCTGACCAAACACCCGCACGTCGATCTCGGCATCGCGGTGGATACCCCGGACGGTCTGTTCGTGCCGGCGTTGCGCAATGCCGACATGCTGGATGCGCGGGGCCTGCGCGAAGGCATCAACCGCCTGCGCGCGCAGGTCGAGGATCGTTCGATCCCGGCATCCGAACTGACCGGCTACACGATCAGCCTGTCCAACTTCGGCATGTTCGCCGGGCGCTACGGCACGGTCGTGGTGGTGCCGCCGTGCGTTGCGATCGTCGGCGTGGGCAAGCTCTCGCACGACGTGGTCGCGGTGATCGGTGGCATCGAAGTGCACCGGCGCCTGCCGATTTCGCTGACGTTCGACCATCGTGCCTGCACCGGCGGCGAGGCTGCGCGTTTCCTCAAGGCCATCCTCGACGATCTCGCGCTGCCGCAGTGACGGATGCGCACTGGACAGCGTGCGCCCCTCGGCCTGCGTGTTACAGTCCTCCCCCGCGTGATCCGGGGAGGGATCCATGCGACATCGGATGAGTCGTGCGGCGATGGTGTGCGCATTTGCGCTGGTCCCGCCGCTTGCGTTCGCTCAGCCTGAAGTTGGCGGCGCGCGTTTCCAGTATGACGATCTGCGCGTGTGGCTGGCGGCTGGCCAGCCCGCGCCTAGCCCGGATGCGTTCGAGCAGCAATACGCCGCCGCCCTCGATCATTTCGCGCACTCACGCTCGCTCACCGAGCTGAAGACCGATGCCGTGGCCAAACGCGAGGCCGCGATGAAGGCGCTGGCAGCGCCAGGGATGGGCGCGCACATCGCCGACATGCTGATGGGTCAGATAACCGGGCTGATCAGCCAGGCCAATCCGATCGCCGGCATGGTTTTTGGCATGATCCTGGGTGCCGCGAAAGGGCACGGTCCCGATCAAGCCCGGCTTGAAGACACCGCGCAGGCGGCTGAAGGCGAGTTTCGCCACGAGGAAGCGTCGCGTCCCGGCCTGCGCCGCATTTCGGTGTGGGACCATTGGCTGCGCGTGGACGATCTCGATGACGGCAGCGCGGTGATCGTCAAGCCGGACCGCAACGAATATTTCCTGCTCGATACCCGCCAGAAAACCTGGGTGCGGCTGCCCGAGGCGCCGCTGACGGACACCGCCAGGCGCGTGCGCGACGATCCGCGGCGTTGCGATTATCCGGATCCGATCCAGCAGGCGACGCCACTTCCGGCGCGCGAACTGGACGGACATGCGGCCAGCGGTTGGCGCAGCAGCGAGCGCATGCAGGTATCGCCCGACCAGGTCATGGTTACCGAGAACACCTTCTACATGGCCGACCAGAGGATTCCCGACGACATCCTGGGTGCGCTCAACGGGATTCCGACGTGTCCGCCGGGCAGCGCCGCGCGCAAGACCAGCGTGCCGGATGACCGGGTGACCTTGTACCAGGCCATGGCGACGCATTGGGAAAATGCGCACGGCCAACGCATCGCGTTCGGGCAGGGCGATACCGACCCCGTCCATTTCGAGCAGCACCTGCGCCCACTGGCGGTGGGCGATCGCGATGCGCTGTTCGAGATTCCGGCCGACTACCGCGAACTGCGTTGAGGCGCGACCACGCCGGCGCGGCGACGCGCCTGCCAGTGCCGGACCAGTCCGAACAGCACCGCGGCGTTGAAGCCGGCATAAGCTCCGAGTGCCGCGGCGACCTGCTGCCAGATCGAGTCGGCGTGGCCGAACGCGGCTTCGTAGCCAATCGCCGTGCCTGCAATCGTCGCCAGCGCTGCGGCGATCAGGACGCCGACGTCGAAACGCGCCGGCACGCCATTGCTCGCACGGCGCCGCACATACAACCAGTACAACCAGCCCAGCACCACCAGCCAGGGACCGATCAGCAGCAGGGCGAGGAAACGCGCCATCTCACTCCCCCTCGCGCAGTGACGCCAGCGCGGCGTGCAGTTTTTTCACCCCGGCCTCGCGTGCGGCGATATCCGGAAACACGGGGCTTTCAGCCACGCGTTCGCCAGCGACCGTGACCCCAAAACGCACGGCGTCGAGCGTGCCGACCACGGCCTGCGATGCCAGCGCCTTGGCGACCGCGCCTGCCGTCTTGGGGTCGGCGTAGGCACGCGACAACAGCAGTTCCTCGCCGTCCTCCGCGAACACCCGGAAGCGGAAACCATCATGGTCGCGGAAGCTGGCGATGCGCGCACGTTTCGCGCCCTTCTTCGTGCCGCCTGCCGATTTCGCGGTGCGCGTGCCGAGCGCGCCGAGCCCCACCGCGCGGCACAGGGTTTCGATGCGCGGCTGCGCCACCGCGCGCGCCTTCTGCGCGCCTTCGCGCAAGGCATCTTCGATGTCGTCGGGGTGCGCCATCAGCGCGTCGTAGCGCTCGCGCAGCGGCGCGATTTCGGCGTCGATGCGCGCGAACAGTTTTTGCTTGGCTTCGCCCCAGCCCAACCCGGATTCCAGTTCGTGCCGGAAACCCGTGCTTTCGGCGTCGCCGGCAAATGCGCGGAAGATCGCGAACAGGCTGGATGAATCGGGGTCCTTGGGCTCGCCGGGTTCGCGCGAATCGGTGACGATCCTGGCGATGGCCTCGCGCGTCGCCCTGGCGCCGCCCTCGAACAGCGGCACGGTGTTGTCGTAGCTCTTGGACATCTTGCGGCCGTCGAGGCCGGGCAGCGTCGCGACGCTTTCCTCGATCGCCGCTTCCGGCAGCACGAACGGTTCGCCCGCGCCACCCGCCGCGCGCCACGCCTTGCCGTAGATGTGGTTGAAGCGCTGGCCGATGTCGCGCGCCATCTCGATGTGCTGCACCTGGTCGCGCCCGACCGGCACTTTGTTGGCATTGAAGGCGAGGATGTCGGCGGCCATCAGCACCGGATACATGTACAGGCCTGCGGTGATCGCGGCGTCGGGGTCTTCGCGGTTCTGGGTGTTCTGGTCCACCGCCGCCTTGTAGGCGTGCGCGCGGTTGAGCAAACCCTTCGCGGTCACGCAGGTCAGCAGCCAGGTGAGCTTGGGGATCTCGGGGATATCGGATTGCTGGTAGAAGGTGACGCGCGCCGGGTCGAGTCCGCAGGCCAGCCAGGTTGCGGCAATTTCAAGGCGCGAACGCGCGATCCGCGCCGGATCGTCGCACTTCACCAGCGCGTGGTAATCCGCGAGGAAGAAGAAACTGTCCACGCCCGCGGCGCGGCTGGCGGCGATCGCCGGGCGGATCGCGCCGACGTAATTGCCGAGGTGCGGCGTGCCGGTGGTGGTGATGCCGGTGAGGATGCGGAGCGTCATGGCCCTGGACGTGTGCGATGCGAACGCACAAGTTTAGGTCAACCGCGCCGGACTGTCGCGCCGCCCGCGACCGGGCGGCGCGTTGCCATCAACCTTCGTCGGCGGAGCCAGAGCGGGCATCCGGACGCGCGGCCGCGGTTTCATCGCGCGGCTTGGCGTGCTTCACGTAGCGGTCGAACCAGTCCAGCATTTCAGCGACGAAGTGCTCGTTGGATTCGCGCGCGGCGTACCAGTGCGGCTCGTAGGGCAGCATCACCAGCCGCGCGGTGCCGCCGAGCCCGCGCACGGCCTGGAACAGGCGTGGCGACTGGGTCGGCTCGGTGCCGGGGTTGGCGTCGTCCTGGCCGTGCACGATCAGGATCGGCGCCTTGATCTGGTCGGCGTGGAAGAACGCGGAGGCATCCGCGTAAACCTTGGGGGCCTTCCAGAACGAGCGGCGCTCGTTCTGGAATCCGAACGGCGTGAGCGTCTTGTTGTAGCCGCCTGAGCTCGCGACGCCCGCGCGGAACAGGTGGGTGTGTGCCAGCAGGTTCGCGGTCATCAGCGCGCCGTGGCTGTGCCCGGTGGCGCCGATGCGTTCGCGATCGACCACGCCGGTGGCGACCGCCGCATCGACCGCGGCGTCCGCGTCGGCGACGAGTTGCTGCAGGTAGGTGTCGTAGGCGTTTTTCGGGTCGCCGACGATCGGGAACGCGGCGTTGTCGATGATGGCGTAGCCGGCCAGCAGCAGCATCTGGTAGTTGCGCAGCATCGTGAAGGTCTGATCGGAGCCGCGCACCTGGCCGGCCTTGGAGGGATCGGCGTAATCCATCGGGTAGGCGTACAGGATGGCCGGCACGCGCGTGCCTTCGACGTAACCCGGCGGCGTGTACAGGGTGAACGAAAGCTCGACGCCGTCGTTGCGCTTGTACTTGACGAGGCGTTTCTTGATCTGGCGCACCAGCGGCGCCGGATCGGGGAAATCGGTCACAGGCGCTGAACTGGATGCGCGCACGGCCTCGCCGGACTTCGCGTCGGCGATCGGTTGGCCGAGGCTGCGCAGCCAGACGTTGTGCGGTTGGGTCGGCGACTGGTGCAAGGTGAGCAGACGCGAGTGATCGTCCGCGAAGCCAAGGAAGTACTCGATGGCGTCCGGCGCGCTGCGGAACAGTCGTTCCGAGCTTCCGTTCACGAGCGTGTAGCGGTCGAGGAACGGACGATCGCCCGTCGGCGACGCGCCGATGCCGCGCAGGAACAGCGCGCCATCCTGCTCGTCCAGCACCGCCGCGCCGTTGCGCAGCCTGCGCATCAACGGCTGGCCCGGATCGGCGTATTCGTCATCCGCCGACAGGTCCCACAGCGTCTTGCTCGCGGCACGGGGTTTGTCCACGTCCACCAGCGAGGTGTGCCGCCAGGCGCGGTTGGCGTCGTATTCGTCCAGCAGCGCCTGCGAACCGCGTTCGAACCACGACAGTCCCGCGAAACGCTGCGTGGTGCGCTCGATTTCCGCCGGCGCGCCGTTGAACGGCGCACGCCACATCATCAGCTTGTCGCGCGCGGGCACGGTGTTCTTCCAGTCGCCGCCATCAAGTGCTTCGGCGAACACCAGCGTCGCAGGTTCGTTCTGGCGCCACTGATGGTCGCGCGGTCCGGTCGGCACGCCGCGCACCGGCACGTTGTCGGCGGCCGGCAGGCTGGCAATGAGCTTGTCCTTGCCGCTGGCGAGATCCAGCACGTGCACGTCGTGCGCAAACCGTTCACAGGTGACCACGTAGGAATACGGACGTTTCAGCACGTCCATCAGCACATGCTGGCCGTCGGGCGCGGCGTCCACGTTGCCGATCACCGCGGGTGCCCCGACGGGTTTCACCGTGCCAGTGGCTGCGTCGACCACCGCCAGTTGCGAGGTCGCGTACCAGTCGAACTGCGCCTCGTCCTCGGGACCGCCCAGCGTGTCGCGCGCTTCGTAAGTGCTGCTTTCGTTGCCGCCGCTGGTCGTTTCCTTGATCTCGGGACCGGCCGGCACCGTGCTGCGCTGCGGCGCCGGGCCGAGCTGCGCCGGGACCGTCTTCACCAGCAGCGCAGCGCGACCACCCAGCCATTGATACGTGCTTTCGAGGATGGGATTCAGCTGCACGCCGTCAATGCGCCGCGCCTTGCCGTCTTGCACATCCACGACCCACAGCTCCACGCGATCGGCGGTGGTGTTGGCGAATGCGAAACGGCTGCCATCCGGCGACCACAATGGCGCATCCGGGCAAGCGCCAGCGGGCAGCGCGACTACCGTCTGCTGGTGCGAAGCGATGTCCACCAGCGTGAAACCAGCGAGGCAGGTGCGGATGCCGTAGCCGCTCGACATGTCGTGGCGGGTGTGCGCGCGCGGCTCGATCCGCACGCCGGCCAGCTTGAGGTAGGGCTCGGCCGCGCGCTCGATGCCGGGGTACTGCGCGCGCTGGACCAGCAGCAACGTGTGACCAGTCGGGTCCAGTCGCGGCACCGGCGGCAGCGGCATGCGCATCACGCCGAGCAACGGTTCGGGCGGCTGCTTGTATTGCGCGTGTACGGTGGGGATGACGAGGAGAAGCAGGCAGGCGGCCAGGGCGCGGATGGGCGTGCTCATGGGGGTCTGTCGTGTTGGAGGGAACGCCGATACTACCGGTCTCCAGCGCCGAAAACAGCCCTGTTGCGCAAGCGCCCGCGGGCGTGCTGCTGTTCCCCCTGATTTCGCCACGGCAGGGTGCCGGCAGGCCATGACCTTTCGCACACGTCGCCTGCGGCGGGTTGCAGGATCATTTCGCCATCCCCGCTACGTGCCGTAACGCGCATGAAACCGATCCATGGCCTTGGATGGATGCTGCTTGCACTCGCTGCCACTGCTCCCGTGCTCACCCACGCCCGGCAGTTGACCGACGCGGATTACGCGCGCGCCGCGAAATTCCTCGGCCGCAGCACCGATCCATTGGTCGGCCGCAACTACGACGCGCGCGTGTATCACGAAGTGAAAAGCGTGCACTGGATGGACGGCACGCACTTCTGGTTCCGCGACCACGATGGCAACGGCGACCACTTCATGGAGATGGACGCGACCACCGGCGAGATCACGCCGGCGTTCGACCAGGCCAAGCTGGGTGCGGCACTCGACAAGGCCAGGCAGGAATCGGCCGGCAAGGCCTCGGACAAATTCGCTGGGAAGGCCGAAGACGAATCCGCCGCCAAGCCGCTCACGGCGCAGGACTGGCCGCACGCATTCGATTTCCACAAGCTGGCCGATGGCACGCTGGTGGTCAGCATGAAGGGCAAGCAGTTCGACTGTGACATGGCAGGCAGCATCACCTGTACCACGCGCAAGCAGACCGCCGCACCGGTGCCCGGCAGCTTTGCGGCGCGCGCGCTGTCGCCGGACGGCAAGCAGGTTGCGTTCGTCAAGGACCACAACCTGTGGGTGCGTGACGTCGCCACCGGCAAGGCCACGCAGCTCACGACCGACGGCGTGAAGGACGACGGCTACAGCTCCGGCTTCGGGCCGATGGCACGGGTGCTGGTGAAGTGGGCGCCGGATTCGAAATCGCTGGTCGCGTTCCGGCAGGACACGCGCGGGGTGAAGGACATGTACACCGTCACCAGCGGCGTCGGTCACGAGAAGCTCAACACCATTCCCTACCCGTTGCCGGGTGACCAGCAGGTGCCGCTGGCGCTGCCCGTCGTGATCGACGTCGCGGCGCGCAGGGTCACGCCGCTGAAGATGGACGAGGAACAGCAGCTGGGTTCGTGGATGGAAATCCAGTGGGCGCCCGACAGCCAGACCTTCGCGCTGGTTTCGACCTCGCGTGACCGCCAGCACGAATGGTTCCGCATCGCCACTGCGGCCACCGGCGACGTGCGCACGGTGTTCGAATACACCGCTAGGGATTACTACCAGGGCTCGTATCCCGCGGCCGGCTCGGAGATGGCCAAGCCCGACTGGTTCTATCTGGCGGACAGCCACGAAATCATCTGGCCGACCGAGCAGGACAACTGGATGAACCTGTACCTCTACAGCGCCGCGACGGGCAAGCCACTGCACCCGATCACGACCGGCGAGGGCGACGCGATCCAGGTGCTGCATCTGGACAAGAAGACGCGCACGCTGTGGTACCTCGGCGTCGGCCGCACGCCGGGCATGAACCCGTATTACCAGCAACTGTTCAAGGTCAACATCGATACCGGCAAGACCACGTCGCTGACGCCGGAGGACGCCAACCACGACATCACGATGTCCAAGGATGGCCAGTACTTCGTGGACGCGTATTCGACGCCGACCGTGCCGCCGGTGACGGTGCTGCGCGCATCGGACGACGGCCACGCGATCGCGACGGTTGCCAAGACCGACATCTCGCACCTGCTCGCCGACGGCTGGGTGCCGCCGGTGCCGTTCAGCGTGAAGGCGCGCGACGGCAAGACCGATCTGTATGGCCTGCTGTACAAACCCAGCAACTTCAACGCCGGACAGAAGTACCCGGTGATCGACTTCATTTATCCCGGTCCGCAGATCGGTTCCATCGCGACGTTCGGTTTTCGCTCCGAACGCGGCGCAAGCCAGGCGCTGGCCGAACTGGGTTTCATCGTGGTGACCGTCGATGGCATGGGCACGCCGTATCGTTCCGCCAGCTTCCAGCGCGAGTGGTACGGCGACATGGGCGACGACACCCTGCCCGACCAGATCACCACCATCAAGCAACTGGCGGCGCGCAACCCATGGATGAACCTCGACCACGTCGGCATCTGGGGCCACTCGGGCGGCGGCAACGCGACCGTATCCGCACTGCTGCACTACCCCGATTTCTTCAAGGCCGGCTGGGCGGAAAGCGGCAACTACGACAACCGCGACTACGACTACGCTTGGGGCGAAAAGTGGCAGGGCCTGCTGGTGACCAACAAGGACGGCACCAGCAACTACGACAACCAGGCCAGCGAACTGCTGGCGAAAAACCTCAAGGCCCCGCTGATGCTGGTGACCGGCGCGATCGACGACAACGTCGCGCCCGAAAACACCTACCTCGTCGCCGGCGCGCTGATGCTGGCCAACCGCGACTTCAACATGCTGGTGGTGCCCAACCAGCACCACCACTTCGGCAAGTACACGCCCTACATCACGCGCCGCATGTTCGATTTTTTTGTGCGCGACCTTGCCGGCAACACGCCGCCCAGGGAGTTCGCAGGGATGCCGAAGCAACTGACGCAGTGATTCCGCGTGCTCCTGTCTTGCGGGTTTGCTTCGGGCAGGCGTGGAAACCGCGCTACGCGCCTGCGTGCACCGCGTCCACCAGCACCGCGACGTGCGCAGGATCGACGTCGGGGGTGATGCCGTGGCCGAGGTTGAACACGTGGCCGGGATGCGGACCGAAGTCGTCCTTTACGCGCTGCACTTCGCGGCGGATCACTGCGGGTGAGGCGAGCAGCGTCGCGGGATCGAGGTTGCCCTGCAGCGCAACCCGGCTGCCGACGCGGCGGCGGGCCGCGTCCAGCGTGATCGTCCAGTCGATGCCCAGCGCCGCGCAGCCCGTGTTCGCCAGCACTTCGAGGCTGGCATTGGCGCCTTTGGAAAACACGATCAGCGGCACTTCGCGCGCGTGCAGGTCCGCACGCAGCGCGGTCGCGATCTGAGTGAGGTAAGGCGCCGAGTATTGTTCGAACATCGCCGGTGCCAGCATCCCGCCCCAGCTGTCGAACACCATCAGCGCCTGCGCGCCGGCCGCGGCCTGCGCGGCAAGGTACGCACTGACGGCGCGCGCGTTCACGTCCAGCAGCTGGTGCATCGCTGCAGGCTCGTTCAATGCGAAGGCCTTAACCCGCGCGAAGTCGCGCGAACCCTCGCCCTCGA
>JAFEDX010000140.1 GCA_018241365.1 Pseudomonadota bacterium
CATGGACGATCCCAACCCGAATGGCCGGGTGCCGTTCTTCAGTCGGGAAGAACGCGATGCGTTTGGAAATCCGAACATTGCACCGCCCTTCTGTGACGGCAGTCTGTTCCACGGTACCAACGGGTTTTACAGCAACGCCTCCAACAACGGTCCCTATTGCGGGTCCTACAACATGTTGAGTGAAGGCACGCTTCTGAACGGGCAGAAGCAGGCCAATTTCTACGGCAAGGCCGATTATCAGCTGAACGACAACACGGATCTGTACGCGGACCTGCTGTACAACCTCACCAAGATCCAGTACCTGACCGGCGGTTACTACTCCGTGTTCTGGGAGCCGGGATTTGGCATGCCCGGATACGTTTACGACCTCGACGCCCAGAAGCTCGTAACCGGTTTCCACATCTTCGCACCGGAGGAAGTCAGCAATCTTGCCAACTCAACCCAGGTCAACCACGCCTACGTTTTCAACGTCGGCGTCAAGGGCAGCTTCGGCAATTCCAACTGGAACTACGACGCCTATTTCCACCGCTCGCAATATCAAACCAACCAGCGCCTGCTGCGTCCGCTGACCAATCTGGTGAATGCCTGGTTCACGGGCCCGCAAGATGGGACGGATCCCTACGGCTACGGCTACCCCGCGTATCACCTCGAGCAGAATGGCCACTTCTGGGGCACCACCACGCCGGCCCAGTTCCGCGCCTTCAGTGATTACGTGACTTCCGATTCCGAGACCTACAGCCAGCAAGGTGCCATCACGATCACCAACACCGACCTGTTCAGCCTGCCGGCGGGTTCGGTCGGTTTTGCCGGACAGTTGGTCCGCGGCAACCAGTACTGGAACAATCCCGTGGACCCGCGTCTCGTGGCCGGGGACTTCTGGGGCCTGACCGGGACCAGTGGTGGTGGGAAGCGTGGTTTCGAATCCGGCGCGGTCGAATTCGACGTTCCGATCTTCAAGATGCTGACCGCGGACGTCGCGGGGCGTTACGACCGTTACATGCCCGATGGCGGCAGCTCGGAAGGCAAGTTCACCTGGAAGGCAGGGCTGGAGTTCCGCCCCATCAGTACCTTGCTGCTGCGCGCCAACTACGCCACCGCGTTCCGCGCGCCGGACATGAGTTACGTGTTCAACAACGGCAGTTCGTCTTTCAACAATGGCGTGGTGGACGTATACAACTGCCGGCGCCTGTACGGCAACGATCTCGCAAACTGCCTGGCGCCCTACAACAGCGTCAACAACGTCATCGTCAAGGCTTCGGGCAACCGCAACCTGCAGTACATCACCGCCAAGTCCTGGGGTTACGGCGTGGTGTGGTCGCCGACCCAGAACATCACCCTGAAGAGCGACTACTACCACGTCAAGATAGCGAACGAGGTCAGCAACTACTCGTTGGGCGCGATCCTGTCGCACGAGGCAGACTGTCGCCTCGGGGTGACCGTCCAGGGAAATCCGGTGGACATCAACTCGCCGTCCTGCCAGCAGTTCATTTCGCAGGTGGTTCGTGCCCCGGTCAACTCACCGGTTCCCGGCATCCTTCAGGGCGCTACCACGGTGCCGATCAACATCTCGCGGGAATCGGTGTCCGGCATTCAGGCGTCCGGTAACTACCGCTGGAGCTGGGGCCGCTTTGGCGACTTCGCGCTGGGCCTGGACTATGCGGTTCAAACCAGCCACCTGTACCAGCAATTCCCGGGAGATACGCCAACCGACCTGCTGCGCACCAACAGCTACGGCAACCAGTTCAAGAACATCGGCAATGCATCGCTGAACTGGAACATCGGCAAGTGGAGCACCACGGTCCTGTATCAGCGCTTCGGCAAGACCTTCAGCGCCAACGGCAAATTCACCGTGGGTCCCTGGATGCTGTACAACGCCAGCGTGCAGTACCACGTGACGCCCGACATCACGGCCTCGTTGATCGGCAACAACATCTTCAACGCCCGCCCGCCGTACGACGCATCCTTCACCTCGTATCCGTACTTCGACCAGTTCAGTTACAACCCCTACGGTCGCCTGGTCATGGTGGAGTTGAACGTCCACCTGCATTGACGTGCGGCAAGCCACAAACTCAAAGGGCTGGCAATTCGCCAGCCCTTTTTTTCAGTCCACGTGGAAAATCCGCTCATAGCCGTTTGCCCGCGGTAACCCACAAGGCCGCGCGCCGCATGACAACAGACATCATCACGGTTTGCCGAGCGCCTGCCGCAACCCGGCCAACTGCGTCGCATAAGGATGCCACTCCTCGAACGAGCGCGTGTGGATGGGTTCGCGCACCTGCGGCATGCTGAGCGTCGCGCTGGGCGCCCGGTTGCGGGTAAGGTCGGTGCAGCCAGGCTCGTACTCGAGTCCGCAACGTCCCAGGATCTCCCGCGCCACGGCTTCGGGTTCACGCACCAGGCGCGCGTAATCGACATCGAGGATCTCCCCCGGCAGCGCTGCGTGCCAGTGCGCCATGACCTTGCGGTATTGGCGGTAATGCGCGACCAGCGAATCGAAGTCATAGGCGTAGGCGAACTCCAGGCCTGGCCCGAAATACGCGCGCCAGTTGGAAAAGCACACATCCATCG
>JAFEDX010000141.1 GCA_018241365.1 Pseudomonadota bacterium
ATGGAGAGGCGCGGCGCAGCTGGCGGCGGAGCCGCCGTTGTAGCCCGAGCAGGTCCAGGACCATCCGCTGCCGCTCGACACCGTTGAGGCGAGCCCGATCCTGCACAGTCCGCTCGATGGCGCCGACGACGTCGCCACGCCTGCAGCCGCTCCGCAGACACCGGCGAACGGTGCCGCGCTCCGGTGCGGCGAGAACGTCTGCCACATGATCTGGCTCGCGTTCGTGGTCTGCGACGTCGGTCCCATGGTCGAGGTTGGGATCTGCGTCCCTCCCGGCCAGGTGTGGCCGCCGCCGGTGATCGAATAGAACGCGACCGTGGTGCCGTTGCTGCAACCGCTCCAGGCATATTGCGTGTTCGTCACGCTCGGGCCGGTGTTCAAGGTGTCGGGATAGGTCGACGAAGACGGGCTCGACTGGTTTGTGCAGCCGTCGATCTGCGCCCAGTTCGTCGCCGTCTGTAACGCGGAGTAGACCGTGGGGGTGGCGGTGGCGTCGCCGTTGTACGGGCTTACCGGGTCGGCGGTGCCGTGGAACACAACATAGGCGATGGGGGTGGTGAGCTTGCAGACGCTCTGCCACCCGGCGCTGAGATCCTGCGCGACATCGGCAACGCCCCCGATCAGGTTCGGATTGCAGAACGCCAGTTCCTGGGCAAGCCCCGCGCCTTGCGAGTAGCCCGCCGAATAGACGCGCGTGGGATCGATGTGGTACGCGGCCTCGATCGTCTGCATCAGGGAGACGCTGAAATCCACGTCGTTCGATGGACCGGTGACAACCCACTGGGATCCCACCGAGTCGGGATACGCAACGAAGAAGCTGTTCGCGTCGGCCACCGCATCGAAACCGGAGACATTTTCCGTCTGCGCACCGGTCATGCCGGTGGCATGGAAGACCACTACCAGCGGATACGCCTTGCTCTGATCGTAGTTCGCCGGGACATGCAGGACGCTGCTGCGCGAGTTCCCTGCGAATGTAAGGGTTATGATGGTGCTGCCTGCTTGCGCCAGGGTGGAGACAAGAAGGCAGGATGCGGCAAACACCGCGGCAAACACTGCGGCAAGAAATCGTGACATTGATGAACTCCCAGACGCGATCCATAAAATGGCTTGTGCCCCGCGGCTAACCGCCGCCGGCCGAATGGTCCCTCGTCATATTCATGCAGTTTCGTACGCTACGTAACTCAGTAGTTTGCAGACTCTAATTTCTGGAATTTCGACTTAACAATTTTCAAATTTGGCCTGCCGGGCACGATTGCTCCCGAAAATGTGCTTCGGCTGCCGCAGACGCGGGAACGCAGGCTGGGACCGCCGGCGGAGAGAGGCGGGCATGCCTGCGCATGACGGCGCCCTCCCTAACCGGCCGGCGCGCTGCATTTGGCGGGAGCGCCCCCGTTGTAGCCGGAGCACGTCCAGGAGCAGCCGCTCCCGCTAGTCACCGTGGAAGCAATGCCGGTTCGGCACAGCGCCTCGGACGGCACCGAGGACGTTGCGATCCCGGCGGTCGCGCCGCAGACTCCGGCGAACGCCGCTGGACTGCTATGGGACGCGAAGGTCTGCCACAGGATCAGGCTCGCATTCGTCCCTTTCGATGCAGGACCAAGCAGCGGGTCGTAGAACTGGTTGCCGCCGGGCCAGGTATGACCGCCGCCGGTGATCGTATAAAACGCAACCGTCGTACCGTTGCCGCACCCGCTCCACGTGCTCAGCGCGTCAACAACAGCAGCGCCGGTGTTCAACGTGTCCGGATAGCTGCTCACCGCCGGTGTCGAGAAGTTCGAACAGCCGTTTGCCTGCGCCCAGAGCGTGGTGGTCTGCAGCGCCGAATAGGAGCCCAACGTGCCGTTGTATGGGATGATCGGATCCGCCGTCCCATGGAAGTGCACGTAGGTGATGGGGAGCGTCGCCTTGCAGTCCTTGTTCCAGCGGTGACTGCTGTTGGCATCGATATCGCCCAGTCCGGCGACCAGAGGTACGTTGCAGAGGGCAACGCCCTGCGCGACGCGGACCCCTTGCGAGTACCCGGCCAGGTACACCCGGGTCGGGTTGATGTGGTACTCCGCCTCGATCGTCTGCAGCAGAGCCAGCGTGAACTGGAAGTCGTTGTTGGTGCCGGAGAAATCCCAGGCGGATCCAGCCGACTGAGGGTAGGCGACGAAGAAGCCGTACTGGTCCGAAAGTGCGTCGAACGCCGTCAGGCGCTCCATCTGTGCCGCACTCCCGCCAAGACCGTGGAAGACCAGCATCAGCGGATAGGCGTCGGCGTCACGATAATTCGCTGGCACATGGAGCAAGCTGCTGCGGGACGTGCCGCCGAACGTGAGCGACACGACCGTGCTGCCTGCGAATGCCGCGGAGGACATGAATAGGGCGAGCGCGCACGCCGCTGTGCCAATGAACTTCGTCAAATGCCGACCCCTCGAATAGGTCGATCTTGTGCGACGCGACGGCGAGGGGAGGCAACCGCGAGTTGCGGTCTATGTTTCTAGATGAACGCGTCGATATTCATGGACTCACGCCGATATTTGGCCACCCTCACATTTTTGTGTTGTGGGTGTGGAAAAT
>JAFEDX010000142.1 GCA_018241365.1 Pseudomonadota bacterium
GCCGCCGATCCCGGGCGAGGCGCGCCCTGTGCGCCTGTGCTGGTGCGGGCGGCGCGATTGCGTGGAGGCCTGGCTGTCGGGCCCGGCGCTGGCGGCCGACCATGCCGCTGCGGGCGGCGGCGCGCGGGATGCCGCGCAGGTCGTGGCGGCGATGCGCGCCGGGGACGCGGCGGCCCGCGACAGCTTGGAGCGCTACGCCGAGCGCCTGGCGCGCGCCCTGGCCGCGGTCATCAACGTGCTCGATCCGCAGGTCATCGTGCTCGGCGGCGGCCTCAGCCAAGTGCC
Organism: Pseudomonadota bacterium; assembly: GCA_018241365.1. Classification (GTDB taxonomy): domain Bacteria; phylum Pseudomonadota; class Gammaproteobacteria; order Xanthomonadales; family Rhodanobacteraceae; genus 66-474. Next base: position 286 of record JAFEDX010000142.1, read on the forward strand.
CGAGCTGTTTGTCGAAGTGCCGCAGCGTTGGGGCCGGCACGTGTTCAGCGACAGCGTGCGCACGGCGCTTGCGCCAGCTCGGCACGGCGATTCGTCGGGCGTGCGGGGCGCCGCCTGGTTGGCCGATCGGGGGTGAGTGGCCGCTTGGCGGCCGCTTGGTGGGGATACGGAGTCTGACAACTTCGAACCGAAGCCCGGTCGGCGCACGACCCGGCGCACGCGTTAAGGAGGAGGGCGCCGCTTCGACCGCTTCACGCGGGATTTACACGGCGCGCGTACAGTTTCAAGCCGGTCAGCCAAAGGGCGCTGGCGACTCTTCAAGAGGTTCAGACATGACCCGGCAAGCTTCATCTCGTGTGGTTCTGGCGCTTGGCGCCGTGGCGCTGTTGGCGCTGGGCGGGTGTGCGGTCGCCCCGGTGGGTGCCTATGACGTGGGCGCGCCGGTCGCGTATCCGGCCGGGCCCGTGTACGGCGCGCCTTATGTTGCGGCGCCGGCCTACCCGGTTTACTCGGCGCCCTATTACGTGGCGCCGCCGGTGTCGCTCGGCGTGTATGGCGGCTGGTCCAATGACCGCCACTATTGGCACGACCGTCCGTCGCGTCCGGGCTGGGGTGGAGGGCCGCCTCCGCGGCCGGGCTGGGGTGGCAATCCACCTCCGCGGCCCGGTTGGGGCGGCAATCCGCCCCCCCGTCCGGGCTGGGGCGGCAATCCGGGTCCCGGTGTGCGTCCGCCGGCGCCCCCGCGTCCCATGCCTCCGGGCTGGCCCCGGCCGAGCCTGGGTGGCCGTGGCCATAACGTCGACGGCGGCGGTTGATGCGCTGGACGCGCGGTGGGTCGCGTTTGCGCGATGATCGGGCGCATGGCGATTCGTGAAATCTTGAAAATGGGCGACCCGCGCTTGCTGCGCGTGGCGCAAGCGGTCACCGCCTTCGACACCGACGACTTGCACCAACTGGTGCGCGACTTGGTCGATACCATGCGCGCGGCCGACGGCGCCGGTTTGGCGGCCCCCCAGATCGGCGTGGATTTGCAGGTGGTGATCTTCGGCTCGGGCACCGTCAATCCCCGCTATCCGGATGCGCCGTCCGTACCGCGCACCGTGCTGTGCAACCCGGTGATCACCCCGCTGTCCGCCGAGCTGGCCGACGACTGGGAAGGGTGCCTGTCCGTGCCCGGGCTGCGCGCCGTGGTGCCGCGCTGGCGTCACGTTCGATACACGGGCGTGGACGTGCATGGCGAGCCGATCGAGCGCGAGGCGCGGGACTTTCATGCGCGCGTGGTGCAGCACGAGTGCGACCATCTGCAAGGCGTGCTCTACCCCATGCGGGTGCGCGACTTCTCGCGCTTCGGCTTTGCCGACGTGCTGTTTCCGGGGCGGGGCGCGCCGGACGACTGAACGGGCCTCCAGCCAAAAAAGAGGGCCCTTGCGGGCCCCGTACCTTTGGAGGAGGTAAAAGCTTGCAATCAGAACGCTGGCGGGGTGGCGCGCAGTCAGATGTTGGCGTTGCCGCCGCCGTTGCCGGTGCTGCCGGCGGCCCGCTCACTGGGCAGCTGCCACACGTCTTCGGCCCCTTTGGCGCCGGCCTTGCCCCCCAGGCGGACAGCGCTGGGCGCAGGGGAATCGCGGTTCAGCACGCTGGCGGCGCGCAGGGCAGAGGGATCGGCCTCGACACCGGGCACGCGGCGCGCGCCGTTGAAGCGCTTTTTCCAGTAGCTCAGCTCCATGCTCTCGACGCGCACGCGGGTGCCGGTGCGCGGCGCGTGGATGAACTGGCCGTCGCCCAGGTAGATGCCCACATGGCTGTAGGCGCGGCGCAGCGTGTTGAAAAACACCAGGTCGCCCGGCTGCAGGTCGGCCCGGTTGATCTTGCTGGCGGCCGCCGCCTGTTCCTCGGCGCGGCGCGGCAGCACCAGTCCCATGGCCTGCTCGAAGGTGGCACGCACGAAGCCGCTGCAGTCGAAGCCGGTCTCGGCGGAGTTGCCGCCGCGGCGGTAGGGCACGCCAATGGCGCTCATGGCGCTGCTCACCAGGGCGCTGGCGCGGTCGGTGGCCTGGTGAATGCTGTCGCCCAGCCGTCCCGCCAGGCTCCTGGATGGGGGCAGCGGGTCCAGATCGTCCTGCGGCGGGCTTGCATGGGCAAGGGGTGTGGCAAGCACGGCGGCAGCGACGATCAAGGCTTTGAACATGGATCCCGACAGAGTGAGGTACGGTGGCAAGCCGGTACCGGGTGAGTCGAACCGTTGCGCGGCAGCGTTACGGATCTT
>JAFEDX010000143.1 GCA_018241365.1 Pseudomonadota bacterium
TGTTCGGCACGACGATCTGAAATCACGCCGACTCGCAAGTTGAATACAAGGGACGGAGGCCATCCACCCATGAAGGAGCCTGCCATGCGGAAGCTCATCACGCTCGTGCTGGTATCGCTGTCGCTGTGTTTCACTGCGTCTTCCGCGTGGGCCGCAACACGGCTGGGTGAAAGTTGCGATCTTGCCGTCACCGGCGCATCGGACAGCAGCGGCTTCCTGCAATTCGACGCGGCGCTGCGCGCGGCGCTGGCCAAACACGATACCGCCGCGTTCGCGAAACTCGCGGATTTTCCGTTGCGTGTGAACGACGCGAACGGCCGGCATGAAACGTTCAAGGATGCGACCGCGCTGCAGAAGCGCCTGGACGGCGCCTCGTTGCAAGCGTTGGAGAAGGCCGTGGCCGCCTCGCCGGTCAGCCGGTTGTTCTGCAACGACAATGGCGTGATGTACGGCGATGGTGCGATCTGGGCCAACCTCGCCGGCGTCGGCAAGGCGCAGCCATTCCGCATCACTGCGCTCAACCTGCCGGCCAGCGTCGCCACATCGCCGGCAGCGCCGCCGCTGGGTTTCAATGTGGACGTCACGCTCACGCCCAAGGCGGCCCAGCGCCTCAAGGCCACGCACGAAGGCATCACGGTTTCCGCCAGTTACTACGGCGATCCGAAACCCGGCGACGAGAAGCACGCCGATGAAGTCGGGCAGATCGACCTCGGCAACGAGCAGGTGATGATCCCCGGCCAGCAGGGTCCGGCGCACATCACGGGCAAGCAGGTCAAGCGCGACCGCCTGCGCTGGATCAAGGGCGGGGTGAAGGTCAACGTCAACGTGTATTCCTCGCGCCTCAGCGGTCCCGACAACATCTTGAATTGCGACTTCATCGATGGCGACGTCGCGGCGGTGGTGAAGCAGCAGCCCATCACCTTGCGTTGCGGGTTGATCACGGAACACCCCGACACGAAGCTCAAGCCGTGAAGGTCTGCGTGCTCGCGCTGACGCTGGCCGCCATGGCGGTTGCACGCGGCGCGACGGCGGCGGTGGGCCCGGATGATTTCCGCTGCTTCAAGTCGGTCGGCCAATCGCAGCCGGTCCGGCTGGAATTCGTGCTCGCCGATGGCCCGCACCACGACAGCTACGTCGTTTACGAGCACGGCCACGGGAAGATCCCGGTTACGCAAGTCGAAATGAAGGAACTCGCCGCCGCGCCGAACGGCCCCGCGGAATTCCGCACGCGTTGGAGGGAAACCGGGCCCGACGGCGGCGAATACGTGATGGACAGCCAGGGCGCCGTCGTGTACGACTTCCGATATATCCGCAAGCGCGACGGCAAGGTGTTCCGGTTCGAGGAAGACGTGCAGTCATCGGGCGAACACCGGTGCACATGGATTAGTACTGGCGAGTAGTGCGCAGTGACTTGATCAGGTTGCTGGATTAGGTTTCACTTTGAAATCGAATTGTAGTTAGGCATCACAAGAATGATTATCGGCATCAGTCTGCAAACTTACTACTCTATTCAGCATGTGCAAGCTGCCGCCTACTTGACCCGGCGAGCGGCTAGGGTTGAAGCAGATCTGAGTGGGGATACAGCACCTGAAGCTGTTGAGCTCAAAGCCTATGTTTCAAGCGCACTTTTCAGTTCTGTAGCGTTCCTAGAGGCACTTGCAAACGAGATATTCGCAGATGCTATTCGCCCGGAAGGGGGGCATCTATCTGCGCTCGACGAGCGGGATCGATCAATGATCGCCGGACTCGGTGAAACAGACTCGGTACAGAAGGCATCGATCCTTTCCAAGTACGACCTCCTCTTGCGCGCTGCCGGGAAATCACCTCTGCCTAGTGATTGCGACCCTCATCAAGCAACGGCGACAGTCATCCGGCTTCGCAATGAGATTGTTCATTACAAGGCGTCATTCTTTGACGTTGGCACTGAAGGCATGGTTCGAGCTGGTAGCTTCCATACGAGCAAGCTCCCTCAGCAGATTAAGGGCAAGTTCGAGCCGCGAAGAAACACACAAGGACTATCTGGAGATGCTTGGCTCGGACACGGTCTGGCACAGTGGTCTGTCAGAACGACGGTCGCATACGCAGACGCTGTCTTCGCTGCGCTTGGTGTCGTACTTTACTATGATCATGTTCGCAGCAAACTTGGCACCATTGATGACGCAGGTGATGCTTAACAATGCGTTCAAGCCGATACCGCTTCGTTCCTCAAACCATATGGCAGGTACAACTTGCATATGGGTTGCTCCGCTACGCGGCACGGCTTAACTTTGGTGTTGGATGATTTCCAAGACGATATGGCCACCCAAACCCGCTCGCTAGTCGCCTTCGCCCATGTCGCCGACGTCGAGCGCAGCATCGGGTTCTATGTCGACCTCGGGTTCAGGGTTGCCAACAGCGTGGTGCCAGAAGGTGTCCATGCGCCCATCTGGGCGTGGCTGGAAAGCGACAGCGCCAACTTGATGGTCGGACTGGCCTCAGGACCGGTCGATGCGTCGCAGCAGGCCATCCTGTTCTATCTGTATTACGACGACATCCAGCGG
>JAFEDX010000144.1 GCA_018241365.1 Pseudomonadota bacterium
ATTTCGGCGCGGTAGTATTCGTTACCCCGTTCGCAATCCAATGGCTGCAGTCCGTAGTTCACTACGGTGCGATGCACGAACATGTCGAACGCGGCTCGTGAAGATTCATCGCTGAGATCGAACGGGAGTGAATGCGCGTGCGCATAATAGTTCGGGTCTGGCAGGGCGCCGTTAGAGCGCTTCGAGATTGCGAAGGCGATGATTATTGATGCCGCTATTGCACTTGATAACGCAGCGATGGTCATCCAGTTAAGTCGCACAAATCATCCTTACCACGGCCAGTTGAAGTAGACGCGGGATTGCAGCGAAGCTGGTGTCTTTGGATCCATGGTGGCACGATTGATTTTGTAAGCCTTCACCACAATGCCGGCTTCGCTACCATCAGCCAGAATATCGCCAGCACGGCAGCGAACGCGGGCCAGCCAAGCACGAACCACCAGCGCATGCAACGGTAATACTGCGATGGTAGCTCACTGCTTTCACGCACCGCACGTGTGGCGAGATCATGCATCCGCAACTGCAACGCCACAACCGGCAGCCAGCAGGCACCGGCCAGCACGTACAAGCCGATTGCGACGACCAGCCACGAACTAGTGGCCGGATAGCCGACCAGGCGCATCAGCAGCACGCCGCTGAGCGGCTGCAGGATTACCGCCGGAGCGGTGAACAGCCAGTCGGCACGCACGGTGATGCGTGCCGCCGAGGCGATCGCCACGATGTTGCCGGTGCGATGGCTCATCCACATGAAGAACGCCGTTCCCAGCCCGGTGCCGAACAATACCGTCGCAGAAACGATGTGCACGAACTTGATCAGTGCGTACATTGTCATCGTCTGGGCTCCAATATCAGCAGCGCGCCCAGCACAGCGGCGATCAGCACGTTCTTCAACACGCCACCGAATGGATCGAGCCAGTGGGACGGCGCCAACACGCTGATCACGAGCGTATAGCCGAGCACCATCAGCAGCATCAGCGTCAGCATCATGCGAACGCGCACGCCAAACGCCAGCAACGCACCGAGAGTGAAGTCCAGGGTACTGGTCGCGATGGCGAGAGGGCGCACCAACGGCGTGGGTAACGTGGGAAGCTGAGCCAGCGCAACGTTAGGTGCCGTGGTCATGCCGACGACAGCGGACGCGATCCACAAGAAGGCCAAGATGCTAAGTAACGCAGGTCGCAGAACATACCAGCGCGCCTCGAGGAGGTCGGACCATTTCATGGGCCGTTCGCGCAGTGCCTGCTGCAATGTCCGCGGAGTAATGCCCAGCGTAGCCTGCAGACGCGTGACTGCATCTTCGTCGCCAACGCGGCTGCGCTGCAGCAGGTTCGCAATCACGCGGCACACAGGTCCGCGGCCCCACCATTCGCCAATCCCGACGATCGCGTCGACTAGCCACAATGGAAGGGATACGACGAGCGCCTCGCGTAGGCCGAACCAGGCGCGCCACGCGCACAGGTAGTCGCGAAGTGTCAGCACCTGCGGACCGACCGCCTGAAGGACGATGTCGCGCACATTCGGCCGCACCAACGCCGCCGATACCAGTTGCGCCAGATCCTCGGCGGCGAGTGGCTGCAGTCGTTGCCCGCCATCGCTCGGCAATACGAGCAGTCCCGGCTGCGCCGCCATTGCGCGCAGAAGCGCCGTGCCGCCAAAGGCGCCATGCGCACTGTAGACGAGTCCTGGTCGCAGCACCAGCCAATCAAGATCAAGCGCTGCGAGTTGAGCATCACAGCGATGCTTGGAGGCGATGAATTCGCCGTCGGAGGGATCGCCGAGCGCGGAAATCTGGATCACGCGCCGAACACCGCAGGCCACGCAGGCGCGAAACAAAGCTAGCGGCGCGTCCACATGTACGCTTTGGAACGTGTCGGTACGCGTCTCCCGTAGAATACCGGCGCAGTTGACCACCGCGTCAACGCGCTCCAGGTGAGCTTTCCAGACCTGCGGATCGGTGTCGCGAGCCAAGTCGCAAGCGACGGCAGCGGCACCGCGCGCGGAGGCAATGTCGCGCACGGCGAGCACCGGTTCGTGGCCGGCCTCGCGCAATGCGCCAACGAGCCGTGAGCCAAGGAAGCCGTTCGCGCCCGTGACCAGCACCCTCACGGCGTGGTCAGACCTTTCGGCCGCGAAGGATCTGGACGGCGACTCGATTCCTAGCCACGACCTTTCTTGCCGGGTCTCGAACGGGTCGGCGGGATGCTCTCAAGGCGTGACTGCGCTTCCCGCTTGCCCATCCCACGCATCGCGCTGATGGCCACCAGTTGCCCTTTGCGCGGGGTGGCCTTCCCCGTCTCCCAGTTGTAGACAGACTGCTCGCTGACACCCAGGACTAGCGCCAACTGCGCCGCGGAGAACCCGAGGCGCTTTCGCAGCGAGCGAAGTCCCTTGGCAACGAACCTGACCGGCCGGTCGGGTAGTGCGCTCGCTTTGTTGTCGAACGCCTGGTTGGCGCGCTTTTCCAGCAACGCCGATTTGCGCTCGAGCGCAATTACCTGGCGCTTCAGCGCAGCAATCTCACGCCGGTAGGTGGCAGATGCC
>JAFEDX010000145.1 GCA_018241365.1 Pseudomonadota bacterium
AGCACGCGCCGTCCGAGGAACTGCTGGCGCTGGTGCGCCCCGAAGCTGGCATCGGCAAAAAAAGCTCCAAGCCGCGCGAGCTGGACGAACGCATGGGCGGCGGCCTGTTCGTGGCCGATGCCGCTGCGTCGCCGCGCAGTCCGACCATCGAGCTGAGTTGCAAGCCCGGCGACGCGCTCGACCACATCGCCGACGCCAGCATCGACTGCGTGGTAATGGATCCGCCGTACTACGACAATGTGATGTACGCCGAGCTGTCGGATTTTTTCTACGTGTGGCTCAAACGCACGGCGGGCCGCGTTTATCCAGAATTGTTTCGCCGCCAGCTCACCGACAAGGATAGCGAGGCGGTGGCCAACCCGTCGCGCCACAAGGGCGAAAAGGGCGCCAAGGTGCTGGCTGGCCGCGACTACCAGCAGCGCATGGCGGCGATCTTCGCCGAGTGCCGGCGCGTGCTCAAAGCCGATGGCGTGATGACGTTGATGTTCACCCATAAGGCTACCGGCGCCTGGGATGCGCTGACCAAGGGCCTGATGGAAGCCGGTTTCGTTATCACCGCTTCGTGGCCGATCAACACCGAGGCCGAAGGCTCGTTGCATATCAAGAACAAGGCCGCCGCCAACAGCACTATCTTCCTGGTCTGCCGCCCGCGTCCACCCAAGGCCGACGACGACACACTGTACTGGGAAGACGTGGAGCCGAAACTCGCCAGCGAGGTGCGCCGACGAGTCGCGGATTTCCAGAAGGCCGGTATTCGCGGCGTGGACTTGTACCTGGCCAGTTTCGGCCCGGCGCTCGAGGAGTTCTCGCGACACTGGCCGCTACGTCGCGGGCGCCCGCGTCCGCAGCCGGAGCAGACGCGGCGCAACCGCCAGGTCGCGCTGTTCCAAGAGCAATCCGATCCTTACGAAGCCACGCCTGAAGACGCGCTCGAAGCCGCCCGCCGCGAAGTGAAGGATTGGCGCCTCAAACAGCTCGTGCAGCAAAACACCCGCGCGGAACTCGATCCGCCAACGGCCTGGTTCGTGCTTGCGTGGGACAGCTTCGGCGCGCCGGAATTTCCGTACGACGAAGCTTTGATGCTGGCGCGCGCCGTCGGTGTGGATCTGGAACGCGACATCGTCGGCAAGCTGGCCGAAAAGAAGCAGAACAACCTCACGCTGATGGACTCGGCTACGCGCGTGGCCAAGGGCCGCATCGGCGCAGCTGATGGATCAGGCAGCATGCTCGACGCCTTGCATCACGCGGCGCAACGAGGCCGCAGCAAGGGCGCGGCGGCGGCTCTGGAGCTGGTCAAGCACAATGGCTTGGATACCGATGCGAAGTTCCTGCTGGCGCTCGAAGCCTTGCTCGAAGTTCTGCCGGTGCCGCCCGGTCTACGCGGCGAGGAAGGCGAAGCCGTGGATCACGCTGGTGATTTCGACGCACTGGAGAAGCTACGTCGCTTGGCCTTTGCAGATCAAATCGGCCAGCCGGAACAGTTGCGCATGTTCGAGGAGCAGCGCGAAGCGGAGGGGAGAGCGTGAGCCTGCTGCGCGACCACGGGTGGCGCATTCGCTACACCCCCGAGCAAGGCAACCTGCTCGACCTCGTGTACGTGCCGGCGCTGCAGTGTGCGCAAAGCTACGACCGCACGACTGGTTTTTTTAACGCCCGCGCGCTCACGTTGGCGGCGCGCGGCGTCGAGCAGATGATCGCCAACGGCGGCCGCATGCGTCTGATCATCGGCTGCACGCTGGAGCAGCCGGAAGTCGAGGCGATCGAAAAGGGCCAGTCGTTGCGCGACACGGTGCAGGCGCAGTGGCTAGCCAATCCGCTGAATCCGCAGCGGCCAGAAGAAAGCGATGCGCTAGCGCTGCTGGCGTGGATGGTGGCGCACGGCATCCTCGAGACCAAAGTGGCGATTCCCTGCGACGCCGCGCGCCGTCCGTTGGCGTTGAGTGGACCGCTGTTCCATGAGAAATCGGGAATCTTCGAGGACAAGACAGGCGACAAGATCGCTTTCAACGGTAGCCTCAACGAAACATCCGCCGGATGGACGCAGAATTGGGAGAGCCTGAATCTGTTCCGTTCGTGGGCGGAACCAGAGCGCGTGGCCGCGGAAGAGGAGAGTTTCGCGCGCCTGTGGGCCGATCGCGCCAGCCGCTTGATCACGCTGGACGTGCCGGCCGCTGTCCGCCAGGAGTTGTTGCGCTTCCTGCCTGCCGACGACCGCTTGCCACCGGGCGTGGCTGCGCTCGGCGACACTGATGGCCCGCCGCCTCTGCCGGACACGGTCCTGTTTCAACCGGCGCCGTCGGTGGATACAGACGCGCTGCGTCGCGCCCTTTGGGGCTACATCCGCGAAGCGCCGAAATTGCCGGCGGGCGGTACCTTGGTTGGCGAAGCTACGGCGGCAGTGACGCCGTGGCCACATCAGGTGCGCGCCTTCCATCGACTTTACGATCGCTGGCCGCCACGTTTGTTGATTGCCGACGAAGTGGGCTTGGGCAAAACCATCCAGGCTGGCTTGTTGCTG
>JAFEDX010000146.1 GCA_018241365.1 Pseudomonadota bacterium
CCCGCCGGCGTTTTCGTCTCCGGGGAGGGGCCGATGGCGCGACATCCATGTCCCTGGCAGTAGCCCTGACCCGCGCCTCCGAAGGCGTCGCGGCGCCGCTCGTCACCGTCGAAGTGCACCTGTCGGGGGGCTTGCCCGGCACGTCGATCGTGGGCCTGCCCGAAGCCGCCGTGCGCGAGGCGCGCGACCGCGTTCGCGTTGCGATCCAGAACACCCAATTCGAATATCCGAACCGCCGCGTCACGGTGAACCTCGCGCCCGCCGAGCTGCCCAAGGATGGCGGACGCTTTGACCTCGCCATCGCACTGGGCATCCTCGCCGCAGGTGGGCAGGTGCCGCGGGAAGCCTTGCAGGGTTGCGAGTTCCTCGGCGAGCTCGCGCTGTCCGGCGAACTGCGCCCGGTCCCGGGCGTGCTGCCCGCGCTGTTGCGTGCGCGCCACGGCAAACGTTGCGTGATCGTGCCAATCGAGAATGCCGCGGAAGCGGCGTTGCTTGGCGACGTCGAGGTACGTGTCGCACGCACGCTGGCGGAGGTCTGCGCGCACCTGCGCGGCATGGACCCCTTGCCCGCGCCAGCGGTCGACGCGACCCCGAACACCGATGGTGCCATTCCCGACCTGGCCGACGTGCGCGGTCAGGCACATGCACGCCGTGCACTGGAGATCGCCGCCGCCGGAGGTCACCACCTGCTGTTGACCGGCCCGCCCGGAACCGGCAAGTCGATGCTGGCTCAGCGCCTGCCCGGCATCCTGCCGCCGTTGACCGAAGCCGAGGCGATCGAGGCCTGCGCGGTGCGTTCGGTCTCCGGCACACCGTTCAACGCCAGCGACTGGCGTCGCCGCCCTTACCGCGCGCCGCACCACACCGCGTCCGGCGTCGCCCTGGTCGGCGGCGGTTCGCACCCGCGTCCCGGCGAGATCTCGCTCGCGCACCACGGCGTGCTGTTCCTCGATGAGCTGCCCGAATTCGACCGCCGCGTGCTGGAAGTGCTGCGCGAGCCGCTCGAATCCGGCCATATCGTCATCTCGCGCGCGGCGCGTTCGGCGGAATTTCCCGCACGCTTCCAGCTGGTCGCGGCAATGAACCCCTGCCCGTGCGGGTACGCAGGCGACCCCGGTGGCCGCTGCCATTGCACGCCGGATGCGATCGCGCGCTATCGCGGGCGCATTTCCGGACCGTTGCTGGACCGCATCGACCTCATGGTGGAAGTGCCGCGCATTCCGCTGGCCGAACTCGACGCTGTGCGCAAGCCCGACGAGGAGGACTCCGCCACGGTGCGCGCACGCGTGATCACGGCGCGCCACGTCGCCATGCAACGTGCTGGCAAACCCAATGCATCGCTCACCACCCGCGAAATCGGGCGCGACTGCGCCCTGGGCGAGGCCGAACGCACGTTGCTGCAGGGCGCACTGGACAAGCTCGGACTGTCGGCACGTGCCTACCACCGCGTGTTGCGCGTCGCGCGCACGATCGCCGACCTTGCGCACGCCGAACGGATCGGCCGTGACCACCTCGCGGAAGCCATCCAGTACCGGCGCATGGATGCCGTCAACGAATCCTAGCGATCAACCTTCGCGATGTTCGTGCCCCGCCGGCCACACCTTGTGCGCCGGATCGAACTCCACGGTGGTTTTCGCAGCGCCACGCGCACCGAACCCGCACACGCACAATGGACCTTCGGACATCGGTTCGAGTGAGAATGCCTGCTCGATTTCCATCTCGTTGATCGCGGCGGTGATGAACGCGCCGAGGTTCATTTCGGTGGCGGTGAGGTAGAGGTTTTGCGAGATGTGGCCCATCTCCAGCAGGATCGCGCGGTAGATCTTGGGATGGTTGCGGTATTTCCACATCGAACGCGCGAAACGCGCGGCCATCATCACCATCACCGGTGCGTCGGCGAAGTATTCCTGGCCCGCGACCGTGGTCATCGCGAACGCGTGCGCTTCATCAGCCGGCATTTCGCGCAGCAAATCCAGCGCGTGCGCTTCGACGTTGTAGTGGTACAGCCCCGACGCAAGACCCTCCACCCGCTGGACGACAAGGTACGCCTCGACGGGGTGCAGCGCCCCGCCAGACGGATGGTTTTTCTTCAACGCCACCGCACCCGGCGCGAGTTCCTCCATGCCGTGGACGCCGAACACGCGTTTCAGCAACGCGGACAACTGCGTTGCGGGCACGGAGTGCGACCGATCGAAATTGCGGCAGGTCGCGCGCCGCTCCAGCAAGTCATCCAGCGCGGTGCGCGCGGGCTCTGCAAGTGCGATGCGCGCAACGGCATCCTCGCGGCGATGGAAGTGGGGCGGCGGCGGGCCATAGCGCTGCACCATCAGGGCCACGGCATCAGGCAACGAATCCGCCGTCGCCGGTGGTTGCGTGCAGCCCGACCAGCGGGAAAAGGCGTGCGCGATCGCGGAACCCATGTGCCAATTCGGAGCACCGGAGACGCCGCTTGCACCAATCGGATCGCCGCTTTCGACCACCAAACCTTTCCGGCGCAGGCTTGCGAGGCAGTCGGC
>JAFEDX010000147.1 GCA_018241365.1 Pseudomonadota bacterium
GGTTCGGACTGCATGATGCGGGCGTCGTCGGGTGGCGTAGCGATCACGGTGGGGGCGAAGAAGTTGCCAACGTCACCCAGGCGATGGCCGCCGGTCTCGATGCGGGCACCGCGCGTGCGGGCGTCCTCGACGAACTCGGCCATGGCACCCACGCGGCGTGCGTGTGCCAGCGGTCCCATCTTGGTGTCGGCCTCCAGGCCTGGGCCCACCTTGATGCCGCGCGCGTGCTCGGTAAAGCGCGCCATGAAGCGCTCCCACACCGGCTCCTGAATGTAAAAGCGCGTGGGCGAGACGCAGACCTGCCCTGCGTTGGTGAACTTGGAGGCGGCCAGCATGGTGGCGGCGCGCTCGACATCGGCATCGGCGCACACGATGACGGGCGAGTGGCCACCGAGCTCCATCGTGATGCGCTTCATGTGGCTGCCGGCCAGTGCCGCCAACTGTTTGCCCACCGGCACCGAGCCGGTGAACGAAATCTTGCGCACGATCGGCGAGGCGATCAAGTACTCGGACACCTCGTGCGGGACGCCCCACACCACGTTCAACACGCCGGGCGGCAAACCGGCCTCGTGAAACAGCCGCGCGATCGCGACGATGGCGCTGGGCGAATCTTCGGGCCCCTTGATGATGATGGTGCAACCGGCTGCGATGGCGGCGGCGATCTTGCGAATGGCCTGGTTGTAGGGGAAGTTCCAGGGCGTGAACGCAGCGCACACGCCGATGGGCTCGCGCAGCACGAATTGGCGCACGTTGGGCGTACGGGGCGGAATCACGCGGCCATAGATGCGGCGGCATTCCTCGGCGTGCCAGTCGCAATGGTCGGCGCAACGCGCCACCTCACCCATGGCCTCGGCCAGCGGCTTGCCCTGGTCCAGCGTGATGTTGTGCCCGATCTCCTTGGCGCGCTCGCGGCTGAGCTGCCCGACCTTGCGCAAGATGGCACCGCGCTCCATCGGGGACACATGCCGCCAAGTGGCAAAGGCGCGCTCGGCGGCGGCCAGCGCGTGATCAAGGTCCGCGCGCGTGGCGTGGGGCAATTGACCGATGGTGTCGCCGGTGGCTGGATTCAGGACGGGTTGCTCGACGCGGCCTTGGCCTTGAATGAATTCGCCGTCAATGTAAAGCGCGAGGTTTTCGTATGAAGTGGACATGAGAGAACGTTTCCTTGATGGATGTGTGAATGCTCAGTCTGCAAACAGGCGAGCGGGAACGAATCGCTCGCTCGCACGTTTGCTCAGGCAAGCGCCGGTTCGGATCGCTCGGTGTCACGCTCCCAGGCCTGACCGGGCATGGCTTCGAACAGGCTCCGTGTATACGCATGGGCAGGCGCGCGTGCGATGGCGTGCACGGTGCCGGTTTCGACGATCCGGCCTTTGTGCATCACGGCGATGCGGTCACAGATTTGGCTGGCCACGCGCAAGTCGTGAGTGATGAACAACATGGCCAGACCCAGCCGCTCACGCACTTCGCGCAGTAGAGCCAGCACCTGCTGCTGGACCGACACGTCGAGCGCCGAAACCGCCTCGTCAGCCACAATTAGGCGGGGCTGCATCACCAAAGCGCGCGCAATGCCGATGCGCTGGCGCTGGCCACCGCTGAACTCGTGCGGGAGCCGGTTTACCGCGCTCGCATCCAAGCCCACCATCGCCAATACCTCGTGCATCCGGCGCTGGGCCTCGGCCGGCGCCACACCGCACAAGATGGCGTTCTCCGTCACGATGCGGCCCACACGGTGGCGCGGGTTCAGCGAGGCAAAGGGATCCTGAAAGATCATCTGAATTTGCGGGCGCAAAGCCTTGAGCGCGCCGCCTCGCAGTGTTTCCACAGGCTGGCCGTTGAAGACAATGCGTCCGCCATCGACATCCAGCAGGCGCATCACGCACTGGCCGAGCGTGGTCTTGCCCGAACCCGATTCACCAATCAAACCCACGGTTTCACCTGCACCGACATGCAGGCTGACCTGGTCAAGTGCCCGGGTGCGTCCACGCCCACCGAACGGACCCAGGCCCCGCGCGCGATAGCTCTTGCTGACCTGGTCGATCTGAAGCAGCGGAGCCAGCGTGGTTGTCGCCTTGTCCGCTGCGTCGCGCAAACGAGGTACTGCCGCAATGAGGCGGCGCGTGTAGGGGTGCTCAGGGTGGCGCAGCACCTCATTCGCCGTGCCGCTCTCCACCACACGTCCCTGCTGCATCACGACCACACGATCGGCAATGTCTGCCACGACACCGAAATCGTGTGTGATGAACAGCACGCCAATGCCATGTGTGGCCTGCAGTCCCTTGATCAATGCCAGAATTTGCGCCTGCGTGGTCACGTCCAGCGCCGTGGTTGGCTCGTCAGCGATGAGCAGCTGCGGCTCCAGAGCCATGGCAATCGCGATCATCACGCGCTGGCGCTGCCCACCCGAGAGTTGGAAAGGGTAGCGGTGGCGCAGGGTCTCCGGCTCGGGCAGGCTCATCTCGCGCATCAGCTCCAACACCCGACGCTCGCGCACCTTGGC
>JAFEDX010000148.1 GCA_018241365.1 Pseudomonadota bacterium
CGTAACAACGTCTTTGTCCCAACCCGTACGGAGATCTCCATGGACCCCGTCGCCATCCTTGTCCTCGTCATCACCGGCCTCGTCGTGTGGGCCCTAAACAGCGCGGGCGCCAAGGCCAACCCGATCATCAAGCCCGACTCGTTCTCGCAAGCCGGTGTCACGGTCGACTTCGCCGCGCACACTATCGCCATCAACGGCAAGACCTATCCGGTCAACGCCGTGCGCGGGATGAGCTGGGGGCACGAATACAATCGGTCGGTGGCTTACATCAAAATGACCGACCTCGAAATCCCCGTCCACCGAATCAACTTCAACTACCACATGGACGCCGCCAAAACCTTCATCGCGCGGCTTGAAGCAGCGCTCGACAAAGCGGGCGGGCCGCATTTTCAATAGACCCGATCGACGGGTCCTGGCCGCAGGACCAACGCACCGTCGTTGGTGCGCAAGAGAAGTTGCGCGATGTGTTGAAGTCTTCTCGTGGCTTGATTAGTTGACGTCGCAAGTCGACGTGCCGTGCCGATCTTCCTGGTAATCGGCTGGAGTCTGATTTGTGGTGCTGCCCAATGAAATCCGCATCTCCGCGCTCAGACGAAACTGAAGGGACTTCAATGTGTCGAAGCTGCACACCTCGCGATTTTTGACGTCCGGATTCGCGCATGCAATCAGTTGGTCGCGCAGCTTCGTGGAGCATGACACCACGTGATGGGATGAGTAGAGCTCCAGGGGGCCTAAAACTTCGTAGTATTTACCTAGCAGATCTTCGTACTCTTCTTTGGTCCGAACCTTGCTGGCCGTTTGCAAAGAGATATCGAGCATTTTTTCGTATGCCGCCGTGCGCTTCCTCCAGAGCTCATCACTTATGTGCGCACGCTGGGTGTCGGAATGTTCGTAAGCCACCGCACCGATGTTCATCAACGACACCAAAACGCTGATACCCGAAGTCAGAAGAACTGTTTTCCGGGAAATTCTCTCACTTTGCGATTTGACACCAGCCTCCATAACGCTCTCCCGTTGTCGTACATGAAATGCAGTTTGCTTCGCTAATTCGCGCCCGGTTTTGGCCCTTTCAAATCCGACCCTCCACATCTGCCGCTCAATAAACTGTTTGCCAAGAAAGTCGTCAGCGGCGGTGCATCGTTGGTCATCGAGCAAAACCACGTGCGTTCGTGTTTTTCGATCGTCGCGCTCATGCCTTCCATGACACTGCGCACCCACCACTGAGCGAGGTCCTCGCCGATGGCGGCGATCTCGTCCAGCCGCAGGGCCGCCATCGCATCGGTCAGCGCGGCCCATTGCCGCGCTTCGGCCCAAGTGCGAACGCTGTCGCGAATTGGATTGGGAGCCAAGGGATCGCGCTCGCATGCCGCCCGGGCGGCACGCAGAACCTGCCGTGGCTTGAACTCCGCGGCGGTTTCCACGTCGTCCGGATAGGCGAAGTGCGCCAATGCGAGGACCAGTTCGTCCCGTAGGCGCCGCCGCTCCGACGGGCGAACCTGCCACAGTTCGAAGCGCCGCCGCCAGGCACCGTAAGGAAATCCAGACGCGGTCAGCTTTTTGTCCCCGCCGCGATACGCATGGCCGTCTTGCAGTAGCTGATCCCATGCAGGGTCCTGCCGAGACGGGTCGATGACCCGCCACAGGTGCAGGCGCCCGTACCACGGCGAAAGAAAATCCAGGGCGTCGTAGAAGCCGGGAGGCAGTCCCGGCGGCTCCTTTCGAAATGCATGCGCGGATCCAGGAATCAGGTCGTCGATGCGCTTGAGTCGTTGCACTTCCGGATGGGTGAGTCCGCGCCGCGCCTTGTCGCTGAACCAGCGACCAAGCGAAGGTTCGATGGCGCCAAACACGCAGTCGAGCAGCGACGGGCGGCGGCGAAGAAGATCGGCGTGGATCACAGGTGGCGTATCGCGGAAAAACCTCCGCAGCGCTTCTGCATCCGGCCGCCGCCGCTGCCAGCCAGGCGGCGCAGTTCTATTGCCAAGCGCGTACGCCTCAAGGCGCGGCATTTGGTCGAGCAAAAAGCGCATCCACGCGAGCGTGCGCAGACGGGTAGACGGCGGCAAAGGCGGCCGCCCCCCTTCCTGTTTTCGCCGTTCCGGAAATCTGAGTCCGATGCCGTAAATCATGCAGCTTGCGATTTGCGCCAAAAACCTCCGGCTCCTTTTCTCCTGCAGAGAAAAGCAACCGAAACCAAGACCATGCCCTCCGCTGGGACAGTCCAGCCCAACCGACGGAGGATCAAATGAACAGCAAAACGAGCGCGCCGACCGCGCACGCACAGCATACCGAAGAGCAGATTCGCGTTCTCGACGCGGTCGCCGCCCTCGCCAACTCGCCCACGTCTGAAGAAGACGACGCCCTTCGCGCAAGTTTGGAACGCCAAGGCCAGCTCGTACCTTGCCTGCGCCACAACGGCCTCATCGTCGACGGACGTCGGCGGTTGAAGGCGCTCCAGGACCTGGGCCGCGAGCCGTGGGTGGTCGACATCGACGC
>JAFEDX010000149.1 GCA_018241365.1 Pseudomonadota bacterium
CAGCGCCGACACCTTGCTGAGGTCGGTGATGATGTCCTCGGTGATGCCATCGCTGAAGTACTCCTGCTCGGGATCGCCGCTCATGTTGGTGAACGGCAGCACGCAAATGGAAAATTGCCTGGCCTCCGCAACCTCGGTCACCTTGGCCGCACCGGCCTGCGCGTTGCCGGAGGCCGCTGCGGCATATGCAGCCCTGGATCGCGCGACCATGGCATCCAGTGCGTGCAGGCATTCCTGCACGGCCGGGTGCGCAGCGTCCTCGCGCCAATCGTCGAGGTCGGTGGTGTGGATCGCGCGCACGTCGATGGGCAAACGCGCCTGCTCGAAGCGCACGGGCACGAGGATCCCGCGCTCGGCGGCGTCGCGTGCTTCACCGCGCACCCAGCGCGACACCACGGATGTTGGCGTCCACACCACCAGCACCGCCTTGGCAGCCTGCAGTTCGGTATCGATCTCGTCGTCGAATTCCCGACCGGGGCTGATCTCGGGATCCCACCACACCGACCAGCCCTTGGCCTCGATCGCCTCGACCAGCGGCGCGACGCGCGCCTTGTCGGCGCGGGCGTAGGAGATGAAGACGTCAGCCATGGCCGTCAGCTCCCTGACGCCGTGACTGGCGCCGCTGCTTTGGCTTCGGCGAGGCGCGCTTCGGCCTTGGCCACCATCGCCAGCCAGCCCGGATCGCCATGTAGTGACTGCAGGTCAGGATCATCCTTCACGTATAGCAGAAAGCTCGCCGTCACGGTCTCAAACAGCGGATTCAGCATGGCGAGCGCCGCCGACACGTCCCTCATCTGTGAAATCAGCGCACATGCGAAGTTGTAGCGCATCTGGAAGTTGTCTGGATCAATCAGCAGCGCGCGTTCCATGCGCGCCTTGGCCCGGTCGACTTGCCCAAGGCTTGCCAACGCCAAAACGCTGTATCCCAGCATTTCCGCGTTATTGGGATCGTGTTCGAGTGCCGCTTCGCTGCGCTTGAGCGTCACCTCGGCCGCGTCCCGGCTTTCGTCCGGCTTGTTCATCGCGATGAAACAACTCAACAACAACGCTGCGGAATTGACGTCTCCCTCCATCAATGCAACCGCCTTCGCGTAGCAACGTACGGCGTTGTCATACCTGTGGAGCTGATAGTTCAGCCGGCCTGCCCAACGGTTGACCTCGTAGGATTCGGGGTCCAGTTCCAACGCCGCTGTCACCTCTGAAACCGCTTCGTCGAGCCGGTTGTCCATCTGCAGCAGTTGCGCCTTGACGGCATGTGCTTCGGCGAGCTTTGGATCAAGCGCAAGTGCGCGATCAGCGGCAGCCAAAGCTTCCGCCGATTGACCGCCCTCTGAACCAAACCACTGTCGATAACCGATCGCCATCATCGCCCAGGCCTGGGCGTACTTTGGGTCGATCTCCGTAGCGCGTTTGCATAGGCGCACGATTGCCTGTGAAGACGTCGACCGCAACCCCCACTGGTCCGCAACGTAGCTCTGCCTGGCCATCAGGTACAGGTTGTAGGCATCGACGCTGTTCGTCCCACGCCGCTCGATGGCTTTTTTTTCCTCCGGCAGCAGGCGCAGCCGCAGCGCCTTGACGATGGCCTTCGAGATTTCGTCCTGGATCGCGAAGATGTCACTTGCGTCGCGATCGTAACGCTCGGCCCAAACCTGGTCGTTGCTCTTCGCGTGCACAAGCTGCGCGGTGATGCGCACGCGGTTGCCGGCTTTGCGGACGCTCCCCTCGAGCACGTGGCTGACCTTCAGTTCGTCCGCAACCTGTGGGATGTCGATCTCCTTGCCCTTGTAATGGAACGAGGCATTGCGCGAGGTGATCCGGAGCGCCGACACCTTGCTGAGATCGGTGATGATGTCCTCGGTGATGCCGTCGCTGAAGTACTCCTGTTCGGGATCGCCGCTCATGTTGGTGAACGGCAGCACGCAAACGGAGAAGTGCCTCACTTGCACGGCCTCGGCCACCGGGGCCGCGCCGGCTGGCGCGTTGGCTGAGGTCGCCGCGGCGTGTGCCGCCCTGGATTGCAGGATCATTGCCTCCAGCGCGTTGAGGCAGTCGTTCAACCCCGGACCGGCTGAATCCCCATGCCAGTCGTCGAGGTCGGTGGTGTGGATGGCGCGCACGTCGATCGGCAGCCGCGCCTGCTCGAAGCGCACCGGGACGAGGATGCCGCGCTCGGCACCGTCACGCGCCTCGCCACGCACCCAGCGGGACGCAACCGACGTCGGCGTCCATACCACCAACACCGCTGCGGCGGCCTGCAGTTCCTCGTCGATCTCGTCATCGAATTCCTTGCCGGGCGAAATGTCGGGATCCCACCACACCGACCAGCCCTTGGCCTCGATCGCGGCCACCAGCGGCGCCACGCGGGCCTTGTCGGCGCGGGCGTAGGAGATGAAAACGTCGGCCATGCTGGTCGTCCCTCAGGCAAAACCATACCCGCTGGTGTTTGTCAAGAATAGCGCAGACGCCGCCAGCCGGCAGGTGCCCGGCC
>JAFEDX010000014.1 GCA_018241365.1 Pseudomonadota bacterium
GCTGCTCGCGCCATTGGGCATCAGGTTGCCGGTGTATCCGTTGAAGGGCTATTCGTTGACCGTGCCCATCACCGATCCCGCGATGGCGCCGGTGTCCACCGTTCTGGATGAAACCTACAAGGTCGCGGTGACCCGGTTCGATGCGCGCATCCGGGTTGGCGGCATGGCCGAGTTGTGCGGGCATGACCTGTCGTTGCCAGTGCGCCGCCGCGCAACCCTGGAAAAAGTCGTGACCGATTTGTACCCGCAAGGCGGCGATCTGTCACGCAGTGAATTCTGGGCGGGCTTGCGGCCGGCGACGCCGGATGGCACGCCGGTGGTCGGCGGTACGCGTTACCACAACCTGTATCTCAACACCGGCCACGGCACCCTCGGCTGGACGATGGCCTGCGGATCGGGCCGCTACCTTGCCGATCTGATGGCGGGCGCGCTGCCGCAAATCAGCACCGAGGGCCTGGATGTTTCGCGCTACGGCTGGCAACAACGGCGTGTCCACGACAACCCCAAGCCATTCGACCGGACGCCGCACGCGGCTGGAATGTCCGCATAGACCGCGGCGCACCGTTGCGTGCGCCATCCACGCAGACGTGAGGGTGATGATGTGTCGCTGACAACCATGCATTCGGCCGGCGACGACCATCGCCTGAAGCGCCACATCGGCACCGTCGGGCTGCTGTTCACTGCGGTCGGTTCCATCATCGGCTCGGGCTGGCTGTTCGGGGCGATGAATGCCGCGCAGCAGGCCGGACCGGCGTCGATCCTGTCGTGGCTGGTCGGCGCGGTGATGATCCTGTTCATCGGGCTCACCTATGCCGAACTCGGCACCATGTTCCCGGTGTCGGGCGGCGTGGTGCGCTTCCCGCATTTCGCATTCGGTTCGTTCGCGAGCTACACCTCCGGCTGGATCACCTGGATCGCCACGGTCGCGGTACCGCCGCTGGAAGTGCTGGCGGTGCTGCAATACGCCGCCAACTACATCCCCTGGCTGCAGGTCCTGAAGGATGGCTCGCCGGTGCTGACCACGCCGGGGCTGGCCGTGGCCTGCGCGTTGCTGCTGCTGTTCATCCTCGTCAACATGCTGGGCGTGCGCTGGTTCGCGCGCATCAACAACACGCTGGTGGTGTGGAAGGTCGGCATCATCATCATCGCGATCATTGCGTTCCTGGTGGTGCGGTTCGAACCGGCGCATTTCCTGCACCCGCAGCACGGCGGCTTCATGCCGATGGGCTGGCACGGCGTGTTCTCGGCGGTGGCGACGGCGGGCGTAGTGTTTTCCTACCTCGGCTTCCGGCAGGGCGTGGAACTGGCCGGCGAAACCGACAACCCGCAACGCAACGTGCCGATCGCGATCCTGGGCTCGCTCGCGCTGTGCACCATCATCTACCTGGGTCTGCAGATTGCCTTCATCGGCGCGTTGCCGGATTCCGCGCTGGCGAACGGCTGGGAACACATCGGCACCACGTTCATCGCCGGAATCGGTGAACACGCGATGGCGTTCGGCCCGTTGGCGGCGCTGGCTGCGGCGCTGGGGTTGACTTGGCTCGCGATTCTTTTGTACGTGGATGCCTTTGTGTCGCCATCCGACACCGGCCTGATCTACACCATCCTGTCCGCGCGCCTGACCTATGCGATGGGCCGCAACGGCAACGCGCCCAAGGCGCTGGCGCGCGTCAACGATGCCGGGGTGCCGTGGGTCAGCGTGGTGCTGGCGTTCTTCGTGGGGCTGCTGTTCTTCCTGCCGTTCCCCGGCTGGCAGAAACTGGTCGGCTTCCACACCTCGGCGATGGTGATGTCGTTCGGTTCCGGCCCGCTGGCGATGATGGCGCTGCGCCGCGAATTGCCGGACCGCAAGCGCCCGTTCCGCCTCGGCGGCGGTTGGATCATTCCTTACCTCGCGTTCCTCTCCTCCAACCTGATCGTGTTCTGGTCGGGCTGGGACGTGGTGTGGAAGCTGATGCTGGCGGTGCTGCTGGGCTTCGTGCTGATGGGCATCCACGAGATCGGATGGGGCAGGCACACGCCGAAACTCGACATGCGCGCGGGCTTCTGGATGCTGCCGTGGCTGGGCGGCGTCACCCTGATCAGCTGGCTCGGGCGTTACCCGAGCCTCGACAGGCACGCCGGCAACCTCGGCTACCTGGACATGGTGTCCGGGCTTGTCGTGATCGTGATCTTCTCCGCGGCGATCATGGCGCTGGCGCATGCGTTCCGGCTGCGCGGTGAGCGCGTGACCGGGCAGTTGCAGGCGCCCGCGGCTGAAGCCGAAGATACCGATTCCCGTTCCGTGCAGACGCGAGCCGAAGCTGCCCGAGAACTTCTGGAGTAGCCGGGTCGATGAATTCCACCGACTTGGCGAGCCCGCGATGCACGGCGCAATGGTAGCCGCTTCCTGTTGGCGGCTCGTGTGGTCGGGGCCGGCCCAACCTGCGTCACCGGCGTGGTCTTGCTAACCGGCGTGGTTGCGCCCGCGCAATGATGCCTTCCGGATTGCGCCACCCGCAATGAAGCCATCCATGCTGTCGTCGGTGTAGGCATCGATCAGACTGTCGACGTAACCGTTCAGCTCGCGGTTGGACAGCGGCGCGTGGCGCTCGCCATGCCGAGCGAGATCGCGCGTGATCTTCGCGACCGTCATGGCTTCGGCCCGCGACTGCCGTTGGCACTGCGCCGTGCGCGCCGGGTCGCCGGATCGCAGTGCGGCGGAATCCAGGGAACGCCGGTGATCGTTGAGGGTGGCCATCAGGTCATACAGCATGTGTTCGTCTGCGTTCATCGTCCTCGTGCTCCTGTTGGGCTGGGCTGTACAGGAAATTACGCTGGCCCGGGTGATGTCCTCGTGTTGGCGGATGTGCGCTCAGGCGTTGACGTCCGTGCCGTGGATACGCGGTGCGGGATCAACCACTGCGTCCGCCAGATCGCCGGTGTTGTCCTGTTCGCCGACGTGCTCCCGCCCGCATTGCGCTACCGGATCGGCGCTGGTCGTGCTGGCGATTCCGGCATTCGGCCGCGGCGGCTCGCACAGATCGCCCAACCCAAGGAAGTCGGCCAGCAACCGATGCAGGTATCCATCGGCATGCAGCGCGGCATCCGTGGTCCGGCCGTTGCGCGCGTCGCGCGCGGAAAGTTCGAACCGGATCGCGTCCAGCACGGCGCCTGCCTGGTGTGCCTGATCGCGCTCTCGTGATTGGCGTTCGGGATCGGACTCGAGCAGCGCGGACGCGAGGTGGTAGTGCCGGACGTCGGTGAGGCTGTCGACCAGCTGGCGCAGTGTGAAGGTCTTCATGAGGTCGCTCACGCATGCAAGTCGCGATTTGCGCGTGCCGCCGGCCGCCGTGAGGCCACGGTTGCAGGGCTGCGTGTGCTGGCATGAGCTTCGATGCGTCGTGCGTCGATGTCGTCCTGCAGCAGGGCGAGGACCCGCGTGATTTTCATCCGTGCGCAGTCGATTTCGTACACGTGGCGCTCCAGCCGCCAATGGGTATCGCCGTCGGGCGTGCGGCGGATCGCACGGGCAAATCGCCGGGTCAGCCGATCCTCCCGTCTTTCCGCTTGCTGGAGGTAGGCCAGGTCGCTGTCGAAGTGGCTGCGCACCAGCCACTCCGACCATGCCGTGCGCCACCCTTGCCGGCGGTGGTCGTTGCGCTGGACGCGCTCCCCGCCCATCGTCTTCACGTGCGTACACAGTTCGTCCGCGATCAGCCGGTGCGTTTGTGCGAGTTGCGCGAACACGTGCTCCAGCCACGGTCGCTCGATGTGGTCGCTGGCGTTGGTGCAGAACAGTCGTACGTCGTCCAGTGAAGTGACCAGTTTGCCAAGGATGGTGATTTCGTCGCGCATGCGTTGTGGCTCCTTCGATGTATGGCACGGTGGCGGGGGCAGTGCCGCGGCCGCGATGCGGATGCATGGAGGATTTCGCCATACGCGGGAAAGGTTGTCTGTTCGCGAGCGCACACAGCCTCGTGGGTCACGGCAATGTGCGTTTGGGTGCACTCCGCAAAAGGCCTCTCGCGGGCACCAGGAATTCGGATGACGGATCGAACAGTGCGGACGGGATCGCGAGCTTGCGAAACGCGCACGCCTACTGCAGCAGCCGCGCGTACTCGCGGTTGATCACGCCGTAGCATTCGCAGGACGCCCGCTCGAGGCGCGCACGATCAAGCACTTCGATGCATCCGCATTCGTGGCGAATGACGCCCCGGCGCGCCAGCCGGCTGATGATTTCGTTGACGCTTTCGCGGCGGATGCCCAGCGTATGCGCGATCAGGTCCTGCGTGAGATGCAGGTGGTACGAACGCGTCCTGTCCAGCATCAGCGGCAGCCACAGGCAGAACTGTTGTTCGACGCTGTGGCGTTGGTAGCACACGGCGTTCTGTCCCATTTGCGTCATCAACGCCTGGGTGAAACGGAATATGACGTTCTGCAGCGCCTCGTTGCGCACGAACTCCTGACGCATCGTGGCGCTGTCCCCGCACCAGGCGGAACCCGCCACTTGCACCAGCGTACGGATGGGTGTGTGGGTGCAGCCGAGCAACAAGGGAATTCCGACCATGCCCTCATTCCCGATGCTGGCGACCTCAGCCGCGTCGCCCGTGGCGGTCAGGAACTGCTTCGAGAAGACGCAGCTGACCGGAAAATACACGTTGCGGCGCGCGGTTCCCGGCTCGTGGACCACCTTGCCGAACGACAGTTCGACGGGGTGCAGATACCGGCGCAAGCGTTCCCGGTCCGTACCCGGCAACGTTGCCAACAGCTTGTTGTCTGCCAGGTCAATCTGGCCATCTGTGCGCATTGCGCCACTTTCCGGGTGCCACGGTAGCGCTGGTTTCGTGACGCGTGCGTGACAGGCAAGGCCAGGCCGCAATGGCGACGTCAGCGGGTTTCACGCTGCAGATTGCGGTTGGGCGTGACCTGCCTGCAGCCAGCCGTCGCGCGGGCGCTGGCGTACACGTTCCTGTTGCGTCGCGAGCGCGTGACCGGACAGCTCGCGACACGTGAGGCAGCTGTGGAGTAAGCGAGTCGCTGTCCGTGGTAGTGGCGTGCGGCGGTTGCGGTTGTATCAGTGCGCGAGCCGCTCTTCGGCGGCGCTGAACGCCGTCCGGCCGCCTTCGCGGCTGTCGGGCATACCGGTCAGGAACCACGCGACGCCGGTGCCGCTTGTGCGGTCGAGCCATAACCCTGATTGCAGGCCATACGCGGAGCCCGAGTGCCCAACCCGCGCGACGCCATCCCCGAACGGATCATCGCGGCAACCCTCAACGCGCGTCGCGAGGATCTGCATGCCCAGGCCCCAATGGCAGAACATGCCGCGTTCGGAACCGGACGGGTTGTCGTCCTGCTCGTACGTCATGCCGTTATGCCCGTCGTATTGCCACACGGGCATCTCCATCGTGCGCACCGAGCCAGGCGTCAACAGCTGCCGACCGTTCAATGCCAGCGTGCCGTCGCCGAGCAGCAGCATGCCGATGCGGGCCAACCCCAGCGCGGAGATGCGCAGGCCGCCCTGGGGCCCGAACAGGGCGCCGTTCTCGCCCGGCTTGTACCGCGCAAGGTCGCAGCTGCCATCGGTTGCGGGCCGGACCGGGCACGCGGGCCGCCTGCCATGGTTGTCGTCGGCGGACGGCTTGCCCTCGGCGTCGTACTGGACCACGACGCGTGCCACGGTCGCATCAGGACAGGTCGCAAGGCTGAAACAACCGTCGATGCCCAGCGGCTTCAACACCAGCCGTTGCATCAGCTCATCGAAACGCTCGCCGGTGACGCGTTCCATCACCTGCGCCACGACCGGATAGTTGAGGTTGGTGTAGTGGAACCAGGTGCCGGGCTTGTGCCGCGCATCCCACGCCTTCGGATTGTCCAGCAGGTCGCGCAGCGGTGAGTCGAGCGGTGTCTGCCAATACCCCGCGGCGTCGGTCAGGCTGGAACGGTGGGACATCAGCAGGCGCAGCGTGATGGGCACCGTGGGAAAAGCGGGATTGCGCAGCTTCCATCCAAGGTAGGTCGAAACGTCGGTATCGAGGTCCAGCTTGCCCGCTTCGATCAGGCGCATCACGCCAATGGCTGTGACCAGTTTGGAGATCGAGGCCACGCGCACGGGGTCGTTCGCGGTGACGAGCCGGCGGGTCGTGGTGTCGGCGTAGCCGCGGGTCTGGACCGCAGTGACGCCGGTGCGGTCGAACGCGACGCGCACGCTCGCAACCGGCTCGCCGGCGTGAGCCGCACTGACCACCAGCAGCAACCCAAGTATGCAGGTCGCGCAAGGACTCCATCGAGTGGATTTGCTCACCGGTGTACCTCCCTCAAGGTGCAGTGCCAGCCATCGGCCACGGCCTACGGTTTTTCCGTGTCGCCCTGTTCGATCTTGCCGACCAGGTTGTAGAGGATGCGCGCATCGCCGGCGTCCAGGGTGTTACCGCCCGTGCCGCGGAAATGGTTGTGGAAGCTGCGCACTGCGGCGGGGCGGTCATCCAGCGAATAACCCAGCGCGGTCATGGCCATCCATGGGTCGAAACCGGGCGGCGGGTCGGGCAGGGTGGCCAGCGGGTCGGGCCACAGGCCGAAGCCGGCAGCGGCAAGCGTTGACCACGGGAACAACGGACCGGGATCGTCCTTGCGCGCCGGCGCCAGGTCCTCGTGGCCGATGATCTGCGCGCGCGGGATTTGCCAGCGCGCGGTTTCGTCGGCCAGCAACCGGATCAGGCTGGCGATCTGCGCCGACGGAAACGGCTCGTGGCCGTTGTTGTCCAGCTCGATGCCGATCGACGCCGAGTTGACGTCGGTGATCGTTCCCCAGCGGCCACCGCCCGCGTGCCACGCGCGGTCGACGTCGCTGACCAGTTGGTAGATATGGCCGTCGCGTCCGATCAGGTAATGCGCGCTGACCGGGCCGCCGGGATTGGCGGTGCGCAGCGTGTCCAGCGCCTGCTGGACCGAACCCTGGTCGGTGAAGTGCAGCACAATCAGCTGCGGCTTGCGGATATCGAAATTCTTCGACGGCACCCAGATCGCGAGCGGGTTGCGCGGTGGCAGCGGCGCGCAGGCGGCCAGCAGCGCGAGCACAAAGCAGGCGAACAGCCATGCCGATGTGCGCGCGACTCGCGATGGGGGTACAGCGGGCATCTGGTTCCTCATTCGCTGATCACGCCGGCATCGCACAGGCGCTGGCGCAGGCGATCCAGCTTGCCGCCGTAGCGCGCGCTGCGTGCGGTGTCGCGGCGGATCGGCTGACGCACCTGTGCGGCGCTGGGCAGGCTTTGCACGGTGCGCGCGGTCTTGTGGAATTCGAGGCAAGCGGGATCGAACGGCAGTCCGCAGAAACCCAGCAGGCGGCGGGTTTCCTGTTCCGGTTGGGTTACCAGCGATTCGTATTCGAGATCCAGCACGCGGTCGGGGAATTTGTCCAGCCAGAAGCGCGTCAGGTGCAGGAAGTCGATGCAGTAATCGGCCAGTTCATCCATGTCGCAGGAGAAACCGCTGTTCTCGCTGAAGCACTGGCGGAAGCATCCTAGGCAGGTTTCCACCGGATCACGGCGCACGATCACCACGCGTGCGGCGGGCAGCATCGCCAGCGCCGCACCCACCGAGTACCAGTTGACCAGGCTCTTGTCGGTGAAGCGCGGCTTGCGTTCGCGCCAGCGTGCGGTGCGCGCGAGGTATTCGAGGCCGAGCCGTTGCCAATCTTCCGCGCCCGCATCCGGCACCCACAGCGGGAAAGCGGAATGGCGGCGTGCGGTTTCGGCGTCGATCACCTGCGACAGGTCCTTGATCTCGTTCGCGCCTTCGACTTCCGGGTGCGAGGCCAGGATGTGTTCGACCAGGGTAGAGCCGGAACGCGGGATGCTGACGATCAGGATGGCCTCGTGGCCAAGCTTCGGGTCGAGTGGTGGCGGCAGCGGTTTTGCAAAGACCTCCATGATCGCCGCGACGCGCCGGCGCTCGCCCGCGGCGTCCCACTGCACGCGCCGGCGGCGCGAGGCGTTGGCGCGTTCGAATACGTCGTAGGCCTGCGCGTGGTCGCCAAGGTTTTCCAGCGCCTTGGCGTAACTGAAGGCGAGCAGCTCGTAGTCGCGGAGGGCGAGCCCGGGACGTGCCAGCGCACGTTGCAGTTGTGCGGCATCGTTGCTGTCGAAGCGCACGATGTTGAGGTTCGACAGCCCGAACCAGCCTTCGGCGTTGCCGGGATCGCGGCGCACCAGTTCGCGATAACCTTCCACCGCGGCGTCGATTTTGCCGAGACTCGCCTGCACCCGCGCCAACGTCTGCCGGGCCGTGAGGTGCGCGGGGTCGAGTTCGAGCGCGCGGCGCAAGGCCGCGACGGCTTCCGCCGTGTGCGCCTGCCGCGCGAGCGCCTCGCCCAGGTTGAACCACGCCAATGCGGAGTGCGGTGCGAGTTGGCAGGCCCGCCGCAGGTGCGCGAGGGCTTGCGTGAATTCATTCCGTTCGAACAACGCGATGCCCAGCCCCACGAGCAATTCGGGATCGTCCGGCCAGGTTGCCAGTGCTTCCTCGAAGCATTCGGCGGCCTTGGCGTGGTTGCCGAGCCGTTGCGCCACCATGCCCAGCAGGCGCGTGGCATCCGGATTGCCAGGCGCCACCGCCAGCACGTTGGTCAGGGCGCGTTCCGCGTCTTCGTAGCGACGCTGCTCGAAGTCGTTGCGTGCCCGCGCCAGCATGCGCCTGGCCACGGACGAGAGTGACGCTTGCGCCGGATCCTGCGAAGAGTGGGGCATGGAACGCGTACTCACTGCGTGCCTGTTCGTCTGCCAATACTAAACGCAGCGATGCCGCAGGCGGCGAGTGTCCGAGGCATTGCCGCAAAAAAATGCCGGGCAGAAGCCCGGCAATGGGGAGAGTACAGCCATGAATCAGAAGTCATAGGACACGGAGAACCTGATGCTGCGCGGCGCGAGGGTGTCCTGCACCTGCCCGAAATTGGGATTCGGGCTGCCGGTCGATCCGAACACGTCGTTGTAGAACACCGGTGTCTGCTTGTTGAGTGCGTTGAACACGGCGACGTTGAAGTCGAGCTTGTGGCCGGCCCACGCCGGCTTGTAATCGACGCTGAGGTCAATCCGTTGCGTCCACGGCGTGGTGCCGTGCGATCCCGGCGGGGCCGGCACGCCGCCGCACCAGTAGTAGGTGCTGGAACCGTGCAGGCGAATCTGGTCGGGTCCATAGCGGCCACGGCACAGGCGCGGCGTACCCGAAGCGATGTACAGGTTGGCGCCGACGGTCCAATCCGGGTTGATCGCGTAGGCACCGAAAATCTTGATCTGGTGCCTGCGGCTGTTGGGCAACTCGCCGTAGGACCACTCCATGCGTTCCGGAAAGTCCCATGCGGTCGTCAGTGATTCATAGGATCCGCTTTGCTGCGAGTACGTGCTGACCGGTCCTTCCGTGTTGCCCCAGGTGCGCGAGAACACGTAGTCGAACTTGGCGAACCACTTGCCGTCCCAGGCGTGTTCCAGCGAAAGATCCAGCGCGTAGTACTTGCGGATCGCGCCCTTGGTGAAGCCCTGGTCGGCCATGGTCATGGTGACCGGGACGAGGCTCCCGTCGGGCGCCTTCATCAGGATGTTGCTGGTTTCGCCGGGGTTGATCAGGATCAGGCTCTGGGCCCAGTCGGTACAGGTCGAGGCCGTCATCCAGGCGTAGCCCTGGGCGCGACCCGCCGCGCACTCGTTCTGGATCGAGTCGTAGTCGTCGATGATGCGGTCCATCTTCTGGTAGGTGCCGGCCGCGGTGAACACCCACTTGTTGCCCAGCATTTCAAACTGCTGCTGCACACCCATCACGAAATTGTCGGAGTACTCGGCCTTGATGTTCTGGGCCGCGGAGATGCGCGGATCCTTGGCCTGGCCATATTCGCTGTCGATCGACACGCCGGTCGCGGGATTCTGCGGCAGCGGGGTGAATCCGATCGGCGCGCCGGTTGACGGATCGATCCCGGTGTAGGTTCCGTATTGCCCGGCATTCACCACCGGATTGGCGATCGAGAGCGCCACCTGTGCCGGCAGCGCCAGGAAGTAGCGCCCGGCATTGCCGAACACCTTCATGGTGGAATCGCCGTGCACGTCCCAGCTGAAGCCGATGCGTGGCGCCCACTGCGGTTTGGTCAGGCGGATGTAGGGCGTGCCCGACGCGTCGTAGTTGACGAACTGGTCGTTGCGCAAACCCAGGTTCAGCAGGATATTCGGTGTGATCTGCCAGTTGTCCATGACGTACTGCGCGCGCTGGGCGACGCGCACGGACGCGGTGCTGAGGTCGGTGTGCCGTTGCACGTAGTAGCAGTGGTCGGCATCACACTGGGGCGAGGGGCCGACATAGGGCGGGACGCTGGGATTGCCGGCGAAGATCTCTTGGCCGGGATCGACCTGCCCGTAGATCCATTGATAACCCGGCCCGGTGTTCTCGAAGCCGTCTTCCAGATCCCACGAGTTGATGTTGTCGATGCCGATCTGGAAGTCATGCGTGCGCCACTTGTAGTCGAGGCTCAGGCGGTAGTTCTGGATCGTTTCCCGGTGGCCGGGCAAGGCCTGCGTCGAGTTGCCCTGCGGGTTGTCGATGCCCGAGCTTCCGGGCGGGAGGAATGCCGGATCCTGATAGGACGCACTGGCGATGTACGGCAACGATGGATCGAACCCGGGAAAACCCGGCTGCTGGGTGTAGTAGTGGCCGTGCATCTTCCCCAGCATCGCATTCAGCGTCAGGTTGTCCGTCAGGTACGACGTGTAATTGACCACCCACATCCGGAAGGTCGTCTTGTTGGTCTGGTTCAGGCCCGTGGTGCCGGGAATGACCTGCTTGGTGTCGTAGTCGAAAACGCTGTACGAACCCCATTGCTTGTAGGCGTTCTGCAGGCCCGTCACGCTCAGGATGTTGCTGTCGTTGATGTTCCAGTTGAGCTTGGCGTACAGCTTCGGCTGGTGGACCGTGTAGAAGTTCCTGTCCGCGGTACCGACGCTGGAGCCGGTGGTGGTGTAGTGCGAGTTGTCCTGCTCGGCGCCCAGGAAGAAAAACAGCTTGTCCTTGATGATCGGGCCGCTGACATAGGCGTCATAGATCGTCTCGCTGCTGCGGTTGTCCTTGCGGTAGCGCTGCAGATCGCCGGGTTGCGAGCCGGGCGTCGTCACGAGCGGATTGGCGTAGTAATAGTTGACGGGATCGGAGCGCAGGCTGGCCGGTTGCCACAGTGCGCGCGCGCCGAAGTGCCACTCGTTGGAACCGCTCTTGCCGATCTGGTTGATCACGCCGCCGATCGAGCGGCCGTACTGCGCGCCGTAACCGCTGATGAAGGTCTGCTGCTGCTCGATGACGCCGTAGGGAAGGCTGATGCCGCCCTGGTTGTTGAGCAGCTCGGTGGTGTTCATGCCGTCGAGGTAGTAGGCGTTCTCGGCGGTCGAGGCGCCGCCGAACACGTTGATCGGGGTGCCCAGCGGACCACCGGCCAATTCGGGCGAACCCATGTTGACGCCAGGCGCCAGCATCGCGATGTCCTCGGCGGTGCGCTGCAGCGGCAGTTGCCGCAACTCCCGCGCCGTGACCGTGGTGACCTGGTTGGTGGTGGTGACGTCGATCGGCGGGATCGCGGTGGCGGTGACGTTGATGGCGCTGAGTGTCTGGGCATTGGCCGCGCCGGCCGACGACGAAAAATCCACCTCGACCGCACCCGCAGCCACCGGTGTCACATCCGCCCGCGTCTGTACCACCTTGCCGCCTTGCAGCAGCGAAACGGTGTAGGTGCCTACCGGCAGGGTGATCGAATACTTGCCGGAGGGCCCCACCGTGATGGTGCGGTTGTAGCCTGCGCCGCCGGTGATCTGGATGGTTTCACCGGCGGCCACCGGAACCGTGCCATAGATGGTGCCGTTGACGGCCTGCGCCCAGGCCGCGCCGGTGATGCCCAAGGCCATCGAGCCGATGGCGATGGCCAATGCCTTGCGCTGGAAGATGCTGCTGCGATTCGACGATCGCAGGGACTTGCTCTTCATGTTGTGGTTCCCCAGTGGTGGAACGCGGGTGCGGCGCGGTGGGTCTGGCTCGATCCCGTTCCCTGGCAGTGCGTACCGGCGCCGGAATGATCCGGCTGGGCATCACGCCGGGGCTGGTGGTCGCGCGCGCCGTGGAGCCAGGCCTCGCCGTCTGCCGTCGAGCATAAACACCGGCTGGTGGAAACCACCAATGAAAATACGTCGATCCCGCATAGCTGCCGGTTATGGGTTCGCCGCGCGCGCAAGAGGTAGAAATCCGTACCGCCGCGGGCCGCTGCTCGAGGCGACAGTTGATCCCGCCATGCGAATTTACGCGACCACTTCTGCGGCGGGCGGTTCCGGAGGGTGCCCGACTGAAGGCCCCCTGCTCGGCAGCATCTGTTCAGCGCCCGCCCATGGCTGCGTCTCAGAAACGGACGGTTGCGCGTATCCAGTAGGCCCTGCCCATGAAGTCGTATGTCGACGCGTCGGACGTCGCATCCATGTCATCCTGGGTCGAAATGAGCGGCGGTGGGCGGTTGAACAAGTTGGTGATGCCGGCGTTGATGGTTGTATGCAGGCGCCTGAGGTCGTATCCGACCTGAACGTTGTTGTACAGAACCGAGGCGATCTTCAGAGGCACGTTCGGAAGGTTTACGTCAGCGGTCCGCTGCTGGCTCGGATCAGCACTGCCATCTTGACTCTTGCCAATGAATTGAGCCTGCCACGATGCGTTCCAAGGCCCCATTTTCCAGTTGAGGTTCAATAGCGCGCGGATACGCGGGAAGTTGCCAAAGGGTTCGTAAAACTGGCCAGCGAACTCGGTGGGTACAGTGATACCCGGAATGGCGTCATTCTCTGCCTTGGAGATGTAGGTGGAGCGAAGGTCCACGGACCACTGCCCTGGTGCGAAGGCCATCTGGGGGAGGGCGTAGTGGACGTCGAGATCCACCCCACTGACGTTAAGCGTACCCAGGTTGATGATGGGAAGACGCAGAAAAGCAGTGTGGTCGAATGCACTGCGCGACACCAGGTCGCACATGTTGCCGCCATCGTTTGCAAAGCACGCGTTCATTACCGGTTGTGCAACCGCGCGTGTCAGGGTGTCGCGCAGAGCCACCCTCCAGAAGTCAAGCTGGGCTGTCGCTCCAGGCAGGTAGTGGGGCTCATACACCAAGCCGAAGTCGAATGTCTTGCCCCGTTCGGGCTTCAACGCGAACCCGGCGGCGACAGCGCCCTCACGTACGACATTGGTGTTGATGACCTGTGGCCCGACCCAGTCAGGCGGAACACCTTCGCAAGCGTGCGGATGCTGCGCCAGCACTGCTGATGACAACCCGATGCATGGATCCATCAGGGCTGGCGTCCCACCCGTCGCACCGCCGTACAAGTTGCCGATCGTCGGGGCCCGGAACACCGAAGTCACGGTACCACGCGCCATGAGGTCCTTCGTCGGCCGCCATTCCAGCCCGACCTTGTAATTTGTTGAGCTCCCGGCCACGGATGTTTTTGTGTAGCGATCGCCCAATGTTGCGTTGAGCGATCCGATGATGGGGGCGTCTTTCAATATGGGTGCAAAGATTTCGGCATACGCCTCTTTCATGTCAACCGAACCCTGCAGGTCGGTATCACAGATGGAGCTGGGCGCATTGCAGGTTCCGGTGGCAGTGCTGAGCCGCTGTGAGTCAACGATGTTGTGCTCTGACTCTTTCCAATAGTCAACACCCGCCGCGGCTTGAACCATGCCGGCTGGCAATTCGAAAAGCGGGCCGGTTGCGTCCGCATAGAATGCGCGACGCATGGATACGTTCTGCCCGAAGAGTGCAGCAAAGAATGGCCTGATCTGGTCGCTGACCTCTGCGGATCTCTGGTTGAACATGTTGATGGGCACGCAACCAGGGATTGCCGACGCGGGGTCGTTGGGTGTGGCTACGCACGTCGGTACGCCATTGACCAACATGGACGGCCCGAGGCCATTGCGGAACCCGCTGGTGAAGACCGGATAGCCGTTGTAGGTCTGGTCCTGTCTGGTGTGCCCGTAGTTGAAATAGGCGTCCCAGTCCCACGACCCCAATGTCCCACGAAGCCCGAATGTGGTTTGGCCAGTCGTGGTGTTGAAGTCCGTCAACTCCTGCCCAATGCCGCTGAACCGGTACAGCGCCTTGTAACCGTCAGTACCGCCGAAATTCACGCCGAACGGGTTGTACATGTTGTATTGCGATATTTGTATGTTCGACGCCGTCATGTCGAGAAGCGCAGGCGGGTCTCCTTCCTGGGCACGCGTGTTGTTG
Organism: Pseudomonadota bacterium; assembly: GCA_018241365.1. Taxonomy (GTDB): domain Bacteria; phylum Pseudomonadota; class Gammaproteobacteria; order Xanthomonadales; family Rhodanobacteraceae; genus 66-474. The sequence goes on from JAFEDX010000014.1 coordinate 14,258, forward strand.
AAGAGGAAGTCTGCGAAGAACTGGATGTTATCCGCAAGCTGGTACTCGGCATGAGCATACGAACTCACGCGCTCTGACGGTATGTAAAGCCAGGTATAGGATTGGAAGTTGAAAGCATCGGTAAGAATGTCGAAGCATTTGTAATTGCCGAGAGACGTTCCGTTTCCCGACTGTAGCGTGACTGAGCGGCATCCGAATTGGGCTGCCAGATTCGGCGGCAAAAACAGCCTGCCACCAGGAACACGTGATGAGCCTGTAGATACAATCTGCCCCGATGATAGGTACAGGGCTTCTTTGGAGAACCAGCGGTCTGCGGACTGGATTCCATCCTGCTTGTTGTAATCGACATCGAATATTATGCTGCCTTTGTCCCCGCTGCGCCCGTAAAGCAGATTTGCTCCATCAGACTGGCCGTCGTGCTTGGCCGTTATTCCATAATTGACGGACGCCTGAAAGCCGTCGTAGTGCTTTTTGAGGATGATATTTACCACGCCTCCCATGGCATCGGAGCCATACGTTGCGGACGCGCCATCCTTCAGCACCTCGACACGGTCGATGATTTGCACCGGAATGGCGTTCAGGTCGGTATTCAGATAGCGATGGCCATCAATGAGTACCAGGGTGCGTTGTGAGCCGAGTCCGCGCAGGGAAACGGATCCGCTACCATCGCCACCACCGCTACTGTCTACTTGTGGACCCAAGGTGTTTCCCGCGTTGGCCGGCAGCTCCTGAAGAATTTCGCCAAGGCTTTGTTTGCCAGTGTCGAGCAGGTGTCTGCTGTCGATTATGGTTACGGGGTTTGAACTGGCTACGTCAATGTTCCGGATGTGGGATCCGGTAACTTCGATGGTTTGCAACGTTTTTCGGGTGGAGTTTGCGGGCTCGACCGGGGCGGCCTGAGGATTCTGCTGGGCGAATACCCCTGTGCCGTACAGCGTTCCGATCGCGGCAAGTATGCCTATTGCGAGTGCTTTTTGTCCGCGTGCTTTCGATGCGTTTTTCGGATGACGAGCCGTGATACGCATTTGATACCCTCCTGATCGGTTCGTGCTACTGATTTGAGCAAAGCCATGTCCGCTTCACCGAGCCCGGCTATGCCAAGGCCTAATACCGCCTGTTTTGCTCAGGCTCCGCATGTCAACGCTTACTCTTGCCAACCCCGTGTTCCAGACCATCTCGCCACGCTTGCATTGCGCTCATGGCTTACAGTTGAGCTGATGTTCCAGACTTGGTGCACATTTAGCTTGCATGTCGAGCATAAATGTGGGCTATGCAAACCTCCAATGAAAAGGCATCTGATTTGCATAGCCGCCAGTTATGGCGGCAAGTCAAATTGGCCGTGCGACGGCGGCTTGCGCCCACATGCCGACTGCCGGCCTCTCAACCAACCGAGCGCTTCGACCGCGGATGTCGAAAAGGGATGTCAGCGGTACTCGGGCAGCCTGGGGGAAACACCCAATCTGCCGTGAGGTTGCTGCTTGGGCGGCGACAAAAGTCTGTCTCAGGCCGAATCGGTTTCCAGTCTTTTGAGTGACTGGAATTCGTCGAAGACGCGGTGCCATACGGAGCCGGCCTTGCCACCGCCGACAGTGTGGTTGTCAAGCGCCGTAACCGGCACCACCTCGCGGGTTGAACTCGCGATCCAGATCTCGTCTGCCGCAGCCATTTCGTCGCGATATATCTCGCGCACTTGCAGTTGGAGTCCCAGCGCAACGATTGCATCTTCGACCACCCTGCGGGTAATGCTTGGCAAGCGCTCGCGGCTCGCCGGCGGCGTGGCGATGTCACCGTCCTTGACCGTGAACACCGCGCAGGAACTGCCTTCGGCGAGGCGCCCGTCGCGTATCAGGATCGCCTCATCGGCGCCGCGATGGTGGGCCTCCATTTTCAGCATTACGGGTCCCAGCAGTGCAATGGACTTGATGTCGCAGCGGAGCCAGCGGATATCTTCCAGCGTGACGGCTGCAATGCCACGTTCGATCTGTTCGAAAGGCGTTTTCGACAGCCGCCAGCAGAAGCCGAAAACCGTGGGGTTCAGCCCCGGTGGCGGCATGAAGTCGCGCCCGCGCCCGGTCCCGCGCGTGATCTCGATGTAAATGCCCATGTCGCCACCCTCGTTGGCGGCGACGAGTCCGTGTACGAGTTCGGCCCAGCGGGAAGGGGAGCAAGGGTTGCGAATCCCGAGTGCATCCAGGCTCGACTGGAGGCGGCTGAAATGCGCTTCCAGCCGGAATGGCTTGCCGGCGTAACAGGGAATGACTTCGTAGACGCCGTCGCCGAACAGGAACCCGCGGTCGAGCGGGGAGATGCGGGCTTCATTCGTGGGAATGAAAGCGCCATCCAGCAGACAGGTGGGAAGGGCGTCGGCCATGGGCAAGTAGTTCCTGATCGGGATTCGGGACTGTCGACGTGCCGGCCTGCATGCCTTGCACCGACGAGGGTTTCGAGTTGCCCTTCAAACGCGATCCGTCGCGGGGTTGGATTCACCACGCTTCAAATGCCAAGCCATTCGCCGTCGAACGAGAATGCCGCTGGACCAGTCATCATGAGAGTATGCCCCGGCCCCCTCCATGAGATCTCGAGCGTGCCTCCGGGCATTTCCACGCGAACGTCGTCGCCGACGCGGCCGCGTCGGTGCAGGGCGGCAACCGTTGCGCAAGCGCCGCTGCCGCATGCGAGTGTCCACCCGGCGCCGCGCTCATGCACACGCAGCTCCACGGAATGTTCGTCCACGACGTGCACGAAACAGGCGTTGGCGCCTTGCGGGAATCGCGGATGAACCGTGATGCGCGGGCCAAGGCGCTCGACGCGGGCCGATGAGGTGTCGTCGACCTCGATCACCGCATGCTTGCTTCCCATCGAAGCTGCCGAGATTTCGACGCGCTCGCTGTCTACGTCGATGAGATAGATATCCGCAGCGGCCGGAGCGTCGAACGGTATGCGCGAGGGTTCGAACTCCGGTTCGCCCATTTTCACCGTGACGGTCGTGGCGTCAGCGAGGCGCATCCTCACGATGCCGACCGGACTTTGCAGCATGGCTTCAACGCCGATCGCGAGGGCGCCGGCGCGGTGCAGCCACGCGCCGAGGCAGCGCGCTCCGTTCCCGCATTGCGGTGCGACGGTGCCGTCGGCGTTGCGGATCGTGTACGCGGCGACGCAAGAGATGTCTCGCGTGGGCTCCAGGATCATCATCTGGTCGAAACCGACGCCGGTGTGACGGTCCGCGATCGCGCGGATGCGCGTGACATCTAGCGCCAACGGCGTCGTGCGCGCGTCGAGCACGACGAAGTCGTTACCGAGACCGTGCATCTTGGTGAAACGAAGGCCCATGTGTCACTCCAGTGTCCAGCGACGCGCCGTCGATCCTCGGCTCCGCGTCGCGCTTTTCCGGTAGAAGGTAAGGCAATTACTTGCCCGGCACGTACCCCGGGCCACGCAACACCTTTCCCGGGAGCGCGTGCGTCATCTTGCCATCGGCGATCACCGGCGCCCCGTTCACGATGACATAGTCCATGCCCTTGGCGAGCTGGTTGGGTTGTTCGTAGGTCGCGGTGGCGATGACCTTGGCGGGGTCGAACACGACGATGTCTGCGTACATCCCGACCTTGATCACGCCGCGTTGGGTCAATCCCATTCGTTGTGCGGCGAGTGACGTGAATTTCCGGATGGCATCGGGAAGCGTCAACACATGCTGCTGTTCGACATACTTCTGGATGATTTGCGGGAACGTGCCGTAGGCGCGCGGGTGGGGATGCGCCTTGCCGAGTATTCCCCACGGCTCGGTACCTTCCGAGTCGTTGCAGATCGAAACCCACGGCTGCTTGAGCACCGTCGTCACGTCGGTCTGGTCCATCCCGAATACGGCGACGCTGGTGGCCGCATCATCCTTGATCACGATGTCCAGGGCCGCGTCCAGCGGGTCTTCGTGCCAAGCCTTGGCGATGTCGGAAATGCGCTTGCCCTGCAGCGAACGCAATGCGGGGTTGCCGACCGAGGTGACCAATATCCCGTCGGGCCCCGGTGCTTCCTTCCATTCGTTGTTCCACTGGTTGTCTTTGCTCGAATCCAGGATGTACGCTTTGATCTGCGCACGCGTCTTGGGATCCTTCAGGCGCTGGATCAACTTGGCATCGCCTCCCGCGTGCGCCCACGGCGGCACGATGGACTCGAGCGAATTGCCCCACGCGGTGTAAGCGTAGGTGTCGGCCGTGACGTCCAGACCGCTGGCGCGCGCGCGGTCGATGGCTGCGATCACTTCGGGGATCTTGCCCCAGTTGGCCTTTCCCGCGGCCTTGAGATGGAAAATCTCGACCGGGATGTGCGCCTCGCGGCCGATCTTGAAGGCCTCGTCCAGCGCGGCGGCTTCGGCGTTGCCTTCATCGCGCATGTGGGTCGCGTAGATCCCGCCGTAGCGGGAGGCAACTTTGGCCAGTGCGATGAGTTCATGGGTGGTGGCGTAGGCACCGGGCGTGTACTGCAGCGCACTCGACAGCCCCATGGCGCCGTGTTTCATGGCGGTCGCAACCAGTGCCTGCATCTGTTCCAGTTGTGCCGGCGTCGGCTGTACGTCCTCGTCGCCGAGCACCATCCGGCGTACCGAGGCTGCGCCGACATAGGTACCGAGGTTGATGCCGATGCCCTGTTTTTCGAGCCGCGCGAAATAACCATCCAGGGTGCGCCACGTCGGCGTGATGCCGAGGTGTGCATAGGCGCCTTGGTTGTCCTTGATGATGTGATCGTCGAGCGGCGCGATCGAATCGCCTTCGCCGGTGATCTCGGTGGTGATGCCTTGGTAGATTTTCGACGGCAGGCTGGGCGCGACGAGTATGTTCATCTCCGACTGGCCCAGCATGTCGATGAAACCCGGCGCCACGATTTCGCCTTTGGCATCGATGGTCTTGCGCGCGGTCGCGTCCGCCAGTCGGCCGATGGCGACGATGCGGCCATCGCGGATGGCCACGTCGCCGTGGTACCACGGTGAGCCCGTGCCGTCGATGATCCGTCCGTTCCGGATGATGAGATCGTATTCGCCACGCGCGGCATTCCCGGCCATGGCCGGCAAGCTCGCGATGCATGCAAGCGAGATGGCGCACAGGCAGCCACGCCACGTCAATCGTGTGTTTCGCAAGAACATTCGATGGCCCTCCTCAACTCCAAGTTGAGCTAATCACCGCGAACCGGAATCCGCCAATGAAAAGACGGGCATTCGGCATAGCTGTGGGTTATGGTTGCGTGACTTGTGTCGTGCGTGAAACCCGGCTGAAGCCCATCAACCGCGCGGCCGTCGTGCATGTGCGGACGCAGCAAGGCCCGCGCACCGCATCGGGCCGTGTTGCCGCTACACGGGCATTGCGTGCATGTACGATCCACGGCCATGAACACGACATCGTCGCCTCCGCGCGAACTGCCGCGCAAACTGGGCCTCGCCACCGGCATGGCGGTGGTGGTCGGCATCATCATCGGCAGCGGCATCTTCCGGGTGCCGTCCGGAATTGCCGCGGATACCGGCAACCTCACCGGCATAGCGCTGGTGTGGCTCCTGGGCGGGATCGTGGCGTTGTTCGGCGCGTTGTCGATCGCCGAACTCGCGGCGATGTATCCCGCGGCAGGCGGGCCGTACGTGTACCTGCGCGAAGCCTATGGCAAGCCACTGGCGTTCCTGTTCGGGTGGATGTTCCTGTTGACCCAGCCGATCTCGTGGGCGGCGCAAAGCCTGATGTTCGCCGAATACCTGGGCTTCTTCGTGCCGATTCCGGTGGCGATCCAGCACGTGATCGCAGCGGCGCTGATCGTGCTGGTCGCGATCGCCAACGTGCGCTCGGTGAAGCTGGGCGCCGTCATCCAGAACGTTTCAACCAGCGCCAAGGTGCTGGCGATCGTGGGGCTTTCCGTGGCGATCTTTTTCCTCGCTCCGGGTGGCGAGCACAATCCGTTGCATGCCGAGCCGATGGGCGTGGCGAAATGGTCGGGGATCGGCATCGGCCTGATCGCGGCGTTATGGGCCTACGACGGCTGGGAAAACCTGACCACGTTGTCGGGGGAGGTCAGGAATCCGGGGCGCAATTTGCCGATGGCGCTGATCGGTGGCGTCGTTCTGGTGATGGTGGTTTACCTGCTCATCAACGTCGCCTACCTGCGCGTCTTGTCGGTGCCGCAACTCGCCGCATCCAAATCCGTCGCCACCGACGCCGCGACGGTGGTGCTCGGGCGTGCCGGGGTTTCGCTGATCGGCGCGCTGGTGATGCTGTCGGTATTCGGCACCCTGAACGGCAGCATCCTCTCGACCCCGCGGGTGTTCTTCGCGATGGCGGAGGATGGCCTGTTCTTCCGCACCGTCGGCAAGATCCATCCAAAGTACGAGACGCCGTATGTCGCGATCGCATTCATCGTCGTGATCGCGGTGGTGTACGTGTTGCTGCGCGACTTCATGCAGCTTGCCGAAGCCTACGTGCTGGGCATCTGGCCATTCCTCGCGCTGTGCGTGATCGGCCTGTTCATCCTGCGTCGGACCCGGCCGGAGGTTCTGCGACCGTATCGCACGTTTGGCTATCCGGTGATACCGGCACTGTTCGTGCTGGCCACCTTCGTGGTGGTCGCGAATGCGCTCTACGCGCAGTTCTGGCCCACCATGGCCAGCATCCTGATCACGCTGATCGGCTTGCCGCTGTACTACCTGTGGATGTGGCGGCAGAGAAAAATTTTGGGCGATCATCCCTGATCGCGGCACGTCGGAAGCGACGACCAGCGGAGCCGTTCCATGTTCGTGAAGATCAGAACGGCCCTCCATGGCCTGATTTTCCACAACAGCCACTTCGAACAGATCGGCTTGATTGGGAGGGAAGCATGAAACGATTGCCATGGCTTGTTTGCGTGTTCGCGCTGGCCGCGTCGGGGTCGTGTCTGGCTGCGGAGAACCCCGGACCGGCTCCCGGTCCTGTCGCCCTGACGGTGAGCCTGCCCGATCCCGGCCAGAAGCTGCTGTACGTGGACGAGGTGATGCCGGTCGCGCCCGGGCCATTGACGCTGTATTACCCGAAGTGGATTCCCGGCGACCATTCGCCGGATGGCCCGATCGGCGATGTCATGGGCTTCGAGTTCTCGGCCAACGGCAAGCGCTTGGCGTGGCAGCGCGACGAACTGGATCGCTTCACGTTCCATCTCGACATTCCGGCGGACGCGCACCAGCTCGACATCCGTTTCGAGTTTCCTTCCAGCGACCGCGTGACGACGAATCTCATCGACCTGACCTGGGACCACGTCGCGCTGTACCGCGCCGGCATCCCGACCAAGGACCAGATGTTCCAGCCGACGCTGGTGGTTCCCGCTGATTGGCAATACGGCAGTGCGCTGCAGACGGCCCGGCGCGATGGCGAAAGCATTGCGTTCAAGCCGGTACCGTTCAACACGTTGGTCGATTCGCCGGTGATCGCCGGAAAATATTTCCGCCAGATCGACCTGACGCCGAAAGGTTCGTCGGTGCATCGCTACCTCGACATGGTCGGCGACAGCGCTGCGGCCATCGCGATTACCGATCGGCAGAACGCCGGTTTCGACAACCTGATCGAGCAGGCGCAGGCGCTGTTCCATTCGCACCACTACGACAGCTACCACCTGTTGCTGACCCTTAGCGACCACACCGCCGTCGGTGGCCTTGAGCACCATCAGTCGAGCGACGACAAGGCGCGTAGCGGTTCGAAGATGTTCGCCGATCCCGCGCATTTCATGCTCGACGCCTCGCTGCTTCCGCACGAATACACGCATTCGTGGAACGGCAAGTTCATGCGTCCGAGAGGCTTGTGGCAACCGGATTTCGAGCAACCCGAGAAACCGAAGCTGCTGTGGGTTTACGAAGGATTGACGGTGTATCTGGGCGACACGCTGACCGTGCGCAGCGGACTGTGGTCGCCGGAAACCTGGCGCGACGTGCTGGCCTATCGTGCGGCAGTGATGGCGCACCGCACCGGTCGCGCGTGGCGGCCGCTGGTCGATACCACCATTGCGGTGGATTACAGCGCGCCCAAGGCGTGGGCCAACTGGCGCCGGCAGAATGATTTCTATCCCGAAGGCGAGTTGCTGTGGCTGGCGGTGGACATGCAGATCCGCACGTTGAGCCACGGCAAGCGTTCCATCGACGATTTCGCGCGCGATTTCTTCGGCGTGGACAACGGCAGTTTCGTCACCCACACCTATGAATTCGAGGATATGGTAAAGGCGCTGGACAAGGTGCAGCCGTACGACTGGGCGACCTTCCTGCACACCTGGGTCGATGGCACGGGCGATGCGGTGCCGCTGCTTTCGGGCATCACGGCCAGCGGCTGGAAGCTCGTTTATACCGACCAGCCTTCCGAGTACCAGAAGGCGCTGGAAAACGTCGGCAACGGCGAGCTGGAGGGCAGGGGCACCAACGCGATGTTTTCAGCAGGCCTGTTCATCAGTGATCGCGGCAGGATCGAGGACGTACTGTGGCAAGGTCCGGCGTTCAAGGCTGGCTTGGCGCCCGGCATGCAGCTGGTTTCCATCGACGACCAGCCGTACAGCGCCAAGGTGTTGTGGGATGCGATCGCGCAAGCGCGGCAAAGCCACGCGCCCCTGCAGGTGCGCGCGCGCAATGATGGCGAAATCGCGGTGTACACGATCCATTACGACGGCGGCCTGAAATTCCCGCACCTTGTGCGTGAGCAGGGCAAACCCGATTACCTGAAGGCGTTGTTGGCGCCGAAGCCCGTCGGTGCCGGCCCGTGAACGCGTGTGCACGCGTGCGTAGCCGCTGGTGCATGTTGGGCCTGATCGCGATGCTGTCGGGCGGGTTGCCTCTGCTCGGGGTGGCTTCCGGCATTCCGCCCGTTGATCCGGGCAATCGCGACCTGGCCGCGGTAATCGAGCTGGTCACGGCCGGACAGTTCCAGGCCGCCGACGCCCGCATCGATGAGGCGCTGAAAGAATCTGGTTTATCGCCGGATGCGCGCCGTGCCTTCGAATTCCAGCGCCAACGCATGCGGCGCATGCGCCTCGACTTCGACCTGACCGCCGACCAGGTCGAGGCAAAACTTCGCCAGCGGATTCCCGATCTCACCGGTGCGGAATTCGCACGCTGGGACGCGCACGGGATGTTTGAACACATGGACATCGATGGCAAGCGCGTGTACTTCGACCGTGCGCCATCCAATCTGTTTCACCTGAGCGCTGTGGCTGTCGCGCGGCAGAAGGGCGGCACGCAGTACGTGGACAGCGGGCTGCCGAAGGAAGTCAACGACAACTACATCGATTTTGACCGCAAGGTGATCGCGGCTGCTCGCGCGACCGGCAAGACCAGCGTGCTGCCCAAACGGGTGCGGGTGACGCAAACGCTGACGGTGCAGGCCGACGCCGTGCCAGCTGGCAAGATGGTGCGTGCGTGGATTCCGTATCCGCGTGCCGACACCGGCCAGCAGGAAGACATCGAGTTTGTTTCCAGCCAGCCATCCGCGCACGAAATCGCGCCGGAATCGGCGTTGCAACGCACTGTCCATCTGGAGCAGCCCGCGCAAGCCGGCAAACCGACGGTGTTTTCGATCACCTACGAAGTCACGCTCTACGCGCAATACCACGCGATCGATCCGTCAAAGGTGACGACGGCGAAGATCACGCCTGAACTGGCGCCGTTCGTATCCGAGCGCGCACCGCACGTCGTGTTCACCGAACCGCTGCGCGTGTTCTCGAAACAGGTGGTGGGCGATGCGACCAATCCGTACGAAATTGCGCGACGCATCTTTGCCGCGGTGGACGAAGTCCCGTGGGCCGGTGCGCGCGAATATTCGACCATCCCCGACTTGAGCGCATACACCCTGCGCGCGGGGCATGGCGATTGCGGCGAGCAAACCCTGCTGCTGATCACGCTGATGCGCATGAACGGCATCCCGGCGCGCTGGCAGTCGGGCTGGACCTTCACGGACGGCAAATACGACGACATCCACGATTGGGCCGCGATTTACCTCGCGCCGTACGGATGGATTCCCGTGGACGTCACCTACGGGCGGCTCGCCTCGGACGATCCGGCGTTGAAATGGTTCTACCTCGGCGGGCTCGACAATTACCGCATCGCCTTCAACGACGATTTCTCGCAGGCGTTCGTGCCGGCCAAGCAACACTTTCGCTCCGATACCGTCGACTCACAACGTGGCGAAGTCGAGTGGGATGGCGGCAACCTCTATTACGACAAGTGGGACTACCGCTTCGACTGGAAAATCCTGCCCACGAAGCCGTAATAGCCCTGCAGCAGCACGAAAAAGGCCGGCTCTTGCAGCCGGCCTTTTGCCGGATATGCAATTTATGGTCGCCATGATCGGGCGGCACTATGGACACTTGCTGCAGGTTCAAGCCGCCGCCGCGCTGGCCAAGCTGATCCTGTAACTTGCAATGGATGCATAAAATATGCATATTGAACCCACGATTGAATGCGACCCGAAAAAGTCCGCAGCGAATGCACGCAAGCATGGTGTGGGCTTCGAGGAGGCCGCGACGGCATTGCTTGATCCGCATGCGCTGGCGCAAGAGGACGGCATGGCGGAAGGCGAACCGCGCTGGGTGCTGCTGGGGGTTGAGCGCTGCCGGGCATCTGCTGACCGTGGTCTACACGTTGCGCGGCGACAACGTGCGGCTGATTTCAGCGCGACGCGCAACCGTCAAAGAGGAACGAAGCTATGCGAAGTGAATACGATTTCAGCAAGGCCAAGCGCGCGAAGGATGTGCCGCACCTGGTGAAGCTGCAAGCGGAGATGAAGGGCAAGACCCGCATCACGATCATGTTGGACAACGACGTGATTGACGCCTTCCGCTCACGTGCGGAACAGGAAGGGCGCGGGTATCAGACTGCGATCAATGAGGCGTTGCGTGCCGCGATCAATGCCGATGCTGCGCCCGTCACCGTGGGCGCACTGCGCCGCGAGTTGAAGCGTGCGCTGAAAGACGTTGCCATGTAGCCGGACACGCCGCGGCTAGGACGGCTTAGTCGAGAGCTTCAATGGCAAACTGTGCGACGAACTGTTCAACCGCGAGTGGTTACGCACGCTGGCCGAAGCCAAGATCCTGATCGGGCGCTGGAGGCGGTTTTACAACGAGCAGCGATCGCACAGTGCGCACCACTACCAACCACCAGCCGAGGCCCGTCGGAACTGAATCGAAACCGCTACCATCGATCCGAGACTCACCGCCTGAGTGACTACAAAAGCCGCCACAGGTCAGCGGTACTGGCCGAACTACGCGAACAGTTGGCGGGCGCCGAGGATGATGCGTTGCTGTAGGCACCACGCCTAGGCAAACCGCGTCACAACGCGCAGTATGCTTCAAAAATGGCGCACCACGAAGGGGGCGGAGATGCAGAATGAAGCCAAAAAATCGCCAAGGAAACTAAGCGTCATCGAAAAGATCGGTGTCGGCGTTGGTGTAGCCATCGCGGGGCTTTTTATTTACTCATGGATGTTTGGATCGCCAGACGCTCGTGGCAACCAACAAAAAAAGCTGCCACAAATCCATTCGGTCGCCGTGGCCGCCAGCGCCAAAGTCTCGGCCGAACAACCGCAGCTCGCGGCGAGTGCGGATGCCCCGGAGTCGCATGTAGAGTTTGACAAGGAACTAGCTGTTGCAAACAAGGAAGCCGATGAAGAAGAACGGAAAAGCGGCATGATAGAGATAAGCGGCCCGCGCCCACTCTTCGGACCGCAAACCGTAACATTCGAGAGTTTGGCGGCTCAGTATGCGAATGACCCCGATGCGTTCAAGAAAAAGTACGCATTGGCATTCTTCAGACTGCGCGGCCGAATCATGGGAATGACGTCCGATCCCATAGAACGCATCGTGTCCATCCAAGACAAGGCGGGTACGCGTTACGTTGCCACTTTCGACTACTATGACGGCCCCGAACTGGAAGTCATGCGCGCGAGACGTCAGTTCACGTTCACTTGCAGGAATTTCAATAGCGATGGATCCATGGGAGCCTGTAAGGTTGACAGCAAATGAACACCACTACACTGCGCCTCCGCGAATGGCTGGCCGATCACTCCAAGCGGGCGCGGAATCCCGTCCCACGAGTGCGGCGCACTGACGAACCGCACGAGCCGGGCTTTCGGCTGGAATGGAAATACAAGATGCCGCTCAGCACGCGGTTTTTCTTGGGCGTCGTCTCGCTGCTGGGCTTGATGATCCTGATACCGCTCATCATCGCCATGTGCGTGGTGGCCTACGCGTTCCTGCAGGCGTTTTTCTAACCCACACCAGCCTTGGCCTTTTCCGCGAAGCGCAAGATGGGTGATTTTGCCGCTCTGGAAACGAAAAAACCGCGCTGTTTCGCAGCGCGGTTTGCCGTACTTTCCCCGTGCTGGCCTGCTGGCCTGAACTCAAGTCGTTGAAATATTGGTGGGCGGTACAGGGATTGCCTCCCTCCCCACCAATTCAGTTATTCCAAACACTTGTGACGCCGGCAGATGCGGCATCGTAGCAAACCGTAGCAGATTTGTCGTAGCACCTTGCAGCGCCAAGGGTGTGGGAGGTCGATCGAACACGAGACAGAATGACCGAGCGGGTGCACCGATTCGGACGCGTCACTGTTGCCCGAGTGGATAGGGTGTGTATAATACACACATGACGAGCGCGGACCTGATTAGGGAGCTGAAGGCGAACGGATTCGCGCTGGTGTCCGTGCGTGGAAGTCATCACAAGTACCGCAACAAGGCGAACGTCACTGTGATCATTCCGCATCCGAAAAAGGAACTCGGAAAGGGACTGGTCGCGGCGATTCGCAAGCAGGCAGGTTTGTAGGAGGCAGCATGCGTTATCCCATTGCAATCGAACTCGGCGACGGCAAGCACGCTTACGGCGTCGTCGTGCCCGACCTGCCGGGGTGCTTTTCGGCGGGCGACACGCTAGACGAGGCCATTGCGAACGCGGAGGAGGCGATCCTGCTGTACCTGGAAGATGCTGCCGACGCGGGCAAGGCTCCGGTGGCTCCGACTGCGCTGGAGAAGCTGCGTCGTCGCAAGGAGTGGCGCGGCTGGACGTGGGGCGTGGTGGAGGTGGACATCGCCAAGCTGAGCAGCAAGGCAACGCGCGTCAACATCACGTTGCCGGATCGCCTGTTGGACACCATTGACCGGCATGCGCGGCAGCATGGCGAGAGTCGTTCCGGCTTTTTGGCGCGAGCGGCCATCGAAGCCTTGTCGCGCGATGCCGCCTGACTGAGCACGCCGAGGTGTAGCCGTCGAGGCCATGGAGCCTCGTCAGGGGGCGTAGAGCGAACGCGTCAAGCGTCCCTGCTGGGCAGCGGCATCGCTGCGCAGGCAACCGCCAACGTTTGCCCAAGCACGCGCAGAACCAGACCCCGGCTAACGGGGTGCCGGTGTGTTGCCTCTGCGTCGTAGCATTTTCCGTAGCACTCGTCGTAGCGCCGGGCTTACGTGAGTGTTCGGAAGGGCTGGAGCCCCGGTGGGACAAGGGCTCCAGCATATGCTGGTGGGCGGTACAGGGATCGAACCTGTGAC